>NZ_FKLB01000021.1:0-301915 GCF_900067035.1 Pseudomonas sp. 1 R 17
GGCGGCGAACTGGCCCTTGCCGTGCAATTGATCGAGCAGGGACTCGAACTCAGCGTCGGTAATGTCCTCGCTGGTCGGCGCGGCAGCCGGGGCAGCCGGGGCAACCGCAGCCGGCGCTTCGGCTTCGGCCTTGACGGCACTGAGGGAGCTGAGCAGTTGCTCGAACTCGCTGTCCGTCACATCCGCTTCAGGCTCCGCCACCGGTTCCGGTACGGCTTCGACCACCGGCGCTGCCGAGGTGTCGGCCGGCTCTGCATAGCGCGCCAGGGCGGCCAGCAGTTCCGGAGTGGCTGCGGTGATCGGGGCACGCTCGCGCACTTCGCTGAACATGCCGTTGACCGCATCCAGTGCTTCGAGAATCACGTCCATCAACTCCGAATCAACGTGACGCTCACCCTTGCGCAGGATGTCGAACACGTTCTCGGCGATGTGGCAGCACTCCACCAGCTCATGGAGCTGGAGGAAGCCGGCGCCCCCTTTTACAGTATGAAAACCGCGAAAAATTGCATTGAGCAGGTTCGCATCATCCGGGCGGCTTTCCAGCTCGACCAGTTGTTCGGACAGTTGCTCTAAAATTTCGCCGGCCTCTACAAGGAAATCCTGAAGGATCTCTTCATCGGCGCCGAAGCTCATGTGGGTGCTCCTTAGAAGCCTAAACTGGATAACAGGTCATCTACGTCATCCTGACCTGACACAACGTCTTCACGTTTATCGGCATGAATCTGCGGACCTTCACCCTTGGCGAGATGTTTTTGTGGATCTTTTTCAGAGAGGATCGCTTCGCGGTCATGTTCGATGCCGGCAAAACGGTCGACCTGGCCGGCCATGAGTACCAATTTGAGCAGGTTGCTTTCCACTTCGGTGACCAACTGGGTCACACGCTTGATCACCTGACCGGTCAGGTCCTGGTAATCCTGGGCGAGCAGAATGTCATTGAGGTTGCTGGAAACCGTGCGGTTTTCCTGCTCGCTGCGCGACAAAAACCCTTCGACCCGACGTGCCAGCTCACGAAACTCTTCCGCACCGACTTCACGGCGCATGAAGCGGCCCCAGTCAACGCTCAGGGCGTGGGCTTCCGTGGCCATGCCGTTGACCAGGGGCGTGGCGTTTTCCACCAGGTCCATGGTGCGGTTGGCCGCCGCCTCGGTCAGCCTGACCACATAGGACAGGCGTTCGGTGGCGTCGGTGATCTGCGAAATCTCTTCGGCCTGGGGCATGTGCGGGTCAATCTGGAAATTGACGATCGCGCTGTGCAGCTCGCGTGTGAGCTTGCCCACTTCCTGGTACAGGCCTCGGTCACGGGTCTGGTTGAGCTCATGGATCAACTGCACCGCATCGCCGAACTGGCCTTTTTCAAGGCTGTCGACCAACTGGTGAGCATGCTTTTTCAGGGTCGACTCAAAGTCTCCCTGTGACGTTTCTTTATGCTCCATAGCTCCCCCGCGATGGCATCAGCCGTGGATGCGTTCGAAGATCTTTTCGATCTTCTCTTTCAAGGCCTGTGCAGTGAATGGTTTGACCACGTAACCGTTGACCCCGGCCTGGGCGGCTTCGATGATCTGTTCACGCTTGGCTTCGGCGGTCACCATCAACACGGGAAGGCTGCGCAATTTTTCGTCGGCACGCACGTGGCGCAACAAGTCGATACCGGTCATCCCCGGCATGTTCCAGTCCGTTACCAGAAAGTCGATGCTCCCGCTGTTGAGGATCGGAATCGCCGTAAGGCCGTCATCCGCCTCGACCGTGTTTGTGAACCCAAGGTCACGCAACAGGTTTTTTATGATCCGCCGCATCGTTGAGAAGTCATCAACGATGAGGATTTTCATGTTCTTGTCCAATTCGACCTCCAAGCAGTCTTAAACGCGCCCAGCACCTGGACGCGCCATTTCAATCAACAGGCATTACACAAAAAGGACTGCCGAGGGCACCACGGCCCGAGCCCGCGAAGGCTATCACCTTCGCGGTATCGCTTTGCAATGCTCCCCACACTGCCTGTCAGCGCGCTCGCCACTCTCCCAGACGCCCCCGCAAGCGGGCCGCGCACTGGCTGTGCAACTGGCTGACACGGGATTCGCTGACCCCCAGGACCTCACCGATTTCCTTGAGGTTCAGCTCTTCGTCGTAGTACAGCGCCAACACCAACCGCTCGCGCTCCGGCAAGTTGGCAATGGCGTCCGCCAACGCTCCCTGGAAACGCTCATCTTCCAGGTCACGCGACGGCTCCATATGCGTGCTCGCGCCGTCCTCATGCAGCCCTTCGTGTTCGCCGTCCTGTAACAGGTCGTCGAAACTGAACAGGCGGCTGCCCAAGGTATCGTTCAAAATCCCGTAATAATCGTCGAGACTCAATTGGAGTTCGGCCGCAACTTCGTGATCTTTAGCGTCGCGACCGGTTTTTGCTTCAATTGCACGAATTGCGTCACTGACCATGCGTGTATTGCGGTGCACCGAACGCGGCGCCCAATCGCCTTTGCGCACTTCGTCGAGCATCGCGCCACGGATGCGGATGCCCGCATACGTCTCGAAGCTCGCGCCCTTGCTCGCGTCGTACTTGGTCGACACTTCGAGCAGGCCGATCATGCCCGCCTGGATCAGGTCTTCGACCTGGACGCTGGCGGGCAGGCGTGCCAGCAGGTGATAGGCGATGCGCTTGACCAGTGGCGCATAGCGCTCGATCAACTCGCCCTGGCTGTCACGGGCAGACTTCTTGTAAGCGTTATAGCCGTTCGCTGTCATAGCACCGGTCCTGCACTCGTCTGATGCACCAATCGCTCGACGAAAAACTCCAGATGCCCCCGAGGGTTGGCAGGCAACGGCCAGGTATCGACCTTCTGGGCAATAGCCTTGAACGCCAATGCGCACTTGGAACGAGGGAACGCTTCGTAGACTGCACGCTGCTTTTGCACAGCCTTGCGCACACACTCGTCGTAGGGAACTGCACCGACGTATTGTAAGGCGACATCGAGAAAGCGATCCGTGACCTTGGTCAACTTGGCGAACAGGTTGCGACCTTCCTGCGGGCTCTGGGCCATGTTGGCCAGGACGCGGAAGCGGTTCATGCCGTAGTCACGGTTAAGCAGTTTGATCAGGGCGTAGGCGTCGGTGATCGAGGTGGGTTCATCGCAGACCACCAGCAAGACTTCCTGCGCCGCGCGCACGAAGCTGACCACGGACTCGCCGATCCCGGCGGCGGTGTCGATCACCAGCACGTCGAGGTTGTCGCCGATGTCACTGAATGCCTGGATCAGGCCGGCATGCTGCGCCGGGCTCAGGTGCACCATGCTCTGGGTACCGGAGGCGGCCGGCACGATGCGGATCCCGCCTGGGCCCTGGAGCAGCACGTCGCGCAGCTCACAGCGCCCCTCGATCACATCGGCCAGGGTGTGTTTGGGCGTCAGTCCCAGCAGAACGTCGACGTTCGCCAGCCCCAGGTCAGCATCCAGCAGCATGACGCGACGGCCAAGCTCTGCCAGGGCCAGGGACAAATTCACTGACACGTTAGTTTTTCCGACGCCACCTTTGCCGCCGGTCACCGCGATCACCTGTACGGGATGCATGCTGCCCATTTTATTTCTTTACCTTGTCTTGCTTAGACGCAGGCTACATGGCTTGGCCGCGTGAATCGCTTGCAGACCATCGATGTAGGTACATTTCACGGTGTTCATCGCGCCTCAACCCACCCGCTTTGCCGGGTTGTGGTAAAGGTCGGCGAACATATCGGCCATCGCTTCCTCGCTAGGCTCTTCTTGCATTTGCACGCTGACAGCGCGGCTGACCAGTTGATGACGGCGCGGCAGATGCAAATCATCCGGGATCCGCGGGCCGTCGGTCAGGTAGGCAACCGGTAGTTCATGGCTGATAGCCAGGCTCAACACTTCGCCCAGGCTGGCGGTTTCATCCAGTTTAGTCAGGATGCAGCCGGCCAGACCGCAACGCTTGTAGCTATGGTACGCAGCGGTAAGAACCTGTTTCTGGCTGGTGGTTGCAAGCACCAGGTAATTTTTCGACTTGATACCACGCCCGGCCAGGCTTTCCAGTTGCAGGCGCAACGCCGGATCGCTGGCCTGCAGGCCGGCGGTGTCGATCAGCACCACGCGCTTGCGCAGCAACGGATCGAGCGCGTTGGCCAGGGATTGGCCCGGGTCGACGTGGGTGACCGGCACATTGAGGATACGGCCCAGGGTCTTGAGCTGTTCCTGGGCGCCGATGCGGTAGCTGTCCATGCTCACCAGCGCGATGCTGTTCGCGCCGTACTTGAGCACATAGCGCGCCGCCAGCTTGGCCAGGGTGGTGGTCTTGCCCATGCCGGCAGGGCCGACCATGGCGATCACACCGCCCTCTTCCAGGGGTTCGATTTCCGGGGTGGCGATCATCCGCGCCAGGTGGGCCAGCAACATGCGCCAGGCCTGGCGAGGCTCTTCGATTTCGGTGGTCAGGGCCAACAGGTCGCGGGACAACGGGCCGGACAGGCCGATGCGTTGCAGGCGGCGCCACAGGTTGGCCTGGTGCGGTTTGCTGCCTTGCAGTTGGGTCCAGGCCAGTGAACCCAGTTGCACTTCCAGCAATTCGCGCAGGCCGTTGAGTTCAAAACGCATCGAGTCGAAGACGCGCTGGTCGACTGCGGCGGCCGGGGCTGGCGCGGCAGGACGTGGCGGTTCGATGAACGTTGGCTCAACCAGCGGCTCGGCGGCGGTCAGCGGCAGGCCGGCGAACAACTGGCGATTGGTGGTGGCATCGCTGTCGCCACGCATGCTCAGCTCAGCCTGGGCCGAGACGATGCGCGAAGCGGTCTTGCGCAGCTCGTCTTCGAGTTCCATGTTCGGCACACGCGGCGCCAACGCCGAGGGGGTGTAGTCCAGGGCAGCCGTCAGCTCGACACCGCCGGCAATACGACGATTACCGATAATCGCGGCATCGGCGCCTAGCTCATCGCGGACCAGTTTCATGGCCTGACGCATATCGGCGGCGAAAAAACGCTTAACTTGCATAACCCACTACCCTCAGCCGTTGGGCCCTACTGTCGCAACGATAGTCACTTGCTTGTTGTCAGGAATTTCCTGATAAGCCAAAACGTGCAAATTCGGTACTGCCAGACGTCCAAACCGCGACAGCATCGCCCGGACCGGACCCGCCACCAGCAGAATCACCGGTTGGCCCTGCATTTCCTGGCGCTGTGCGGCGTCGATCAACGAACGCTGCAGTTTCTCAGCCATGCTTGGCTCCAGCAGAACGCCCTCTTCCTGGCCTTGTCCTGCCTTCTGAATACTATTGAGCAATATCTGTTCCAACCTTGGTTCCAAGGTGATCACAGGCAGCTCGGAGTCAAGCCCTACAATGCTTTGCACGATTGCGCGGGACAATCCGACACGCACCGCCGCCACCAGCGCGGCGGTATCTTGACTCTTGGCGGCATTGTTGGCGATAGCCTCGGCAATGCTGCGAATGTCGCGTACCGGCACCTGTTCGGCCAACAGCGCCTGCAGCACCTTGAGCAGTTGCGACAACGACAGCACGCCCGGCACCAGCTCTTCTGCCAGTTTTGGCGAGGCCTTGCCCAGCAAGCCCATCAATTGCTGGACTTCTTCGTGGCCGATCAGCTCGTGGGAGTGCTTGTACAGGATCTGGTTGAGGTGGGTTGCGACCACGGTACTGGCGTCCACCACGGTGTAGCCCAGGGACTGCGCCTGGCTGCGCTGGCTGATTTCGATCCACACCGCCTCCAGGCCAAAAGCCGGATCTTTGGCGGTAATGCCGTTGAGGCTGCCGAATACCTGGCCGGGGTTGATTGCCAGCTCGCGGTCCGGGTAGATCTCGGCTTCGGCCAGGATCACGCCCATCAGGGTCAGGCGGTAGGCACTGGGGGCCAGGTCGAGGTTGTCGCGGATATGCACGGTGGGCATCAGGAAGCCCAGGTCCTGGGACAGCTTCTTGCGCACGCCCTTGATCCGCGCAAGCAATTGGCCGCCCTGGTTGCGGTCCACCAAGGGGATCAGGCGGTAGCCCACTTCCAGGCCAATCATGTCGATCGGGGTCACGTCGTCCCAGCCCAACTCCTTGGTTTCCTGGGCGCGGGCCGGGGATGGCAGCAGTTCCTGCTGGCGCGCAACTTCTTGCAGGGCCTGGACCTTGACCGCATTCTGCTTTTTCCAGAACAGGTAGGCAGCGCCGCCGGCCAGGGCCGCCATGCTCAGGAACGACACATGGGGCATGCCCGGCACGATCCCCATGATCGCCATGATGCCGGCCGCCACAGCCAAGGCCTTGGGCGAGGCAAACATCTGGCGGCTGATCTGCTTGCCCATGTCTTCGGAGCCCGAAGCACGGGTCACCATGATGGCGGCAGCTGTAGATAACAACAGTGATGGCAATTGCGCCACTAAACCGTCACCGATGGTCAGCAGGGCGTACACCTTGCCCGCATCGCCGAAGGTCATGCCGTGCTGGAAGATCCCGACCGCCATGCCGCCGATCAGGTTGATGAACAGGATCAGCAGGCCGGCGATGGCGTCACCGCGCACGAATTTACTGGCACCGTCCATGGAACCGTAGAACTCGGCTTCCTGGGCGACTTCCAAGCGGCGGGTCTTGGCCTGGTTCTGGTCGATCAGGCCGGCGTTGAGGTCGGCGTCGATAGCCATCTGCTTGCCGGGCATGGCGTCGAGGGTAAAGCGTGCGCTCACCTCGGAAATCCGCCCGGCGCCCTTGGTCACCACCACGAAGTTGATGATCATGAGGATCGCGAACACCACGATACCGACCACGTAGTTACCGCCGATCACCACCTCACCGAAGGCCTGGATCACCTTACCGGCAGCGGCGTGGCCATCCTGGCCGTGGAGCATGACCACACGGGTGGACGCCACGTTCAGCGCCAGGCGCAACAGGGTTGCCACCAGCAGGATCGTCGGGAACACCGCGAAATCCAGCGGCCGCAAGGCGTAGACGCACACCAGCAGCACGACGACGGACAGGGCGATGTTGAAGGTGAAGAACACGTCCAGCAGGAACGGCGGCATCGGCAACATCATCATTGCCAGCATGACCAGCAACAACAACGGCACACCCAGATTGCCCCGCGAGAGGTCAGTCAGGGTGCCACGGGCCGTGCTGAACATTTGAGAGCGATCCACCACCGGTATTCCTCGTTTCCTTGAAGCAAACTTTTGACGCCGGGAGGCGTCCTGGAGGCGGTATTGCAAGAAGCCTTCCAACTTTGCTTTTGAGGAGGTGGATCGCTACAGGCGCCCGAGCTCTATCGGATGTAAACACTCCAACTGCGGGAGGGACAAGCCCCCTCCCGCAGTCGGTTCTGTGCACATCCATTGCCGACAGCGAAACTAGCGCCCGCGGGCTAGCTCACAGTTTTAACTTCAGTTGCCTGCAGCCCCTTGGGGCCGTTGGCAAGCACGTATTCGACCTTTTGGTTTTCATCCAGGCTTTTGAAACCGCCGGAAACGATCCCCGAGTAATGCACAAATACATCTTCAGAACCATCGTCCGGCTTGATGAAACCAAACCCCTTTTCTGCGTTGAACCACTTTACGATGCCGGTTGCCATTAACCTTCTCCACCCTGCTTGTTTTAAGACCTGAGCCTTATCAAACGCGCTGGAAATAAGATTGACTACTGTCAAAGTTGACAGGTAGACGGCAGTTAGTGACGAGTGGTAAGAGGTCAGGAATCGCGACGCAACTCCGGCGGAATCGGCAGGTCCTTGAGCGGATCCGGGCGTTTCCCCTTACCCGCGCGGTATTGGCGAATCTGATAGACATACGCCAACACCTGGGCCACGGCCAGGTACAACCCCGCCGGGATTTCCTGGTCGAGGTCGGTGGAGTAGAAGATCGACCGCGCCAGCTCCGGCGATTCCAGCAGCAGGATGTCGTGGGCCACGGCGATTTCACGGATTTTCAGTGCGGTAAAGTCGCTGCCCTTGGCCAGCAGCATCGGCGCGCCGCCCTTCTCCGGGTCGTACTTGAGGGCCACGGCGTAGTGGGTCGGGTTGGTGATGACCACGTCGGCGTCGGGCACCGAGGCCATCATCTTGCGCTGGGACATTTCCCGCTGCAGCTGGCGGATGCGTTGCTTGACCTCGGGGCGACCTTCTTGGTCCTTGTGCTCGTCGCGCACTTCCTGCTTGGTCATCAGCAGTTTCTTGTGGCTTTCCCACAACTGGATCGGCGCATCCACCGCCGCGATGATGATCAGCCCGGCGGCCATCCACAGCGCACTCCAGCCCACCACCTGCACACTGTGGATGATCGCCGACTCCAGGGGTTCATGGGCGATGCGCAGCAGGTCGTCGATGTCGGACGACAACACCATCAGTGCCACGAACAGAATCAGGATGAACTTGGCCAGGGCCTTGAGCAGCTCCACCAGGGCCTTGGCGGAGAACATGCGCTTGAGACCGGCCGCAGGGTTCATGCGGCTGAACTTGGGTGCCATGCTGCCGGCGGCGAACAGCCAGCCGCCGAGGGCGACCGGGCCGATCAGTGCGGCCAGCAGCAGGGTGATCAGGATCGGCTGCACCGCCAATATCGCGATCTTGCCCGAGTGCAGCAGGTATTGACCCATGGAGCCAGGGTTGAGCAGCACATCGCGGGGCAAGGTGAAGTTGTGCTTCATCAGCTCCATCAAGTCCAGCGCCAGGCCGCCACCATAGATCAGCAAGGCACCGGATCCGGCCATCATGGTCGCAACGGTGTTGAGCTCCTTGGAACGGGCAATCTCGCCCTTTTCCCTGGAGTCCTTTTTACGCTTCTCCGTGGGGTCTTCTGTCTTGTCCTGACCACTCTCGCTCTCGGCCATGGCTCAGCGCGCCCGTGCCAGATCACGTAGGAACTGCAAGGCGTCGGTCGCCAGCGGTTGATACTGATTGAGAATGTCGGCCAGGCCGACCCAGAAAATCCCCATGCCCAGCACCAGGGTCAAGGGGAAACCAATGGAGAAAATGTTCAGCTGTGGCGCCGCGCGGGTCATGACGCCAAACGCGATGTTGACCACCAGCAAGGCCGTGATCGCCGGCAGTACCAGCAACAGCGAGGCACCGAGCACCCAACTGAGACGCCCCACCAGCTCCCAGAAGTGATTGACCACCAGCCCGGAGCCTACCGGCAAGGTGGTGAAGCTTTCGGTCAACACCTCGAACACCACCAGGTGGCCGTTCATGGCCAGGAACAACAAGGTCACCAGCATGGTCAGGAACTGCCCGATCACCGCCGCCGATACGCCGTTGGTGGGGTCGACCATGGACGCGAAGCCCATGCCCATCTGGATCGAGATGATCTGCCCGGCGATCACGAACGCCTGGAAGAACAGTTGCAGCGAAAAGCCCAGCAGCGAGCCGATCAGGATCTGCTCGGCAATCAGCATCAAGGCACTGAGGTCGAGTGCGTTGACCGGGGGCATCGGCGGCAGGCCAGGCACGAGCACCACGGTGATCGCCACGGCGAAATACAGGCGGATGCGGCGCGGCACCAGGGTAGTACCGAACACCGGCATGCTCATCAGCACCGCCGTCACCCGGAACAACGGCAGGATGAACGAGGCCACCCACGTGCTGATCTGGGTGTCGGTCAATGCCAGCAAGGACTGCATCGGGTCAGCCGATCAACTGCGGAATACTGCCGTACAGCTGCAGGATGTATTCCATGAAGGTTTGCACCAGCCACGGGCCGGCGACAATCAGGGTGATCAGCATCACCAGCAGGCGCGGCAGGAAACTCAAGGTCTGTTCGTTGATCTGGGTCGCGGCCTGGAACATCGCCACCAGCAGGCCCACCAACAGGCTCGGCACCACCAGCACGGCAACCATCACGGTGGTCAGCCACAGTGCTTCACGGAACAGGTCGACGGCGACTTCTGGGGTCATGCTGCTTCACCTAACAAATCACACCCCTCCGAAACTGCCGGCCAACGTGCCGATAATCAGCGCCCAGCCGTCCACCAGCACAAACAGCATGATCTTGAACGGCAATGAAATAATCAGCGGCGACAGCATCATCATCCCCATGGCCATCAGCACGCTCGCCACCACCAGGTCGATGATCAGGAACGGGATAAAGATCATGAAGCCGATCTGGAATGCGGTCTTCAGTTCCGAGGTGACGAACGCCGGCACCAGGATGGTCAGCGGCGCCTGGTCCGGGGTCGCGATGTCGGTACGCTTGGACAGGCGCATGAACAGCTCAAGGTCGCTGGAGCGGGTCTGCGACAGCATGAAATCCTTGATCGGCCCTTGCGCCCGGTCAATCGCAACCTGGGCCGTGATGGTCTCGGCCAGGTACGGCTGCAGGGCTTGCTGGTTCACCTTGTCGAACACCGGCGCCATGATGAACAGCGTCAAGAACAATGCCATGCCGGTGAGGATCTGGTTCGACGGCGTCTGCTGCAGGCCCAGGGCCTGACGCAGGATCGAGAACACGATGATGATCCGCGTGAAGCTGGTCATCAGCATGACAAACGCCGGGATAAAGCTCAGCGCAGTCATGATCAGCAGGATCTGCAGGCTGACCGAATACTCCTGGGCCCCCGCGGCGTTGGTACCCAGCGTAATCGCCGGGATCGACAACGGGTCGGCGGCCAGCGCCAATGGCGCGGCCAGCAACAGCATGAGCGTCAATAAAACGCGCATTACTTCTTATCCTTCTGATCCTTGCCCAGCAATTCCATCAGGCGCTGGGCGAATTCTGGCGTGGCGGGCTGGGATTGGGTGGTGGGCACCGGGGTCTTGAGCACATGCAGCGGCGTGATTCGGCCGGGGGTAATGCCCAGCAGGATCTGTTCCTCGCCCACTTGCACCAGCACCAGCCGGTCACGCGGGCCGAGGGCGCGCGAGCCGATCATTTCGATGACCTGGGCATTGCCCGGGCCGATGCTCTGCACACGACGCATCAGCCAGGCCAACACGAAGATCAAGCCGACCACCAGCAACAGGCCCAGCACCAGCTGCGTCAGTTGCCCGCCAACGCTGCCGCCGACGGGCGCAGCGGCAACTTGGGCCGCCGGCTCCGCCGCCCACGCCACCAATGGCAGCGCGGCGAACAGTCCCACCATCAGCCGTTTCATATCAGCGCAACTTCTTGATGCGTTCGCTTGGGCTGATCACGTCGGTCAGGCGGATGCCGAACTTTTCGTTGACCACCACCACTTCGCCGTGGGCGATCAGGGTGCCGTTGACCAGCACGTCCAGCGGCTCACCGGCCAGGCGATCCAGCTCGATCACCGAGCCCTGGTTGAGTTGCAGCAGGTTGCGGATGTTGATGTCGGTACTGCCCACTTCCATGGAGATCGACACCGGGATGTCGAGGATCACGTCCAGGTTCGGCCCATCGAGGGTCACCGGGTCGTTGTTCTTCGGCACGCTGCCGAACTCTTCCATGGGCAGGCGATTACCCGCTGGTGCTGTGGCGGCATCAGCGGCCAGCAGTGCGTCGATATCATCCTGGCCAACATCGCCGGTCTCTTCCAGGGCCGCAGCCCACTCGTCAGCCAGGGCCTGGTCTTCGGCGGAAGTGTTTTCGTGTTCGGTAGCCATTACATGTCCTCGGCGGAGCAAACATTCATAAATAGGGATCAGCGACGGTTGATCGGCTCAACCACTTGCAAAGCGAGGTTGCCCTTGTGGGACCCCAGCTTGACCTTGAACGACGGCACGCCGTTGGCGCGCATGATCATTTCGTTCGGCAATTCGACCGGGATAATGTCCCCCGGCTGCATGTGCAAAATATCCCGCAGGCGCAACTGGCGCCGGGCCACGGTGGCGCTCAGCGGCACGTCGACATCCAGCAGGTCTTCGCGCAGGGCCTTGACCCAGCGTTCGTCCTGGTCGTCCAGGTCGGACTGGAAGCCGGCGTCGAGCATTTCGCGCACCGGCTCGATCATCGAGTACGGCATGGTCACGTGCAGGTCGCCGCCACCGCCATCGAGCTCGATGTGGAACGTGGACACCACAATGGCCTCGCTCGGCCCGACGATGTTGGCCATGGCCGGGTTCACTTCCGAGTTGATGTACTCGAAATTGACTTCCATGATCGCCTGCCAGGCTTCCTTCAAGTCAATGAAGGCCTGTTCCAGCACCATGCGCACAACGCGCAATTCGGTAGGGGTGAATTCACGGCCCTCGATCTTGGCGTGACGGCCGTCACCGCCGAAGAAGTTGTCCACCAGCTTGAACACCAGCTTGGCGTCGAGGATGAACAGCGCGGTACCGCGCAATGGCTTGATCTTGACCAGGTTGAGGCTGGTGGGCACGTACAGCGAGTGCACGTACTCGCCGAACTTCATCACCTGCACGCCGCCCACCGCCACGTCCGCCGAGCGGCGCAGCATGTTGAACATGCTGATCCGGGTGTAACGGGCGAAACGTTCGTTGATCATCTCAAGGGTCGGCATGCGTCCACGGACGATGCGATCCTGGCTGGTCAGGTCATAACTTTTGACGCTGCCGGGCTCGGCAGCCATTTCAGTCTGTACCAGACCGTCGTCGACGCCATGCAACAGCGCGTCGATTTCATCCTGGGACAGCAGGTCCTGCACGGCCATGGGGTGATCCTACTGCAATACGAAATTAGTGAAGAGCGCCTGCTCGATCACGACTTTGCCGAGTTCCTTCTGGGCCACTTCCTGCACGCTGGCAGTGACCTTCTGGCGCAGCATTTCCTGGCCCACCGGGGTGGCCAGGGTGTCGAAACTCTGCCCGGAAAACAGCATCACCAGGTTGTTGCGGATCACGGGCATATGCACCTTGAGGGCATCCAGGTCCGACTGGTTACGCGCCAGCAAAGTGATGCTCACCTGCAGGTAGCGTTGACGACCGTTCTGATTGAAGTTGGCGACAAAGGCCGGAAGCATCGGCTCGAAGATTGCCGGTTGCTTGGCGTTAGTGGCGGTTTCGGCGGCAGGTGCCGGCTTGCTGGCACTGCTGTGCATGATGTACCAGGTGCCGCCCACCGAGGCGCCGATGGCCAGGAGCAGGCCCACGACAATCATCAGGATAAGCTTGAGCTTGCCTTTGCCTGCGGGTGCGGGTGCTTTTGCTGCGTCGTCGCTCTTCGCCATGCCAATAATCCGTCACTATTCGGGGATTCATAGATCTACGGAAAGGCAAGAGCAAGTGTTATGCCAGAGTTGTCTGGCTGGACACAGACAAGGGAATGCCGCAAAAAAAATGTGGAAGGGGGGCTGTGGTGGGTGGGCTTGTTCACCGACAATGGGACTGCTGCGCAGTCCAGCGCGGGGCAAGCCCGCTCACCACAGCAAGCCCACCCACCACAGCAAGCCCACCCACCACAGCAAGCCAGCACCCACATTTTGTCCTATGCCAGACTTACATCAGGCGTAGTAGTCGACGGCGCTGGAGCCGATCACCGTCGAAGTCACGGGCGCCACGGCTTCGGCCACTTCAATGTGGCTGCCGCTGTCGCCGCTGTCGCCACCCCGCCCGCTGCGACTAACGCCCCCCGTCTGCGCCTGCTGTTGCTGGTGCTCCTGGCCACGGGACTGGTCGGACACGTTCACATCCACCTGCCCCATGCCCTGCTGGGCGAACATCTCGCGCAAGCGACCGGACTGGCTTTCCAGGGCTTCACGCACCACCGGGTGGGCGCTCATGAAGTTGACCTGGGCCTGCTGGTCGGCGGTCATGTTGACCTTGATGTCCAGGCGCCCGAGTTCGGCCGGTTGCAACTGGATCTCCGCCGACTTGAGGTTGGCGCTGGAGAGGTACATCACACGGTTGACGATCTCGTCGGTCCAGCCGCTCTGATGCATGGCCAGCGGCGCATTCGTCACCGGCGGCAAGGCATTCGCGGTTTTCGGCGTGGCCGCCTGGGTCAATGCGGCCAGGCGGTTGGCGAAGTCATCGACGCGGGTGTCGCTGCTGGCCTCCTTCAAGTCCTTGAGGCCGCCTTCGATCAAGCCGCTGAAGGCCTTGTCGCCACCCTGGTCCGTACTGTCCTTGGTGGCTTGCTGGTCGACCATGGTGGCCAGGCCAGCGGCAAAGTTCTGGGCGGCGGTTGGCTGGTCCTGGGTGGTCGTCGGTGCGGTTTTGGCCGGTGCCTGGCTGCTGGCCGACACATGCCCGCCCTGCTCCATTGCCAGGCGTACGGCCGGCATGGCGTCCAGGGGATCGGCCTCAGGGTCGAAGGCCGGCGTGGCGTCCTCGGTCGCTGCGATTGGCGCCGCAACCACGGGTGCGGCCTTATCATCCTTGGCAGCGGCAACGGGTGCCGGGGTTTCCACCGGTACTGGCACCACCACCACAGGGGTGACCGTGGCAATCAATGCCGGGTCGACCACCGGGTCCACCGCAGGCTGCTGCGCCAGGGCCGGATCCACAGGTGCAGCGTCATCCTTGCTGGCAGTGTCGTCGGACGATGCCGCAGGCTTGGCAGGCAAGGTATTGCCGCTATCGGCAACCGCTGGCGTGGCGGCGGCAGGTTTGTCGTTGCCCGCCGCAGGCTTGGCGCTGGCATCGACAGGCTTGTCCCGCGTGGGCTTGGCCGAGTTGTCATCAGCCTTGACCGTGGGTTTGGAACCCTGGCTGGCGAACACCTGAGCGAAGCCAGGGCCCTTGTCCCGTGGGTCCGCAGCCACTGCCGGTGGATTGACGGCAGGCGCTTGAGGCTTGGCCGCAGGGGCAGCCTGGAGAAGCGAATTCGGGGCGACTGGCATAGGTAAAGGTCTCCACTGCATGGGGATCGGGGATGCAGTATCAGGAGGTAGAGCAAGAGTCGGGCCAGGTTTTCAAACTGATGGAATCAAATCTGGAACCGCTGCCGCTCCGACTCATACATCGGCTTCACCAAGGCAAACTCATGATCGATCTGATCCACCAGCGCCCCCAGGTCCGCCGCGGCCTCGACCGACTCCGCCTCCAAGCGCTGGCACAGGTACGCCAACCGCACTGCGCCGAGGTTGCCACTGCTGCCCTTGAAGCTATGGGCGATACGCCCCAGTGCCTTGGCGTCGTCCCGTGCCTTGCGCAACGCTTCGACGCGTTTTTGGGAATCATCGAGGAAGGTATCGAGCAGCTTGGGGTACTCGCCTTCCATGACCTCCTGCAAACCCGACAACACGTCCGGGTCCATATGAATCTCAGCCACTTGCTCGCTCCTTGATCAAGAATCGGCGGATTATGCCAGAGCCCCCCAGCAAAACTCTACGCAGACACTGCGCCCGCCGTCGGACCAGCGCACCTCGCTGCTGAGTTGACGCACCAGGCTCAGGCCCCGACCGGACAGGCAATCAATGTCCAGCGGCCGGGCCAGCACCTGCTCCACGTCGAACCCTGGCCCACTGTCTTCAACGCGCAGGGTCATCTTGCCGCCCGCCTCGGTGGGCACCACCTGCACATGCACGCGCACATAACCACTGTTCAACTGCGCCAGGCGGTCATTGCGCTGGCGATAATACTCGGCAAAACCCCGGGCATCGCGCTTGAGCCGCGAGTCCAGGCCCAGCACACCATGTTCCAGCGCATTGGAATACAACTCGGCCATGACGCTGTAGAGCGCCCCGCTCTGCTCGCGCAGCCCCTGAATCTCCAGCAGCAGTTGCAGCAGGTAGGGCAAGGGGTTGTAACGCTTGAGGGTTTCGGCACGAAATTCGAAACTCACCGACCAATCCAGCGGGCACGACTGGCCGCTGTCGGCATACAACGGCCCGGTGGCCCGCAGCGGCTGCCCGGGACGCAGTGTGATTTCCACCATGCTCACATCATCCCGCGTCACACCGCGAAAGGCCGCCAGGGCCTGCTCGATGTCGTCGAAGAGCCGGTCGGGCTCACGGTTGGCGGCAAAGACCTGCTGCAAGCGCTCGACGCCAAACAGCTGGTCGTTGGCGTCGGCGGTGTCCAGCACGCCATCGGAGAGCAGGAACACGCGGTCACCCAGCGCCATGGGCCAGACCTCGGTGCGATCATCAAATGCCTCAGCCGACAGCACCCCCAACGGCAAATGCCGCGACTGCAGCGGCGCGCGCTTGCCGCTGGCGACTTCATGCACATAGCCTTCGGGCATGCCGCCGTTCCACACCTCCACCACCCGTCGCTGCGTGCTCAGGCACAGCAGGGTGGCGCAGCAGAACATATCCACCGGCAGGATGCGCTTGAGCTTGGCATTCATCTCCCGCAGGATCTGCGCCAGGCCGTAGCCCTTGGCAGTCATGCCGTAGAACACCTCCGCCAGGGGCATGGCGCCCACCGCCGCCGGCAGGCCATGGCCGGTGAAATCGCCGAGCAGCACGTGCATGTCGCCCGACGGCGTATATGCCGCCAGCAGCAGGTCGCCGTTGAACAGCGCATAAGGCGATTGCAGGTAGCGGATATTCGGCGCCGCGTTGATGCAGCCGGAATGGGCGACTTTATCGAACACCGCCTTGGCCACCCGCTGCTCACGCAACAGGTACTCATGGTGCCTGGCGATCTGGTCACGCTGCTGCAGCATCGTCGCCTGCAGCCGGCGCAGGCGGTCCATGGCGTTGATCTTGGCCGCCAGGATCAGCTGGTTGTAGGGCTTGGGCAGGAAATCATCGCCGCCGGCATCCAGGCACTCGGCCAGGGCGGCACTTTCGCGCAGGGACGTGAGGAAGATGATCGGCACCAGCTCCTCCCCCGCCAACTGCTTGATCCACCGCGCGGCGGCCAGGCCATCCATCACGGGCATGATCGCGTCCATCAACACCAGTTGCGGACGCTCGCGCGCGAACAGTTCAACGGCCTCCTCGCCATTGGTTGCAGTGAGCACCTGGTGCCCCTGGCGTCGCACAATGGTCGACAGCAACAGCAGGTCGGCGGCACTGTCTTCGGCGATCAGGATCGTCAGCGGCTCAACCGCGGGGGCCAGGGCGCTCAATTGATGTCGAACAATTTGTCGAAGTTGGAGATGGCGAGGATCTTGCGCACATCGGAGTTGGTGTTGATCACCTGGACCTCCGACTCCTCGCCGCCGGCATGGTCCCTCAACAGCAGGAGCATGCCCAGGGCCGAACTGTCCATATAAGTGGTTTCCTTCAGATCGACCACATACGACTCAGGCACCTTGTAGAAACGCTCGTAAGCCTCACGAAACGCCTGGTGGCTGCTGAAATCGAACCGACCCTTGATTGCGATCGTCAACTTCTTCCCGTCCAGGGATACTTCTGACTCGATTGACATGCGACTGCTTCCTTGTCATAGGCATAGACACAAGGTGTAGCAGGCGAATGGGATACCAGCAACACGACAGACCAAATGTGGCAGGCGGGCAACCGTCAGTATTGTGATTGGCGCGGCAGGCGCTGGGACAATTCGTCGAGCAATTTCTGCTCGCGCTTGTCTTCCAATGCCCGCGCTTCGTCGATGTAGCGCTGCACCAGTTTGCGCAGGCCCTCGACGCGGGCGAAGGCTTGCTGCCAGCTCTCGCGGGCCTTGTCGAGGTTGTTCTGGTGCCAGGCCAGGCTTTGGCGCTGCTGGCCGACGGCCGTCTCCAGCTGATTGAGAAAGCCCTGGTAACCCATCAGCCATTGCCCCGATACACCTTGCGTGCCGCGTTCGATCCATTGCTGCTGGTACTCGCCACGAAAGCGCTCCAGGTCGCCCAGCTTGCTTTCCGCCAAACGCACCTGGCCCTGGAAATACCCCAGGCGCTGGACCGCGGTTTTCTCGGCTTTTTCGGCCATGTCGACCACCGGGGCCAGGCGCGCAGCGCGGCTGTTGGCCATGGCTTAGCCGCCCGGCGCAGGGGCGAAGATCGAACCCAGGTGCGCTTCGCTTTCACCCATGCTGATCTTGTCGTTGAGGCCCTGGCGCAAGTAAGTCACCAACTGCGGTTGCAGGGCGATCGCCAGGTCGGTGTCGCGGTCGCCGCCGGCCACGTAGGCGCCGACGCTGATCAAGTCGCGGCTCTGTTGATAACGCGACCACAGCTGCTTGAACTGCTGCGCGCGGGCCATATGCTCCGGCGTGACCACCGCCGGCATGACCCGGCTGATGGACGCTTCGATGTCGATGGCCGGGTAGTGCCCCTCCTCGGCCAGACGCCGCGACAGCACGATGTGGCCGTCGAGCACGCCCCGCGCCGAGTCGGCGATGGGATCCTGCTGGTCATCGCCTTCGGACAATACGGTGTAGAACGCGGTGATCGAGCCGCCACCGGCCTCGGCATTACCGGCGCGCTCCACCAGCTTGGGCAGCTTGGCGAACACCGACGGCGGGTAGCCCTTGGTGGCCGGGGGCTCGCCGATGGCCAGGGCGATTTCCCGCTGGGCTTGGGCGAAACGGGTGAGCGAGTCCATCAGCAACAGGACGTTCTTGCCCTTGTCGCGAAAATATTCGGCGATGCGCGTGCAGTACATGGCCGCGCGCAGACGCATCAACGGTGCATCGTCCGCTGGGGATGCGACCACCACCGAACGCTTGAGGCCTTCTTCGCCGAGGCTGTGTTCGATGAACTCCTTCACCTCGCGGCCCCGCTCGCCGATCAGGCCCACCACGATGATGTCGGCCTCGGTAAAGCGCGTCATCATGCCGAGCAACACCGACTTACCCACACCCGTACCCGCGAACAGGCCCAGACGCTGGCCACGGCCGACCGTCAATAAACCGTTGATGCTGCGAATCCCCACGTCCAGCGGCACGCTGATGGGGTTGCGGTTGAGCGGGTTGATGGTGGGGCCGTCCATCGGCACCCAGTCTTCGGCTTTCATGCCGCCCTTGCCGTCCAGTGCGCGACCGGCGCCGTCCAGCACCCGGCCGAGCATGCTCATGCCCATGGGCAGGCGGCCGGTGTCGGCCAGGGGCACCACGCGGGCGCCGGGGGCGATGCCGGCCAGGCTGCCGACGGGCATGAGGAAAATCTTGTTGCCGGAAAAACCCATCACTTCGGCTTCGACCTGCACCGGATGGTAGCTGTCGTCGTTGATCACCATGCAACGGCTGCCCATGGCGGCGCGCAGGCCCTCGGCTTCGAGGGTCAGGCCGACCATGCGCAACAGACGCCCTTCGAGGATTGGCTGGCCGGGCAATTCGGTGGCCTCGGCATAGCCGCCCAGGCGCTTGGCGAAGCTGGTGCGATCAAGGCGCATCGGGGGCGTCCAGGTCCACGCTCAGGTCCGGCTCGGCCGGGTTCAGCGCCTGCTCGTGTTGTTGATCAAGCAGCTTGGCCATGATCTGGCTGATGCGGGTTTCCACCGTGGCATCGATGCGGCTGTGCTCGGTCTCGACCCGGCAACCGCCGGGCTGCAGCGCCGCATCTTCGACGATGCGCCAGGTTTCTTCATGGCGCTCGCGCATCGCTTTGACCTGTTCGAAGTCCTGCGGGTTGATGTACAGCCGCACATTGCCGACGCCCAGGGGCAGCAACTTGAGGGCTTCGCGCATCACGCTTTCGATCTGGCTGGAATCCAGCACCAGTTCGCGCTGAATCACCTGGCGGGCGATGTGCTGTACCAGGCCGACCATGGCTTTTTCGATTTGCGAATCCTGCTCGGCGATGGGCGCGAACAGGTTGCCCATCAGGCGCTCCAGGCTGGCCAGCTTGACGCTCAGCGCCGCCTCGGCTTCCTGGCGCACCTTGAGGGTGGTGCTGCGAAAACCGTCTTTCTCGCCAGCGGCAAAGCCTTCGTTGTAGGCCTCCTGACGGATGCTTTCCAACTCTTCCAGGGTCAGTGGCTGGACTTCCTCCAGCGGCACTTCTTCCATTTCCACCGGCGGCTCTTCAACCGGTTCCGGCTCGGGCTCGGGCACATGCGGATCGAAGCTGGGCAACGACCAGATGTCGAACCCACCGACGTCCCGTGCGCGAATCAGATCGCTGGGCGCCTCATCTTTGTTCGACATGGGGAGCGCCTTAGATCATTTCTTCGCCGCCCTTCCCACCGAGAACGATTTCTCCGGCTTCGGCCATACGGCGGGCAATGGTGAGGATTTCTTTCTGGGCGGTTTCCACGTCGCTGACGCGCACCGGCCCCTTGGCTTCCAGGTCGTCGCGCAACAGCTCGGAGGCACGCTTGGACATGTTCTTGAAGATCTTCTCCTTGACGCCTTCGTCCGAGCCCTTGAGGGCCAGTACCAGCACGTCGGAGGACACTTCGCGCAGCAACGCCTGGATGCCACGGTCGTCGACATCGGAGAGGTTGTTGAATACGAACATGAGGTCTTCGATCTGGCCGGACAGGGTGTCGTCGATCTCGCGGATCGAGTCCATCAACTGGCCTTCGACCGAGCTGTCGAGGAAGTTCATGATGTCGGCCGCGCGCTTGATACCACCCAGGGTGGTGCGCGAGGCGTTCGAGTTGCCCGAGAACTGTTTCTCGAGAATCGTGTTGAGTTCCTTCAGGGCCGCCGGCTGCACGGTGTTCAGCGACGACACGCGCAGGATGATGTCCAGGCGCACCTTATGGTCGAAGTGGCCAAGCACTTCACCGGCTTGGTCCGGGTCGAGGTAGGCCACCACGATTGCCTGGATCTGCGGGTGCTCGTAGCGGATCACGTCGGCGACCGCGCGCGGTTCCATCCACTTGAGGCTGTCCAGGCCACTGGTGTTGCCGCCCAGCAGGATGCGGTCGATCAGGCCGTTGGCCTTGTCTTCGCCCAGGGCCGAGGTGAGCATCTTGCGGATGTAGCTGTCGGAGCCGACGCCCAGGCTGGTCTGGTCGCCGACGATCTCGACGAACTCGCTCATCACCTGCTCGACTTGCTCGCGGTGCACATTGCGCATTTGCGCCATGGCCACGCCCACCCGCTGGACCTCTTTGGGGCCCATGTGGCGCAGCACTTGGGCGGCGTCGGTTTCCCCCAGGGACAGCAGCAGGACTGCGGCTTTGTCGACCCGGGAGAGCTTGGCAACAGCGGCTCGATCACTCATCTGCGTTAATCCACTCTTTCACGACCTGGGCCACACGGCCCGGGTCTTCTGCTACCAGACTTTTGATTGCGTTCAACTGAGCGTCATAGCCTTCGCTCGGGCTCGGCAACAGGATGCTTTGCGGGCCGCCGAGGCTGACGCGGTCGTTGGCCAGTTCGCCGTCCAGGCCGCCCATGCCACCCAATTCGACATCGCTGCCACCGAAGGCCGCCAGTTGTTTCTTGCCGTTGCCGGTGATGTTGTTGAGCACCGGGCGCAGCACACCGAACACCAGCACCAGGATGAACAACACACCCAGCACTTGCTTGACGATGTCCCAGAACCACGGCTGGGTGTAGAACGCCGCTTCGGCGATCACTTCGCCACGCTCGGCGGAGAACGGCATGTTGATTACGCTGACGCTGTCACCCCGACTGGCGTCAAAACCAACGGCGTCCTGCACCAGGCGTGTGAAGCGCGCCAATTCGTCGGCGCTCCACGGTGCACGTGTTACGGCACCGTCAGCGGCGTTGACCTTGACCTGGTCATCCACCACCACCGACACCGACAGGCGATTGACGCGACCCTGCTGCTGCTTGGTGTGGCTGATGGAACGGTCGAGTTCGAAGTTCTTGGTGGACTGGTTACGCTTGTCCGCCGGGTACGGCGCGAGCATCGGCTGGCCGGTGGCCGGGTCCATGATCTGCTGGCCGTTGGCATCCAACAGTGGCTGGCCAGGCTGGATCGCGCCAGCGGTGGCTGCGGCGCCACCGGTGGTTTGCGGCGCCGAGGCCGGGGCCGGCGGCTGGTTGCTCAGGGCACCCGGCACACCTTGCGGGCCATTGCTGGCGGTGCGTTGTTCGCTGGTCGATTGCTCACTGCGCAGGGCCGGCTGGTCCGGGTTGAATTGCTCGGAGGTCGACTCGACGGCGCTGAAGTCCACGTCGGCAGACACTTCCGCCTTGTAGCGGTCATTGCCCAGCACCGGTTGCAGGATGTTGTGCACACGCTGGGTGAGCATGCTTTCCATGCGGCGGCTGTAGTCGAACTGCTTGCCGGCCTGGGTCAGCGCGGAGTTTTCGGCCATGTCGGACAGCAGGTTGCCCTTCTGGTCGACCACGGTGATCTGCGACTTGCTCAGTTCGGGAACGCTGGTGGCCACCAGGTTGATGATCGCCAGGACCTGGCCAGGCTCCAGGGAGCGGCCGGAAAACAGTTCGACCAGGACCGAAGCACTTGGCTTGCGCTCGTCGCGCACAAACACCGAGCTTTTCGGGATCGCCAGGTGCACGCGGGCACCCTTGACGTTGTTGAGGCTGGAAATGGTGCGCGCCAGCTCGCCTTCAAGGCCACGACGGTAGCGGGTGGCTTCCATGAACTGGCTGGTCCCCAGGCCCTGGTCCTTGTCGAGGATCTCGAAACCGATATTGCTGTCGGACGGGGTCACGCCGGCGGCGGCCAGCTTCATGCGCGCACGGGCCACATCGTCGGCCTTGACCAGCAACGCGCCGGAGTTGGGCTCCACGGTGTAGGCGATGTCGGCGGCGGCAAGGGTTTCCATGATCTGCTTGGAATCCATACCCGCCAGGCTGCCGTACAACGGCCGGTAATCGGGTTGCTGCGACCACAACACCACGGCAAAACCAATCGCCACGCTGGCAGCCAGGCCGACCATCAGGCCCACCTGACGCAGCATGGTCATTTCCGAGAGGTTTTCCAGGAACGACAGGCCAAACAGCGGCGGCTTGCCGTCTGTCTTGGCGGGTACGTTGTCGGAGACTGCTTCTGCCATGACTTAAATCTCGCCCTTAAACCGGCATCTGCATGATGTCTTGATAGGCCTGAACCAGCTTGTTACGCACTTGGGTCAGGGCCTGGAAGGAGACGCTGGCCTTTTGCGAGGCGACCATCACATCGGTGAGGTCCACGCCGCTTTTGCCGATTTCGAACGCAGTGGCCAACTGGCTGGAAGCTTGCTGGGTGTCACTGACTTTGTTGATGGCCTGGCCGAGCATGTCGGCGAAGCTGCTTTGGCCCAATTCCGGCGCTGGCGCGACGGATTTCGGTTGAGCCATGGCATCCATCTGCATGGCGCGCATGTCCAACATCAACCGATTGAACTCAATACCCTGGCTCATGACCTTCTCTCTCCAACCTGCAATTTTTTGACACTACGCAGCGATTACTAGGGGAGGTAGCAACAAGGGTGCCAGATCCGCATCAACTCGTAAGAAAAGGCGACAAACCTTGTCGACCTTCTTACCGGTTACGTGGCGAATAGATACGCTTCCACATCCATTCCGGCGTCACGCATCTGCGCCAGCTTGTAGCGCAGGGTGCGCGGGCTGATGCCCAGGCGCTCCGCGGCCTCTTTGCGTCGGCCGCGCTCGGCGCGCAGGGTGTCGATGATCATCTGGAATTCGCGGCGACGCAGGTCGTCGCCCAGGGCACCGGCAGACTCAGCCTCTGCAACCACCGGCGCAGGCGCCAACGAGGGCAATGGCGCCGCACCACTGCCCATGGCCAGGCAGAAATCCTGGGGCTGGATCAAGCCGCCTTGCTGCAGGATCAGGGCGCGCTGGATGGCGTTATCTAATTCCCGCACGTTGCCGGGCCATGGATAACTCACCAGGCAGGCCTGGGCTTGCGCCGACAGCCGCGCCTGGGCGTGCTTCATTTTTTTGACGTGGTTGTTCAGCAGGCGCTCGGCCAGCGGAATGATATCTGCCGGGCGTTCACGCAGCGGGCGCCAGGCCAGGGGGAACACCGAAAGCCGATAGAACAGGTCTTCCCGGAAGCGCCCCGCCGCCACTTCGCCGGCGAGGTCCCGGTTGGTGGTGGCGACCACACGGATGTCCAACTGGATCGGCTTGCGCGCGCCAACCCGCTCCACTTCCCGCTCTTGCAGCACCCGCAGCAACTTGGCTTGCAGGCCCAGGGGCATTTCCGAGATTTCATCCAGCAAAATGGTGCCGCCATCGGCCTGTTCGAACTTGCCCGCCTGGGCCGCGATGGCACCGGTGAACGAACCTTTCTCATGACCGAACAGGGTGGCCTCAAGCATGTTGTCGGGGATCGCCGCGCAGTTGATGGCGATAAACGGTTGCTGGGCGCGGGTCGACTGCTGGTGGATATAACGCGCCAGCACCTCTTTACCGGTGCCGGACTCGCCGGAGATCAGCACGGTGGAATCACTGCGCGCCACACGGGCCGCCAACTCAAGCAATTGTGCACTGGCCGGCTCGAAGGCGATCGGGCCCTCGCCTTCGTTGGCCGGGATCACCCCCAGGGCGTGGCGCGCCACCAGTTCGATCAGGGCTTTAGGCTCGAAGGGCTTGACCAGGTAATCCGCGGCGCCCTGGCGCATCGCGTCCACGGCACGCTCCACCGCACCATGGGCGGTCATCAGCAGCACCGGCAGTTGCGGCTGACGCGCACGCAGCAGGCTGAGCAACTGGTGGCCGTCCATGCCGGGCATGTTCACGTCGCTGACCACCAGGCTGAAGGCTTCCTGCTCCACCGCGTCCAAGGCGTCCTCGGCAGAACCGACCGCCCGATAGTCATGGCCCGCCAACAACAGCGTGTCAGCCAATGCTTCACGCAGGGCGCGATCGTCTTCCACCAACAAAACCTTGATAGCCATATCCTTACTCCGCGCTTGCCGCGCATGAAAACAGCGGCAAGGTCATCAATGCACAGGTGCCACGCCCAACGCGGGAATGCAGCTGCAATTCTCCCTGATGGGCACGCGCCACCGCCTTGACCACGGTCAGGCCCAGGCCGGTACCGTTGGTCTTGGTGGTGAAAAAGGGTTCACCCAGGCGCTTGAGCACCACCGGGTCGATACCGCTGCCGCTGTCGCTGATGCACAGGCGCAGGGTTTGCTCGCGGTTGTACAGGTGCACCTTGAGCCGCGCGCCGGGGCCGCTGGCCTGGGTGGCGTTTTCGATCAGGTTGAGCAGCGAGCCCACCAGGGTGTCGCGGTTGCAGAGCAGCTCGCCGAGGTGACTGTCGCACTGCCAACGCACGTGCACGTCCTGGATATGGGCAGCGGCCGCCGCTTGCAGGGCCTGCATCAGCTGGGCCGGCGTCACGCGGTCGGTCAGCGGCAATTCGCCGCGGGCAAACACCAGCATGTCGCGGACCTGGTGCTCCAACTCATGCAGACGCTCCTTCAGGCGCCCGGCAAAGCGCTGGTGCGTGGCGGCGGGCAATTGCTCATCAGTCAAATGACTGGCGTAGATCAACGCGGCCGACAACGGCGTACGGATCTGATGCGCCAACGAAGCGACCATCCGCCCCAACGAGGACAAACGCTCATGGCGCGCCAACTGGTCTTGCAGATGACGGGTTTCAGTCAGGTCGTTAAGCAGCACCAACTGGCCCGGCTCCGCATCCAGGGAACGGGTGGCGATGGACAGGCGGCGCCCGTCCTTCAGGGAGATTTCGTGGCCATCGTCCTCACGCGGCGCAAAGCAGCGGGTGATGACATGGCGCCACAGCTCGCCTTCCAGCGGCAGGCCGAGCATGTCGCAGGCCGCCGGGTTGGCTTCACGCACGCGGCCTTCTTCATCGATGACGATCACGCCACCGGGCAACAGCGACAACAGGTTTTGCAAACGGTTGGCCAGGCGCTCTTTTTCGGCCAACTCTTCCATGCGCTGGGCGCTGACTACCGCCAGTTCGCCTTTCAGCTCGGAGACCCGGGCTTCCAGCAGGCTGTAGGAGTCGGTCAGCTGGCTCGACATCTGGCTGAACTGCGAGAACGCCTGCTCAAGACCCTGGCGGGTCGGCGGCTCGACAGGCGGAACCAGCCCCTGGATGGCAGGGGCCGAAGATAGTTGGGCGGCGTGGGGCATGATGCTCTCTCGCTTGGCTGACCGTCAGTTAAACGGAACGTTGCGAGGGCTGTAGCAATAGTTGTGCCGAAAAAAAACCGCTGAAATATCAGCGGCTTGGAAAACAGGCGTCAATCATCTGCCTGTTCATCACCTTCTTTGCGGCTCATTCCGTACTTGCGCATCTTCTCCACCAGGGTGGTTCGACGGATGCGCAGGCGCTCGGCGGCACGGGCGACGATGCCGTTGGCGTCGTCCAGGGCCTGCTGGATCAGCCCCTGCTCGAGGTTACCGAGGTAGTCTTTCAAGTCCAGGCCTTCGGGCGGCAGCATGGCGGTGGAGCCGAAGTCCGGGGTGTGGCCGTTGATGGCAACCCGTTCTTCCATGTCGCTGCGCAGGCTGTCGACCAGTTGCTCGTCTTCGTCGTCGACGTAGCGGAACTTCTTCGGCAACTCGACCACGCCGATCACACCGTAGGGATGCATGATCGCCATGCGCTCCACCAGGTTGGCCAGTTCACGGACGTTGCCCGGCCAGCCGTGGCGGCACAGGGACATGATCGCGGCCGAGTTGAAGCGGATCGAACCGCGCTTTTCGTGCTCCATGCGCGAGATCAGTTCGTTCATCAGCAACGGGATGTCCTCCACGCGCTCACGCAGCGGGGCCATCTCGATCGGGAATACGTTGAGGCGGTAGTACAGGTCTTCGCGGAAGCTGCCGACCTCGATCATGCTTTCGAGGTTCTTGTGGGTCGCGGCGATGATGCGCACGTCGACGCTCTGGGTCTTGTTGCTGCCCACGCGCTCGAAGGTGCGCTCCTGCAAGACGCGCAGCAGCTTGACCTGCATCGGCAGCGGCATGTCGCCGATTTCGTCGAGGAACAGGGTGCCGCCGTTGGCCAGCTCGAAACGCCCGGCACGGCTGGTGATCGCCCCGGTAAAGGCGCCCTTCTCGTGACCGAATAGTTCGCTTTCAAGCAGCTCTGCCGGGATCGCTCCGCAGTTGACCGGCACAAAAGGCCCGTCGCGGCGCTTGGAGTGATAGTGCAGGTTGCGCGCGACCACTTCCTTGCCGGTGCCCGACTCGCCGAGGATCAGCACGCTGGCGTCGGTATCGGCCACCTGCTGCATCATCTGGCGCACGTGCTGGATGGCGCGGCTGGTGCCGACGAGGCTGCGGAACAGGTTGGGCTCGCGGTGGCGACCGCGCTCGCGGGCCTGGTCGTACATCTCGCGATAGACCTGGGCACGGTGCAGGGAATCGAGCAATTTGCTGTAGCTGGGCGGCATTTCCAGGGTGGAAAGCACACGACGGCGCTGGTCTTCGGGCAGGTCGACAGAAGAAATATCGCCTATTAGCAACACCGGAAGGAACTCATCCCAGGTTGACAGTGTCTTTAACAAGCCCAAAACAGCGCCAGGAGCGTTTACCGTCCCGATCAGCACACAAATGACTTCACGGCTCGATGACAATGAGCTGACTACCTGCTGCCAGTCATGGCTGCCGCAGGGCAGATTTTCTTCGCCAAGAAAATTCAAAATCACCGCTAAATCGCGGCGGCGGACGCTATCGTCATCGATCAGCAGAATTTTGGTTTCACGCCACATGCAATAGCAACTTCCCTAGTAAAACGCTCTGCCCAGTGTAAGGGCAATCGAGACGGCCGTAAGACTTCTTACTTTATAGACGTCTGAAATCTGAAAACAGCACTAGTTAAGTCAAAAAAGCTGGCACGGTCAAATTTATGACGCGCCGTTCGGATTAACTGCGTCTGTTCAGCCGAACAAATGGTAAACCTTTGACGCGTTCTTCGCTTGGTTGATCTGCGACATCTCTTCAAAAATCGCCTGGCGCTCGCCCGTCGTCACCTCAAGCAACTGCTGGTATACCGCCAACAGGCTCTCAAGCTTTTCACGCAACGCATCCTCATCCACCGGCGCTTCGCTGAGCACCTCGTCGATCACGTTGCGACAGCCCATGTCCAGCTCGCCAATGGCGTCCCAGTTACGGTCTGCCAGCGCGCCGATCAGCGCTTCACGGGTTTCATCAATGCGTTGCAGTGCTTGGCTCATGACGTATTCCTCAAGGCCCTCAGGCCCTTCTTTGCTGCGCCTTACTCGGTTGCAGCCTGTGGCGCGGCGATGGCATCCCAGCCTTCTTTCACGGTAATCAGCAAACGGGCGACTTCGTCGATCATGTCGGCATCGTTATGCAGGTTCGCTTCCATCAGGCGGTTAGTCATGTACGCATACAGACTTTCCAACTGCTGGACGTAAGCCGGGTTGTCACTCTTTTCAGCATTCAGGCCGTCGCGCAGGCCGATCACGATATCGATGGCCTTGCCCAGCATCAGGCCCTTCTGGGCGATGTCGCCACGAGCCAGCGCACCCTTGGCCTGGGCCATGCGGTCCAGGCCGCCCTCCATCAGCATCTGCACCAGGCGATGCGGGCTGGCTTCAGAGATCTGGGCATGGGAATTGACCTTCTGGTATTGGCGAAGGGCTCTCATGGGATTCATGTTTCTACCTCGTGACAGGCGACAGCGAAAAGGATTCTAGTAACCAATATGTCGACGGGTTTGCAAAAAGCTTTAGCCCCCGTCGTCCCGCGATAAAAAAGGCCAGGCAGATTGCCTGGCCTTTTTTTGTTCGGCAGGGGATCAAGTATTGGTCTTTGGATTGTTCAAGGCATTGAGCGTGGTCATCACGCTGGTGCTTTGCTGGCGCAACTGGGCGACCAGGGTGTCCATGGCGTTGTACTTGGCCGACAGGCTGCTGGTGAGCAGGGTCATGCGCTCGTCCAGCGTCGACTGCTGCTTGGTCAGGTCCTTGAGCGTGTCGGACAAGGACGTCGAGCGGGTCGCCAGAATGCCGGTAGTGGATTTGGCAAAGTCATCCGTGGCGCTTTTCATCCGTGCCAGCATGCCGTCCTTACCGCTGAACATGCTGTTGATGTCGGCGCCGTTGGTTTTAACCGCCGCGTCCCACTTCTTGTCATCGATCGCCAGCAGACCCGTACTCGAACTGGTGGTCACGCCGAACTGCGCCAGGGACTTGAACGCACCGGTGCCCGACAGCGCGTTGAACTCATTGCGGATAGCGCTCTGCAACGAACGCATGGTCGAGTCGCCGGTCAACGCTGCCGCTGTAGTGCTGCCGTCCAGGTTCGTGGTGACCTTGGTTTCGGCGTTCATGGCAGTGATCAGGGCGTTGTAGGTATCAATGAAACCCTTGACCCCGGACTTGAGTGCGGTGTTGTTGGTGCTGACGGTGATGAGCGTTACGTTTTTATCGACGGTGGAATTGGTCTTGTAAGTCGACGCAGCTACCAGCTTGATATCCACCCCGCTAAGAGCGCCTGTGATGGTGTTGGACTTGGACACAGACGCAACCCCATCGATGCTGTAGAGCGCATCCTTGGGCGGATCGACGACCGTGGCACCCACATCGAGGCCCGAAGTGCCAGAGAGTGTAAGGTCCGAGCCGGTCCCCATGGTGGTAGAGGTCAGGATCAATCGCGAACCGTTGGAGTCGGTTTGAATGTTGGCGCTCAGCCCCGAAGTACCAAACTGGGTATTGATCGAGTCACGCACCTGCTGCAGGGTCGCACCCGCGGGAACATTGAGGTCGTATGACTTGCCCGATTGACTGATGGTCAGCGTCGTCGGCTTGTCCGTCGCGTTGACTACCGTCGAGGTGCCACCGCTGAAGTTCTTGCTCGACAGCTTGGACGCTTGGGCCAACTGATCGACGACCAGCCGGAAGCTGCCGTTCGAGGCCGTGTTGCTGGCCGTCATGGTCGCGGTCTTTTCATCCGAGGACGAACCGGTCAAGCCAGTGAAACTGCTGTCCTTGGCCATGGTGTCCAAGGCACTGCGAAACGCATCCAGCGCGGCCTGAACCTTGCCGATCGAAGACAGCGTGGTGGTCGCCTTCGCAGACGCGGTATTGATCTGCGTTTGCTTGGGCACCTTTTCGGCGTTGACCAAGGATGTCACGATCGCTTGCGTATCGATGTTCGAACCGATACCACTTACCGTTGAACCCGCCATCATCTATCTCCTGTTCGGTGGCTGCCGTTATCTTGACTTATTACGCCTCAAGACCAGACAGCAACAAGTTTCATGCCAGCTCAGGCCTTGTCTTCAAACAACAAGTTGCTTGCGCTGCTGAGGTTCTGTGCCAGCTTCAAGGCTGTTTCCGACGGAATCTGGCGAATCACTTCACCATTGTCGGTATTGATGACCTTGACCACCACGCGGTGGGTGGAGTCATCAATGGAAAAGTCCAGGCTACGCTGGGTAGCCTGAACGAAATCACGAATATCGGTTACTGCTTTTTCCAGGTCGGCGCGTGCGGGCTCTTGGCTGGTCGCGGGCGTTGCCTGGACATTCTTGACACCGTTGTCAGTCACTACCTTGGCAGGTGCGCTTTGAGGTGCAACCGGCGGATAAGACTGGTTCAGCTTTACACTCATGTCCATGTCCAATCTCCTCTAAACCGAAAAAACGGAAGGGCACGTAGACGCGCCCTTCCGTTAGTTACCAAGCGCTGGGATTACTGAAGCAGCTTCAGTACAGCGGATGGCAGCTGGTTAGCCTGCGACAGGATCGCGGTAGAAGCCGACTGCAGGGTTTGTTGCTTGGTCAGTTCGGCGGTTTCGGAAGCGAAGTCGACGTCCTGAACGGTGGAACGTGCAGCGGTGGAGTTCTTCTGAATGTTCTGCAGGTTGTCTGCAGTGGTAGTCAGACGGTTCTGGGTAGCACCCAGGCCCGAACGAACGCCGTCGATGGTGCCGATGGCCTTGTCGATAACAGCCAGGGCGTTTTGAGCGTTGGTAGCGTCGGTCACGTCGGTTTGGGCGATGGAGGTTTTGGTCGACGAAACGGTAGCAGCCGAGAACAAGTCCGAAACACCGGTACCGGCGTCGCTCAAGGAGTAGCCTTTAGCCGAGTCGAGGGAGACTTGACCGGTAACAACGATTGCAGCAGCACCCAGAGCAGCCGGGGTAGCGAATGCGCCAGCGCCATCTTTCGCGCCAACCAGGATGTTCGTCTGAGCGTTGGCATCAGCGCCAGCGAACGACAGGTTTTCACCGGAATCCGACTTAACCGACAGGCTCTTGTTAACTTCGTCGTAGTTGACACTGATACCCAGCTTGGCAGCGTTGGACTTCAGTTGGTCAGCCAGGCCAGCCAGATCGGTAACGCCTACGAAGCTCACAGCGCCGCTGTTACCAACAGCCAGAGTGAAGTTCGACGGGGTTGCGGCACCCACTTCCAGCTTGACTTCGGTGCTGGCGGTAGCGGTCAGGCCACCGATCGAACCGTTCAGGCCGGAAGCAATGTCTTTAGCCGACGCGCCTGCTGCATAAGTAACGGCTTTGCTTTGGCCGTTGCCGGTTACTGTGATGCTGCCGCCAGCCAGGCCAGTTGCGCTAGGCACGATGGCCTTGGTTTTGATCTGCTGCGAACCAATGTTGTTGGCTGCAACGTTTTCCAGGCTCAGGTTGATGGTTTCGTTAGCGTTGGCGCCAACCTGAATGGCCTTGGTACCGTACGAACCGTCCAGCAGCTTCTGGCCACCGAAAGTGGTGGTGTTGGAGATACGGGTCAGTTCCGAAGTCAGAGCCTGGTATTCGTCGTTGTTCGACTTACGGTCGTCAGGGCTGAGGGAACCAGTCGCGGAAGACAGAGCCAGGGTACGCATTTTTTGCAGGATGTCGGTCGAAGCCTGCATCGCGCCTTCAGCGGTCTGAGCGATGGAGATACCGTCGTTCACGTTTTTTACAGCTTGGCCCAGGCCGTTGATTTGGCTGGTCAGGCGGTTAGCGATCTGCAGGCCGGCTGCGTCGTCTTTAGCGCTGTTGATACGCAGGCCGGAAGACAGGCGCTGCATGGAGGTGGCCAGGGCGCCGCCGGCTTTGTTCAGGTTGCCCTGAGTAGTGATCGAAGCAATGTTGGTGTTTACTGTTAAAGCCATGACGAAATCCTCGTTGGATGGATACTGCGGCTTCCGGCCCTGGCAACCGCCGGGTGTGGCCTGAGAACCTACGTAATAGTTATCGTCGTGGTAGCCGGTTGCTTGAGGATTTTTTTTGATTTTTTTAATGGCGCCGTGCCACCCCTTGTAATTCAAGGGCTTACGCCGGCTAAAAACCCATATTTCATTGGGTTTTCTGGCGCCAAATAAAAAACGCCGATGCTCTTTCGAGCATCGGCGTTTGCTTTTACGCAGAAAGCAGTCTATCGAAGCGTCACGGACGATAGAGAATCGCCGATCCCCACGACAGGCCCACGCCAAAACCGCTGATTGCCACGCGCTTCCAGGTGGCGTCCATCACATGCTTTTCCAGCAGCAACGGAATGCTCGACGACACGGTGTTGCCGGTCTCGACCATGTCCTTGATGAACTTCTCCACCGGCGCGTCTTCGAAACGCCGGGCCACGGCGTCGACAATCGCCGCACTGCCCTGATGAATGCAGAACGCATCGATGTCATCGGCCGCAAGGTCCGACTCGTCGAGCAGCTCGTGCAAATGCGCGGGCACCTTGAGCAAGGCGAAGTTGAACACCTGGCGACCGTTCATGAAGAACACGCCATCGCTGACCTTGAGATGCGGTGCGCCGGAACCGTCCGTGCCGAACTTGGACTTGCCCAGCAACCACGGCGCGTCTTCGCCCATCCAGGTGGCGGTGGCGGCATCGCCGAACAGCATGGTGGTGTTGCGGTCTTCCGGGTCGACGATCTTCGAATACGGGTCGGCGGTGACCAACAGGCCGTTTTTCAGGCCGGTGGCTTCCATGAAGCCCTTCATCGCGTAGATGCCGTAGACGTAGCCGGAGCAGCCCAGGGAAATATCAAACGCCGCCACGTGGGTGGGCAGGCCGAGTTTGTCCTGGACGATCGCGGCCGTATGGGGCAAACCCTCTTCATCGCCGTTCTGGGTGACGACGATCAGCGCATCGATGGACTCGCGCTTCAAATCCGGATTGTTGGCAAACAAAGCGTTGACCGCCTCGACACACAGATCGGAGGTTTCCTGCGCGGCTTCCTTGCGCGGCAGGAACGCCGAACCGATCTTGCCGATGATGAATTCTTCATCCTTGGCGAACTTGGCACCCTGGGCGTAGTTATCGATCCCGTCTGCCGGCACGTAACTGGCGATGCTTTTTATGCCAATCATTGTGGCTTCCCAATACTAAATAGCTGGAGAACACCCCAGACGTGGCCTGGAGTGCTGACAATAAAGGGGATAACCCCATAAAAATCTCGCTGAAAGCCGCCCCGCAAGGACCCTGTGACGACTTATCCTTTTCACACGATACAGTGAAGATGCGCTTTATGACTCACAGGTCACTCAATTGTGTGTGCTTTGTGCAAAACCTTCAAACAATTAAGTCCCAGAAACGGCAACGGCCCGCCCTGTTTCCAGAGCGGGCCGCTTGACTTGACGCCACTTACATCTTGTTGAACAAGCTCAACTGCGAGACTTTCACGAAAGCCAGCTGCGAGGCCTCCAGCATGGTTTGCTGCAGGGTCAGGTTGATCGCTGCCTCGCCCATGTCAATGTTGGCCAGGTCACTCATCGTGGTCTTGTTGGCCAGGCCGACACTGGTGTTTTCACTGGACTGCACCGTGAGTGCATTCTGTCGCGCACCGATGGAGCCACGCACGTTGTCCACCTGGTCGGCCGAGTTGGTCAGGTTACTGACCGCGGCGTTCAGGGCGTCCTGAAGCTTGACCCGCGCACCGGGAATACCATCCGCCGGCTGTTCCAGGGCCTGGCGCAGCTCGCTCAGGGTGTCGAGGGCATTCTGGGTTTTCTGGGTGGTGTTGCCGACCGAAAACTGATCGCCGGTGTTCGGCGTACCGCTCAACTCGAAGGTGACACCCGCGGCGGTGATCGTGTCCTTGGCTGGCGGCGTACCGCTGACGATCACGCCATTATCGACAATCGGCTTGCTGTCGGGGGTATACGGCTGGGCATACACCTTATAAGCAGTCGGGTCGACATCGTCGAACTTGATCAGTACGCCGCTGTTGGGAAACGTACTGGAGTAGTCGGCTGCACTGCTGACGCGGGCATTGGTCAGTTGCGCCGCCGAAGTGTTGCTTGCGGTGCGAGAGACATTGAACGCGTCCGGCTTGGCGGCCAGGGTGAACTCACGCCCTGCAACCAACGCATCGGCATCCGGCCCGGTGGCCACGCCGGTGAGGTCTGCGGTGATATCGAATTTGACCCCGCGTACATTGATACTGGCGCTGCCTTCCTTGGTGGAGTCGAACGTACCATTACCTGGAAGCTGCGAAGTAATGTCGTTGTTGTCCTTGTCGGTCACAACGTACTGCGTGCTACTGGTAAAGGTCACCTTATAGGGCTGGCCGTCGGCAAACTGCTTGGTGTAATCGATGCCCGACGTTACCAGGCCTGCCGAGATCGCGACCTTGTGGTCATCCACCGTTGCAGGCGTCGTGTAGGTGGCTTGGGTGCGGCTGGTGTTGACCGCGCCTTCCAGGATGGTCTTGCCCGTATCGCTGGTGCGCACCTTCAGCGTCTCGGAAACCTGCAGGCTCAGCTCGTTTTCGTCGCCTTGATAGCTATAAGTACCATCATTGTTGCGCGAATACGGTGGCGTGTCGGTCTTGGAACCGGAGAACAGATAGTTGCCCGCCGCATCCTTGCTGTTAAGCAAACCCAACAGCTGATTTTCAAGCGCGCCCACCTCGACCGCAATGGACTTGCGGTCAGCATCGCTGGTCACGCCACCCGCACGCAGCGCCAACTGGCTGCCGGCCTGGATCGTGGTATTGATCGCCTCCAGCACGCTTTCTTCGTTCGTCAGCGTATTTTGAATGCTGGTGATGTTGCCGCTGTACTGGGCCAGCATGTCTTTTTGCTGTTGCAGCATCAGCAAGCGCTGGGCGGCAACCGGATCATCCGAAGCGGTCTGTACACGAACGCCGGAGCTCGCCTGTTCCTGGGCCTTCACAACGCTGGAATAGTTGTTCTGATACTTGACGGCACTGGTGTCGTAATACTGCTGTGTAGAAATGCGCATCGTCCCAGACTCCCTTAAAGACTATTGATCAGCGTGCTGAAGGTTTCTTGCGCAGCCTTGATGATCTGCGACGACGCCGTGTAGTACTGCTGGAACTTGATCATGTCGCCCGCCTCTTCATCCAGGTTCACCTGGGATACGGAGTTGCGCGCGTTCTTGTTGGCGGCCAGCAGCGCACCGGTAGCGGTGTTGTCAGTGCCGGCCGAAGCGGCCTTGGCGCCCACGGTGGAGACCAGCTTGCTGTTGGCGCCCACCAGGCTGGTACCGCCGCTGCCATCGGCCGCCAGGCCCACGGTTGCCTTGGTCTGCAGGTCGAGCAGTGCCTGGGCGTTGCGATTGTCGGACTTGCCGGTGGCATTGAACGAGAACGAGGTGCCGTCGCCGTTGGCCGGCGAACCGCCCACCGTGGTGTCGAAACTGAAGTTCTTGGCTGGCGACACCAAGGCACCGCTGGCATCACGCATCGGCACGCTGATGCTGATCTTATTGGCCTGTCCCGGAATGATGGTGCCGGAACCGATGGGATCACCCTGGGCGTTACTCAGCGTATAAGGCTGGGTGCCATCGGCCGCCGGTTTACCGAAAACCATCTTCACCGGCATCGAGTATTCGATGCCGGTACGCAGTTGTGCCGTATCGGCACCACCCTGTATGTCCAGGGGCACGGTGAGCGTCGGCGGCGTGAAGGTGCCGGTGCCCTGGTTGGTCTTGCTGGCCTCGCCCTGCAACGGCGCGGCAAAGGCAATCTTGCTGGGGTCGCTGAGGACCGTGCCGATTTCCTTGGCGCCGTTGGCGGTGGGGCTGACCTTGAAGCTGTCACCGGCCTGCACCGTACCGCTCTTGACCGCCAGGGTGAAGCCATCGATGACCGGAGGCGGCGTGGCACTGAGGTCATAGGTGCCCATGGCCTTGCCGTCGGAACGCAGTACCGTGACCTTGTTGAGGTCGGTGCCGTCGTTGAAGATGACCTTGTAATCGAAGTTGGTCAGCTGAGTGCTGTCCTTGATCGTCACGCCCAGGGCACCGTCGCCCAGGTTGCCTTGGGCAGCCAGGCTACGCAGGGCAACCGAGGCTGCGTTGTTGATGTCGGTGAACATCGAGGCGCCGAACTCGCCATTGAGGTCCAGGCCCTGGCCCAACTGGCTGTTGACCGTATCGGCGGTGGCAATCGCGATGCGCCCCAGATCATTGATCGCAGGAATCAACGCGTCGCTGCGATAGCGCAACAGGCCGCCGATGCTACCGCCGCTGATTACGTTGCCCAGGTCCATCGTCGTACCGCCGGCCGCATTGAGCTGGATCGTGTACTGGCTGGTGTCGCTCTTGCTCGGTACGGCGGAAATGGTATTGGACTTATCACCCAGCACCAGGGACTGGCCGCTACCGGTGCTGACACTGAACACGCCGTTCTTCTCAGTGGCGGTCACGCCGATCAGCTCATTGAGCGAACGCACGGCTTCGGCGCGCGAGTCCAGCAGGTTGGCCGGGGTGGTGTTCGACGAACCCTGCACCTGGGCGATCTGCTTGTTGAGAGAGGCAATCGACGAAGTCAGTTGGTTGACCTGATCGCTCATCGAGGACAACTGGCTGTTAATGGTCTCTTTCTGCTGGCTCAACTGGCTGGAAATGGAGTTGAACCGGTTGCTCAGCGTCTGGGCGTTCGTGAGCAGGATCTGGCGGGCCGAGGTATCGTTGGGGTTCGCCGAGGCGGTCTGCACAGCAGCGAAGAATGAACTGAGTACGGCGGACATGCCGGTGGTCTTGTCCGACAGGGTCTTGTCGACGGCACTGACCTGATCAAGGTAAGCCTTGGCATCGCTGTTGAGCGAGGTGCTGTTCTGGTAGGCGGTGTCCAGGTATTCGTTGTACACCCGGCGCACGTCGGCCAGGGTGGTGCCGCTGCCGATGAACACGCCGCCATACTGGTTCGACGCATTTGCGCTCTGGGTGGTCTGCTGACGCGAATAACCCGCGGTATTGGCGTTGGCGATGTTGTTACTCAAGACCGACAACGATCCTTGAGCGGCGTTAAGCCCCGACATCCCGATATTGAGCAAACTCATGGTTCAGACCTTATAAATGAGTGGTCGCGCCCGCGGCAGCGTAATTCTGGTAACTGTTCATGGTTTTTGCGATCTGCGAAATCTTGCTGGCGTAGGCCGGGTCCGTGGCGTACCCGGCTTTTTGCAACTCGCGTACAAACTGTTCCGGGTTGTCGGCCGATTTCACAACATCTTTATAGCGATCATTGCTTTGCAGCAATGTCACGAGGTCATGGAAGCTGTCCTGGTAAGAATCGTAGGACCGGAACTGCGCCGTTTCCTTGACCATCGCCCCATCACGAAACTCGCTGGTGATTGCACGGGCCTGGCCGCCCTGCCAGCTCTGGCCGGCCTTGATGCCGAACAGGTTGTGGCTGCTGCTGCCATCCTCGGCGCGCATCACCGACTTGCCCCAACCGGTTTCCAGGGCGGCCTGGGCCACCAGGTACTTCGGATCGACACCGATACGCGCGGCCGCCGCCTTGGCCATCGGCAACATGGTCGCGACAAACTCATCCTGGGAGCTGAACGCCTTCTTCACCGGTGCCAATGGCGGCTGGGCCACGGCGCGGCCGTAGACCTGCATGCGCCCGCTCGGCACGGCAAACGTGCGCGCCGTGCTGTTGACCACATTGTCGGCGGCCGCGCTGTTACGCAACGGCGCCGCCTGGGCAACGGTGGTGGTGTCGGTGCTCGGCACGATACCGGCGAGCAGGCGATCGGTGAGCTTGCTCGGCAAGGCGATACGGCGCTGGTTCATCAGTGCGATGTCATTGCTATGGGCCGCTGCAGCGCCCGCCTGGGGCTCCGCCACGCGATAGGCCCACAGTGGACGCTGGCCATTGGAACGCCCCAGCGGGCCCTCGGCCTGGGTACCGGCGGCAATTTGCGTCGGCACATCGACTTTCTTGACCGCCTCGGCCGCCGCCGGGCCCTGCAAGGTGGCCGCCTGGGCGTCCACCGGCTTGTTCTTCTGCATCTGGCGCATCAGCACATCGGCCAGGCCGATACCGCCGCCTTCGCGGGACATCGACACCGCCAGTTGCTGGTCGTACATTTCCTGGTACTGCTTGGCGGCCGGGGTGTTCATCGGGTTGTCCTTGCCCAGGGCCTCGGTGGCCGAGCGCATGGACTTGAGCATCTCGCTCAAGAACAGCGACTCGAACTCCTGCGCCACCTTGCGCATGTTGCCTTCGCTGTTCTTGTCGCCGACCTTCAGTTGGTTCAGGCGATTCAAGTCGGAATACGAACCCGAATCCGCCGTGCTGGTCAGGCCGCTGTTACGCATGTCCATGGCCATGGCCTTAAATCACGATCAGGTCGGCTTGCAACGCACCGGCCTGCTTCAACGCTTCGAGGATCGCCATCAAGTCGCCTGGCGCTGCGCCCACCTGGTTCACCGCACGCACAATCTCATCCAGCGTCGTGCCGGGGCCGAACTTGAACATCGGCTTGGCTTCTTGCTGGGCATTCACTCGCGAGCGTGGCACCACCGCCGTCTGGCCATTGGACAACGGCCCAGGCTGGCTGACGATCGGGTCTTCGGTGATGGTCACGGTCAGGCTGCCGTGGGTCACCGCCGCCGGCGAGACCTTGACGTTCTGGCCGATCACGATGGTACCGGTGCGCGAATTGATGATGACCTTGGCCACCGCCTGGCCCGGATCGACTTCGAGGTTTTCCAGGATCGACAGGTAGTCCACACGCTGGCTGGGGTCCAGCGGCGCGGTGACGCGGATCGAGCCGCCGTCGATGGCCTGGGCCACGCCAGGGCCGAGCATGTCGTTGATCTTGTCGACTACACGCTTGGCGGTGGTGAAGTCCGAACGGTTGAGGTTCAAGGTCAGGCTGTTGCCCTGGTTGAAACCGCTCGGCACCGTGCGTTCAACCGTGGCGCCACCCGGGATACGCCCGGCCGACGGCACGTTGACAGTGATCTTCGAACCGTCGCGACCTTCAGCGTCAAACCCGCCCACCACCAGGTTGCCCTGGGCGATGGCGTAGACGTTGCCGTCGATACCTTTCAGCGGCGTCATCAGCAGGGTGCCGCCACGCAGGCTTTTGGAGTTACCGATGGACGACACAGTGATGTCGACCACCTGGCCCGGCTTGGAAAACGCCGGCAAGTCGGCACTGATCGACACCGCCGCGACGTTCTTCAACTGCACGTTGCCCGAACCCGCCGGCACCTTGATGCCGAACTGCGAGAGCATGTTGTTGAAGGTTTGCAGGGTGAACGGGGTCTGGGTGGTCTGGTCACCCGTTCCGTTGAGCCCCACCACCAGGCCGTAGCCGATCAACTGGTTGGAACGCACGCCGGAGATGCTGGCGATGTCTTTCAGGCGTTCGGCCTGGGCGACTGCGCTCAGGCTCAGCAACAGTGCGGCCGCCATCAGCTGTTTGAATTTCAAAGTAGTCACCTAGAAAGGGAACAGCGGGCTGAGGAAGAAACGGTCGAGCCAACCGGGCTGACTCGCATCAGCAAAAGCACCGGTACCGGAATAGGTAATGCGTGCATCGGCAATCCGCGTGGAAGGCACGGTGTTGTCCGTGGAAATATCATCGGCGCGGACCATACCGGCTATGCGCACCAATTCGTCACCAGTGTTGAGGGTCATCCACTTCTCGCCGCGCACGGCAATGATGCCGTTGGGCAATACGTCAGCGACCGTCACGGTGATCGAGCCGGTCAGGCTGTTGCCCTGCCCCGCCGCACTCTTGCCGTCGGTAGCGCGGCTGCCGCTGTAGCCGGCGTTCAAGGTCAGGTCACCGTCGCTCAACGGGTTATTGACGTTGGGCACGGCGCCAAACAGAGAACTCAAACCAAGGCTGGCGGTGCTGTTCTTGCCCACCTGGGAGTTGGCATTCTTGCTGGCCTGGGTGCGTTCGTTCAGGGTGATGGTGATGATGTCACCGACCCGGAACGCCTTGCGGTCGCTGTACAGGTTCTGTTCGAAACCGGCCTGGTAGATCGAGCCATTGTTGGCAGCCGCCGGCAACGGCGTGCGCGGCAACACCGGCGCGTAGTACGGGTCATTGGGTTTTGGCGTCGGGGCGACACAGCCCGCGAGCACGGTAATCCCACTCAATGCCAAGACAGAAACAAAGCGATTCATGACCCTTACCTCACGGTGTTGCAGGCGCCCTAAGGAGCGCCCCTAGACTTGATTACAGATTCTGCGTTACGAACGAAAGCATCTGGTCGGCGGTGGAGATCACCTTGGAGTTCATCTCGTAGGCGCGTTGAGTGGTGATCATGTTGACCATCTCTTCAACGGTGCTGACGTTGGAGGTTTCCAGGGTGCTTTGCAGCGTGGTGCCGAAACCGTTCAGGCCAGGGGTGCCGATTTGCGGCGCGCCGCTGGAAGCGGTTTCCAGGAACAGGTTGTTACCCATCGCCTGCAGGCCGGCCGGGTTGATGAAGTCGGCGGTTTGCAGGTTGCCGATCACTTGCGACGCCGGGTTACCGGCCACGGTGATCGACACGGTGCCGTCGTTGCCGACGGTGAAGGTCTGGGCGTTGTTCGGCACGACGATAGCCGGTTCCAGGGCGAAACCGTTGGCCGTCACGATCTGGCCATTGGAGTCCAGGTGGAAGGTACCGTCACGGGTGTAGGAAGTGGTCCCATCCGGCTGCAGGATCTGGAAGAACCCTTTACCGTTGATGGCCATGTCCAGCGGCTGCCCGGTCTGCTGCAGGTTACCGGCGTTGAAGTTCTTCTGGGTGCCGACGATCTTCACACCGGTACCCAGTTGCAGGCCCGACGGCAATTCGCTGTCCTGGGTCGACTGGGCGCCTGGCTGGCGTTTGATCTGGTAGAGCAAGTCCTGGAACTCGGCGCGGTCACGTTTGAAACCCGTGGTCGACACGTTGGCCAAGTTGTTGGAAATGGTGGTCAGGTTGGTGTCCTGGGCGGACAGACCTGTTTTGGCAACCCATAGAGCCGGAAGCATGCTGTTCTCCTTCGTGCGCCTGTTTGTTGGCGCTGCGCTGCAAAAATTAGTAGTCGGTCAATAACGCGGCTATCAGCTCATCGCCATTACGCGGGTCATGGCCTGGTCGTCTTCCTTGGCGCTGTTCATCATCTTGATGTGCAACTCGAACTGCTTGGAAAGCGCCAGGACAGCGGTCATTTCTTCAACCGCGTTGACGTTGCTCGCCTGCAGGAAACCCGAGGTCAGCGTGACGTTCGCATCGGCGACGGCCGGCTGGCCATCCTTGGTATGGATGGTGCCATCCAGGCCTTTATTCATATTCTTGAGGTCGGGCTGGACCAGCTTGATGCGGTCCACTTCAGCCATCACCCGCGGGCCTTCGCCCATGGCGCGGATGCTGATGGTGCCGTCGGCGCCCACTTCGACTTTCTGCTGCGGCGGTACGGCGATCGGGCCACCGTTGCCCATGATCGGCATGCCGTTGCCGGCGCGCAGTACACCCAGCGCATCGACGTTCATGCTGGCACTGCGCACGTAGGCTTCACCGCCATCGGGGGTTTGCACCGCCATCCAGCCATTGCCGTTCACCGCCACATCCAGGTCGCGACCGGTCTCGATCATGGCGCCAGGGCTGAAGTCGGTCGCGGGACGTTCGGTCATGGCAAACGCACGCGCCGGAAAGCTGTCACCGAACACCGGCATCGAACGCGCCTGTTCCAGGTCACGTTGAAAACCGTTGGTGGAAATGTTCGCCAAGTTGTTGGCATGGGCCTTCTGCGCCAGTGCATTCTGGCTGGCGCCGGTCATTGCCACATAAAGGTACTTGTCCACGCTCTTTCCTCTTTCTGACGCAGGCTTGCCGCCCACCGCTGTACTGATGAGGCTTAAGCAATTTGCGAACCAACTTTTAAAAACAGGGGAAAGTCCAGGCGGGACTGGGGTTTGCGGGCAAGCAGCAGGATTTGAAGGACTGGAGATAGTCGAAAAAACGGCGGACTTATGCCGCTTACGGCAAGTACCCGTCTTACGGGTGACAGAGAACCAATGCGGGAGGGGCAGTTGGTTATTTGTCCGCCTTGAGGATTTCGTAATCACGCAACTTATTGGCGATGGTGGTGTGTGACACCCCCAGGCGTTTCCCCAACTGCCGGCTGCTGGGATGCTCGGCATACAGGCTCTCCAGCACCGCCTTCTCGAAGCGTCCGACGATCGCCTCCAAACCGCCCTCCAGGGAAAAGTCGCCAAGGGGTTGGCGCACGCCGTAGTCCGGCAGGCGGATGTGTTCGACCTTGACCGTCCCGCCGTCACACAGCGATACCGCCTGGAACAGCACGTTTTCCAGCTGCCGCACATTCCCCGGCCAGTGGTAGTGGCTGAGCTTGTCCATGGCGGCAGGCGCCAGCCTGGGCAGCGGGCAGCCAATCTGCCGGCTGGCCTGGTCGAGAAAGTGCTCGACCAGGGGAGCAAGGCCGTCGAGGCATTCGCGCAGGGGCGGGATATGCAAGGACAGCACGTTGAGGCGGTGATAGAGGTCCTGGCGGAATTCGCCACGGGCGCAGAGTTCGGACAGGTCCACCTGGGTGGCGCAGATCACCCGCACATCCAGGTACACCTCTTCGTCGCTGCCCACGCGCCGAAAGCAGCCGTCCTGCAGGAAGCGCAGCAATTTCACCTGCAAGCGCGCGCTCATTTCGCCGACGCCATCGAGAAACAACGTACCGCCGGCCGTCAGCTCCAGCAGCCCGAGCTTGCCTTCGGCCCGCGCGCCTTCAAAAGCGCCGGGGCCGTAGCCGAACAATTCGGTCTCGGCCATCGACTCGGGCAGCCCGGCGCAGTTCAGCGCCATCAACGGCGATTGCCCGCGCGGGCTGGCCAGGTGGCAAGCGCGTGCCAACAACTCTTTGCCGGTGCCGGTTTCGCCTTCTATTAATAGAGGCGCATCCAACGGCGCCATGCGCCGGGCTTCACGCACCACGGCGGCCATGACCTTGGAGCTTTGGAAAATACTGTCGAAACCGCGCAGCTCCTGTTTGCGCACATTGTAGATACGCTCACCCACACGGTCGGCACGGTGCAGGGTCAACACGGCACCGGCCATGGCTTCGCTGTCGTCATGTTCGGAGGATTGCAGCGGTGCGATATCCGCCAGGAACACGTCACCCTTGACCTTGACCCGCAGGCCATTGATCCGCGATTTACTCGCGCGCACCAGTTCCGGCAAGTCGAAATCCTCGGCGTAGCGCGACAGCGGAATGCCCGGCACCTCGTCCACCCGTACCCCGAGCAACTGCGCGGCCGCACGGTTGGCGGCAACGATGGAGCCGCCCATGTCGATGGACAGCACCGGAAACTCAAGCGCACCGAGCAGCGCATTGAGCTCCATATGTCGACGCTCACTGGGCATCAGCCCTACCCGTTTAACGCCAAACACCCCGGCAATCGCCTCGAACTGCGGGCGCAGCGCCTGGAATTGCATGTTCACCAGGTTTGGGCAGAACAGGTAAATGGCGTTGCCATGCTCGCCACCCACCTCACCCTTGGCGACGTTGACGCCGTACTCCACCAACAGGTTGAGGATGTCCCGCAGGATGCCGATGCGGTTCTGGCAGTGCACTTTGATACGCATGAAAAGGCTCGAAAAGTGGGTAGGCGCCGCGTCTTTTTTTCGCTGGGCGCAGATAGTCGTCAAGATTATGTGACAGCTTGGGGGCTTTTCCCAGCCCAATACCGTATTGAGCCAAGCAAGCGTAACGAATACTTTACGAAAATCGGTAAATTTTCCTACATGAGCGCTTTTGAAGCCGATGGAATCTTGCCCCGCACGGCGTATCAATAGGCTCATTCCAGGACATAACAAGAACGAATGCCTAGCAGGAGAGCCGTATGAAGCAGACGCACTACGTGGCCCGCGAGCCCGATGCGCAAGGTTTTATCCACTACCCGCCGGAAGAACACGCGGTGTGGAACACCCTGATCACCCGCCAGTTGAAAGTGATCGAGGGCCGCGCGTGCCAAGAGTACCTGGACGGCATCGACAAGCTCGGCCTGCCCTTGGATCGCATCCCGCAACTGGGTGAAATCAACCAGGTGCTGGCCGCGACCACCGGCTGGCAAGTCGCTCGCGTGCCGGCGCTGATCCCCTTCCAGACCTTCTTCGAATTACTCGCCAACAAGCAGTTTCCGGTGGCGACCTTTATTCGTACCCGCGAAGAACTGGATTACCTGCAAGAGCCGGATATTTTCCACGAGATCTTTGGCCACTGCCCGCTGCTGACCAACCCGTGGTTTGCCGAGTTCACCCACACCTACGGCAAGCTCGGCCTGGCGGCCAGCAAGGAGCAACGGGTATACCTGGCGCGCCTGTACTGGATGACCATCGAGTTCGGCCTGGTGGATACCCCCGACGGCCGGCGTATCTACGGTGGCGGGATTTTGTCGTCGCCCAAGGAAAGCGTGTACTGCCTGTCCGACCAGCCTGAACATCAAGCCTTCGACCCGCTGGAAGCGATGCGCACCCCGTATCGCATCGACATCCTGCAACCGCTGTATTTCGTATTGCCCAACCTCAAGCGCCTGTTCGAAGTGGCGCAGGAAGACATCATGGGCATGGTCGAGCACGGTATGCAGTTGGGCTTGCACGCGCCGAAGTTCCCACCCAAGCCCAAAGCCGCGTGAGCCTCAGCTTTTAAGGCCAGGTGAGTCTGTTCCCTGGCCCCGCGTTGCTTTAGGGTGACGCCACTGACGACCGTTTTTAAACACTCGAATTCAGGACACCACCACATGACCACCTTGAACCAAGCCCACTGCGAAGCCTGCCGCGCCGATGCCCCGCAAGTCAGCGATGAAGAACTGCCGGTGCTGCTCAAGCAGATCCCCGACTGGAACATCGAAGTGCGCGACGGCGTGATGCAGCTGGAAAAGGTTTTCCTGTTCAAGAACTTCAAGTTCGCCCTGGCCTTTACCAACGCCATGGGTGAAATCTCCGAAGCCGAAGGCCATCACCCAGGCCTGCTCACCGAGTGGGGCAAGGTCACCGTGACCTGGTGGAGCCACTCCATCAAGGGCCTGCACCGCAACGACTTCATCATGGCCGCGCGCACCGACGAAGTGGCCAAGGACGCCGAGGGCCGCAAGTAATGCATTTCGATGCCATAGGCCGCGTGCCCGGCGACCCGATCCTCGGCTTGATGGACCTGTATGCCCAGGACGCCAACCCGCACAAGTTCGACCTCGGCGTGGGCGTTTATAAGGACGACCAGGGCCTGACGCCGATTCCCGCTTCGGTGAAGCGCGCCGAACAGCGCCTGGTCGACACCCAGGCCACCAAGACCTATATCGGCGGCCACGGTGATGCAGCCTTCGGCACACTGATCAGCGAACTGGTGCTGGGCGCCGACTCCGCCCTACTGCGCGAACACCGTGCCGGCGCGACCCAGACCCCAGGCGGCACCGGCGCCCTGCGCCTGAGCGCCGACTTTATCGCCCACAACCTGCCCGGCCGTGGCGTGTGGTTGAGCGACCCGACCTGGCCGATCCACGAAACCATCTTTGCCAAGGCCGGGCTCAGGGTCAGCCATTACCCCTACGTGGGCGCGGATAACCGCCTGGATGTGGCGGCGATGCTGGCAACCCTCTCCACCGTGCCCAAGGGCGACGTGGTCTTGCTGCACGCCTGCTGCCATAACCCGACCGGCTTCGACCTGTCCCAGGATGACTGGCGCCAGGTACTGCACATCGTGCGTGAGCGCCAGTTGCTGCCACTGATCGACTTCGCCTACCAGGGCTTTGGCGACGGCCTGGAGCAGGACGCCTGGGCGGTGCGCTTGTTTGCGGCTGAACTGCCGGAAGTACTGGTCACCAGCTCCTGCTCGAAGAACTTCGGCCTGTACCGCGACCGTGTCGGCGCGTTGATCGTGTGCGCGGCGGATGCCGAGAAGCTGAAGGATGTACGCAGCCAACTGGCGAATACCGCGCGCAACCTGTGGTCGACGCCGCCGGACCATGGTGCGGCGGTGGTCGCGACCATCCTGGGGGATGCCGAGCTGAAAAAGCAGTGGAGCGAGGAAGTCGAAGCCATGCGTGCGCGAATCGCGCAGTTGCGTTCCGGACTGGTGGAGGCGTTGGCGCCCCATGGTCTATCGGAACGGTTTGCGCACATCGGGGCGCAACGCGGGATGTTTTCCTACACCGGCTTGAGTGCCGAGCAGGTCAAGCAACTGCGCGAGAAGCACAGCGTGTATATGGTCAGTTCGGGGCGGGCCAACGTGGCGGGTATTGATGCGACACGCCTGACACTTCTGGCCGAAGCCATCGCCGACGTCTCCCACTGAAGAAACACAAAACCAATCGTAGGAGCGAGCTTGCTCGCGAAGAACTCATAAGCACCGCGCCTATTCAGGCTGCACGCGTTATCGTTGACGTTTTTCGCGAGCAAGCTCGCTCCTACAGTTGGACTGTGGTTGGCCTTCAGTTTGTGATCATCTCAGCTTTCAACTGCGCTTCTTTCGCCTGGGCATCCGCCAACCGATACAACTCGATGCTCCCGTCCCAGTGCTCGATCAACGCCGTGCACGACTCCACCCAATCCCCGCAGTTGAGGTAATCCACCTCGCCCACCTTGCGAATCTCCGCATGGTGGATATGCCCGCACACCACGCCATGCAACTCGCGCCGGGTCACTTCGTGGGCGATGGCCTCTTCAAAATCGCTGATAAAGCTCACGGCGGTTTTGACCTTGTGTTTCAGGTACGCCGACAAAGACCAGTAGCCATAGCCGTAGCGGGCGCGCCAGTGGTTCAACCAGCGGTTCAAGGTGAGTGTGAACTCGTAGGCCGAGTCGCCCAGGAACGCCAGCCAACGGTGATAGCGGGTGATCACATCGAACTGGTCGCCGTGGATCACCAGCAGATGGCGACCGTCGGCCGTCACGTGCACCGCCTCATCCACCAACTGGATATTGCCCAGGATCAGCTTGGAGTAGCGGCGCAGGAACTCGTCGTGGTTGCCGGTGACGTAGATCACCTCGGTACCGCGCTTGGCCATGGTCAGCAGGCGACGGATCACGTTGGTATGGGCCTGGGGCCAATACATGCCGCCGCGCATTTTCCAGCCGTCGATGATATCACCCACCAGGTAGACCTTATCGGCGTGGTAGCCCTTGAGGAACTGCGATAGGTGTTCGGCCTGGCAATCCCGGGTGCCCAGGTGCACGTCGGAAATCCACAGGGTACGAACCCGCTGCTTGCGGCTGGGCTTGGTGAACTCGGCACTGGTCATGGGCATCCCTCGACGCTGTTTTCGCGAGCTTGCGCCCTGGCGATTAATAGCCCATGACAGTCGTGCGTCAGTCCGATGACAGCGCCCGCCGGCCGCGAAGCGTTGTAGACTGGCGCCCTGCCGCCCAGGAGACCGCGATGAGACCGTCGCTCACGCTACGCCACTACCTCGAAGCGCCCATCGCCCACAGCCATGACCATGCGCAGTTGGTGTTCGGCCTGTCCGGCCACCTGGACCTGGAAGTCGACGGCCGTGGCAGCCAGGTGCGCGAAAGCAGCGTGATGGTGCTGCCCTTCTCCGCCCACCACGCCTGTGCCAGTCGCGATGGCAGCCGTTGCCTGGTGCTGGATGTGCCCACGGAGCATTGGCTCCTGCAATCCCTGGGCGAACACGCCGACGCCAGCCGCCGCCTGCTCGATCAACCGGCACGCGTGGCCCTGGATTCCCGGCAGCACCAACTGGTGCAATGGCTGGCGCACAGCCCCGTGGATGATCCATTGATCGCCCAACACGGTGCGGTGCTGTTGCTGGCCAGCCTCAATCATCCGCAGGCCCCGCAGGTGCCGGGCCGCCGCCTGCCGTATGCGGCATTCAATGCGCATATCGAGCGACACGTTGCCCATCCGTTGCAGGTCGCCGACCTGGCGCGCATCGCCGGCCTGTCGGTGGCGCGCCTGCATGCGCGCTTTATCGCCGAATGCGGGCAGACGCCCATGGATTACATCCGCAGCCGGCGCCTGCAACTGGCCCTGAACCTGCTGCGCGAGACGCCGCTGCCCGTCGGTGAAATCGCCGTGCGGGTTGGCTACACCTCACAAAGCGCCTTTGCCGCCGCTATGCTGCGCGAATTCGGCGCCTCTCCCGGCGCGTTGCGGCGCGCCACATAGGGCGAGCCTTGCGCTAAAAATCGCGAGTCCCACGACAGACGCACACACCGGCACCCTCTAGACTGCGAACCTGTCACTCCCGTTGGTTCAAGGATCGCAATGACTCCCCGCTCAGCCCTCGGCGCCCTGCATATCGGCGCACTGATGTTTGGCCTCACCGGCGTATTCGGCAAGCTGGCGGCCGCCTCCCCGGCCATCATCGTCTTCGGGCGCGCCGCGTTTGCCGTGATTGCCCTGGCAGTGTTTGCACGCTTCGCCAGCAACGCCCCCTGGAAAACCCTGGCGCTGCAGGACTGGCGCCGCCTGCTGGTCAGCGGCGTGTTGCTGGCGGCGCATTGGGTGACGTTCTTCATTGCCGTCAAGGTCGCCGGCGTAGCCGTCGCCACGCTGGGGTTCACCGCATTCCCGGCGTTTACCGTGATCCTCGAAGGGCTGATCTTCCGCGAGCGTATCCGCGCCAATGAAATCGTGCTGGTGGCCTTGGTCACCGTTGGCCTGGTGCTGGTGACGCCGGACTTCAATCTCGCCAGCGAAGCCACGGGCGGCCTGCTTTGGGGGATTGTCTCGGGTTTGCTGTTCTCATTGTTGTCGCTGAACAACCGCGCCAGCTCCGGACGGATTCCCGCCGTGCAGGCAGCGCTGTGCCAGAACGTGGTGGTCGCGGTGTGCCTGCTGCCCGTGGCCGCGCCGGGGCTGGCGGACGTGCGCGCGCTGGACTGGTTGTGGATCGGCCTGCTTGGGGTGTTCTGCACCGGCCTGGCCCACAGCCTGTTTGTTGCCAGCCTCGCGGTGATCAAGGCGCGCACCGCCTCGGTGGTGTTCGCCATGGAGCCGGTCTACGGCATCACCGTGGCCTGGCTGCTGTTTGCCGAAACCCCGACCCTGCGCATGTTGCTGGGCGGCGCGTTGATCATCGTCGCCATCGTGCTTTCCGGGCTGATGGGCAGCGCCAGCCAGGCCAGACAGCCCGCTGCAACGGCCTGATCTATACTTTAAACATCCGCAACAGTCAGCCGTCGTTCAACGGATAAAGACTCCTCGACGACAGCCATGGTGTTTTCTGCAGTTGCTGCACGCGAGTGGTCACTCCATCAACGCGATGCAGGGGTTTCATCATGGAAATGTTCATCAGCTTGTTGGTTCAGATCATCAGCGGTGCCGTCGGTGGCAATTTGGCCGGCATGACCAAACAAAGCCTGGGCACCGGGCTCAATACCATGCTGGGGGGTGTCGGCGGGCTCGTGCTGGGCCAGGTCGTGGCCGCGCTGACCGGCACATCGGGCGGCGAGGCGCTGGATGTGGCGGCAGTCGGCAGCAATATCGTCGGCGGCGGCGTGGGCGGCCTGGTGCTGACCTGGGTCGTGGGCTTCATCAAAAGCAAGATGGCCGCCAAATAGCGGCGCACTGAGGGGTCACCGCCCTGATGTGGCGGTGACCTTCATGGCGTACGGTCGTTGTGGCCCAGGTCGCGCTGTGGATCGATCTGGTCGCGCACCCGTTGCTTGAGCACCTTGGCTTCAGGGAAGCCACCATCCGCCTTGCGCTCCCAGATCTGCACGCCATCGCAGGTGATCCGAAACGCCCCGCCGGTGGCCGGTTCCAGCGCCACCCGGCCGAGGTCATCGGCAAACGTACTCAACAACTCCTGCGCCAGCCACGCGGCGCGCAGCAGCCACTGGCACTGGGTGCAATAGGTGATGACAATCTCGGGTTTGCTCAGCGACATAATTTGAGAGGCTCCTGGTGTGACGGGCTCGGCGGATCGGATGGCTATAATACCGGCCTTTATCGCCCAGCCTCGAGATTCATGATGCGCCGCCTGTTGTCCTGCCTGTTCCTGTGCCTGCTCCCGCTTCTTGCCGACGCCGTTGAGACGCCCCGCCCCAAAATCGGCCTGGTGTTGTCCGGCGGTGCCGCCCGAGGCCTGGCCCATATCGGCGTGCTCAAGGCCCTGGAGGAACAGGGTATTCATATCGACGCGATTGCCGGCACCAGCATGGGCGCGGTGATTGGCGGGCTGTATGCGTCGGGCTACAAGATCGATGAGCTGGAAAAACTGGCCCTGGGCATCGACTGGCAACAGGCGCTGTCCGACGCACCGCCACGGGAAGACGTGCCGTTTCGACGCAAGCAGGATGACCGGGATTTCCTGGTCAAGCAGAAGCTCAGCTTCCGCGATGACGGCAGCCTCGGCCTGCCCCTTGGAGTGATCCAGGGCCAGAACCTGGCGCTGCTGCTGGAAAGCATGTTCGCCCACACCAGCAACACGCGTAATTTCGACAAGCTGCCGATCCCCTTTCGCGCCGTGGCCACCGACATCACCACCGGCGAGAAAGTGGTATTCAGCAAGGGCCACCTGCCCCAGGTGATCCGCGCCAGCATGTCGATCCCGGCCGTGTTCGCGCCGGTGGAGCTGGATGGTCGCCTGCTGGTGGATGGCGGCATGACCGATAACATCCCACTGGATGTGGCGCGTGAGATGGGCGTGGACATCGCCATCGTGGTCGACATCGGCACCCCGTTGCGTTCACGCAAGCAACTGGCAACGGTGGTGGACGTGCTCAACCAGTCCATCACCCTGATGACCCGGCGCAACTCCGAAGAACAACTCAAGGCCCTGCATCCCAAGGACGTACTGATCCAGCCGCCGCTGGCCGCCTATGGCGTGACGGATTTCGGCCGCGCCAAGGACATGATCGATGCCGGCTACCGCGCCACCCGCGCCCTTGACGTTCGCCTGGCCCATTTGCGCCCCGCCGAGCCGATCGACCCGCAACTGGTAGCCGCGCGTACCCCGGGCGAACGCACCCCGGTGATAACCGCGATCAAGGTGGAGAACGACTCGAAGGTCAGCGACGACGTGATCCGCTACTACATCCGCCAACCGTTGGGCCAACCGCTGGAACTTGGCCGCCTGCAGACCGACATGGGCACCCTGTATGGCCTGGATTACTTCGAGCAGGTGCAATACCGCGTGGTGAAAAAGGGCCAGGACAACACCCTGGTGATCAGCGCGCGCGGCAAACGCAGCGGCACCGACTACCTGCGCCTGGGCCTGAACCTGTCGGACGACATGCGCGGCGACAGCGCCTTCAACCTCGGCGCCAGCTACCGCATGAACGGCATCAATCGCCTGGGCGCCGAGTGGCTGACGCGGGTACAGATCGGTGATCGGCAGGAGCTTTACAGCGAGTTCTACCAGCCGATGGATACCGGTTCGCGCTATTTTGTCGCGCCGTATATCAGCGCCCAGGCACAGAACGTCGAGCTGATCCTGGACAACGACCCCATCTCCGAATACCGCCTGGAACGCTACGGCTTCGGCCTCAACGTGGGGCGGCAGATCGGCAACAGCGGTGAGATCCGCTTCGGCGTCGGCGAGGCCTGGGGCAAGGCGGATGTGCGCATCGGCGACCGCGACCTGCCAAGTGTGAGCTTCAGCGAAGGCTTCTATGAACTGAAGTATTCATTCGACTCCCTGGATAACGTGTACTTCCCCCACAGCGGCGAGGACATTGGCTTGGCGTTTCGCGAATTCGAACCGGGGTTGGGCTCGGACCAGCGCTATCGACAATGGGAGTTCAAGCTGGACAAGGCCATGAGCCATGGTCCGGACACCCTGGTACTGGGCGGGCGCTACGGGCGTACCCTGGATGATTCGGACGTGGTGATTTCCAGCTTCCTGCTGGGGGGGGCGCGGCAGTTGTCGGGCTTCCGCCAGGATGCGATATCCGGGCAGAACATCAGCTTGATGCGCGCGGTGTACTACCGCCGGCTGACACCGCGCTCCTACCTGCCGCTGGATTTCCCGCTGTACCTGGGCGCGTCCCTGGAACGCGGCCGGGCATGGAACAACGACAATGAATTCGACAGCGGCTATATCAACGCCGCGAGTATTTTCCTCGGGTTTGATACACCGCTGGGGCCGCTGAATTTCAGCTATGGCTTCAACGATGATAATCAGAAGGCGGTGTACCTGAACCTGGGGCAGACGTTCTGATACAACGCTGCACCCGTGTTGGAGCGGCTATTAATTGTGGTGAGCGGGCTTGCCCCGCGCTGGGCTGCGGAGCGGCCCTGAAACCAGGCCCTGCGGTTTTTCTGAAGAATCGCGGCGGGCTCATTGGGGCCGCTTCGCAGCCCAGCGCGGGGCAAGCCCGCTCACCACAGCAAGTCCCCCACATTTTGATCGTCACTTCACCTGGGATCAGGACTTTTCCAGGTTCGCCAGAATGTGCCCATGCACCCGCATGCAGACACGCATATCTTCTTCGTCAACGCCCATAAACAGCTCCTGGCGCAAAGCCGTGGCAATAGTCTCGATCTGCTCGATCAACGGCTTGGCGGTGTCACATAGCAAGATGCGCTTGGCGCGACGGTCTTCCACCACGGCCTGGCGTTGCACCAGGCCCTGGCCTTCGAGGCTGTCGAGCAACCGGGCCAGGGTCGGCCCTTCTACACCGACGCTTTGCGCCAACTCACGCTGGGTGGGAGCTTCTTCAAAACGGGCCAGGTGCAGCAGCACCAGCCAGCGCGCCTGGGACAGGCCCAGCCCGGCCAAACGGCGGTCGAGCTCGGCGCGCCAACCTCGGGACATTTGCGCCAGTTGCATGCCAAAACGGTGTTGATCGGTTAACGGCATAAAAAACTCATGGTTTAGACTGAAAATAAAGTATGGCTAATTATTAGTCAGCTAAGCATGAGCCATGTCACTAGGCAAGAGTTGCTATGTACTGATTCGTTACATTGTCGTAATTGGCACACTAAATTTCGAATTCAGACTGCAAAGCGGCCCGCACGCAGTACAAAACCCCCTCAGGAACACGCCCGGTAAACAGCGGTGCAATCTCCGCAACCGGTGGCAATTCGCCTTCTCCGTCCAGGAATGCATCCTGGATTTCGCCGAGCAAATCTTCCGGCAAATCAAGGGCCTGCTCCAATGACAACTGCTGCTTGCCGATGGCTTCGGCCAGCAAGGTGTAGACGTTTTTCTCCGTGCATTGCAACTGGCCGGCGATCTGGATCGGGGTCATGCCGGCGCGGGCCAGGCTGATCAGTTCATGGCGAATATCGGCGATTTCCTTCGGCGCTTCGGCCTGGCCACCAAGCACTTCGAGGAATGCCTGGCCGTAGCGCTCCAGCTTACGCGCACCGACGCCGCTGACCCGTGCCATTTCGGCCATGGTGGTGGGCTGCTCGCGCAGCATCTCCAGCAACGTGGAGTCGGGAAAAATAACGTACGGCGGCACGCTGTGTTCCTGGGCCAGTTTGCGTCGCAGGGTACGCAGGGCTTCCCACTGTTCGCGCTCCTCGCCCCGTACAAGCTGGCTGGCCTGGCTGGTGCTGGTCTTGGCGGTGGTTTGCGGCTTTAGGTCGCGGCGCAGTTCCAGGCTCACCTCGCCCTTGAGCAACGGCCGGCAGCTGTCGTTCAGGCGCAGGCCGCCATACCCTTCGATATCGATGTCCACCAGACCGCGCGCGACCATCTGTCGGAACAACGAACGCCATTCGCCCTCGGCACGGGCCTTGCCGACGCCGTAGACCGAGAGTTTCTCGTGGCCGAAGCTGCGTACTTTTTCGTTGTCCTTGCCCAGCAATACATCCACCAGATGACCGACGCCATAACGCTGGCCGGTGCGATAGATCGTCGACAACGCCTGGCGGGCGGGCTCGGTGGCGTCCCAGGTCTGCACCCCATCGATGCAGTTATCGCAGTGGCCGCACGGTTGCGGCATGTCCTCGTCGAAGTAGGCCAGCAAGGTCTGGCGGCGGCAGCGGGTCTCTTCACACAACGAGAGCATCGCGTCGAGCTTGTGCTGCTCCAGGCGCTTGTGGCGCTCATCGCCTTCGGAGTTCTGCAGCATCTGCTTGAGCATCACCACGTCCTGCAGGCCGTAGACCATCCAGGCATCCGCCGGCAGGCCATCACGGCCGGCACGACCGGTCTCCTGGTAATAGGCCTCGAGGGACTTGGGCAGGTCCATATGGGCCACGAAGCGCACGTTGGATTTGTCGATGCCCATGCCGAACGCGATGGTGGCCACCATGATCAGGCCTTCCTCGTTGAGAAAACGCTTCTGGTGGGCAGCGCGCGTTTCGTTGGGCAGTCCGGCGTGGTACGGCAGCGCCGGGTAGCCCTGCTCGCAGAGGAACGCGGCCACTTCATCGACCTTCTTGCGCGACAGGCAATAGACAATGCCCGCATCGCTGCGTCGCTCGGAAAGGAATGCCAGCAACTGCTTGCGCGGCTGCTCCTTGGGTACGATGCGGTAGAAAATATTCGGCCGGTCGAAACTCGACAGGAACCGCTCGGCGTTCTGCAGGTGCAGGCGCTCGACGATTTCTTCACGGGTGCGCTTGTCGGCCGTGGCGGTCAGGGCGATGCGCGGGACGTCCGGGAACAGCTCCGCCAGTTGACCGAGCTGCAAATATTCGCGGCGGAAATCATGCCCCCATTGCGATACGCAGTGGGCTTCGTCGATGGCGAACAGGGCAATTTCCAGGCTCTGCAAAAACGCCAGCATGCGCGGCTGCACCAGGCGCTCAGGTGCCAGATAAAGCATCTTCACTTCACCGCGCTTGATCCGCGCGGCCAGGTCGCGTTGCTGCTCGGCACTGAGGGTGGAGTTCAAGGCGGCGGCAGCGACGCCAAGTTCTTCCAGGGTCGCAACCTGGTCGTCCATCAACGCGATCAGGGGCGACACCACCACTGCCAGCCCGTTGCGCAACAACGCCGGCACCTGGAAGCACAACGACTTGCCACCACCGGTAGGCATCAGGACCAGGGCATCACCGCCCTTGGCCACGCGCTCAATGATCGCACCCTGGCGGCCACGAAAGCTGTCGTAGCCGAAGATGTCCTTGAGGACGCGTTGAGCCTGATCGAGCATGTATAACTCCAACAAAATAGTGCCGAAATCCCTCTGTACAGGCTGGTCGAAAAAATACGGGCTCACGGAAAATAATCCGTAAGCGAAGTTTTCTCGACCTGGCGCTTGGCCTGCAGGGGCATCACAAAACGCGGCAGTATACCCGAGCGTCATCCGGCAAAGGGCGCCGCTGACGAATTGCAGCCCGTCTCTAAAACCTGGCAAATATGCACGCCGACTGGCTTGGGCGCGCAAGAAAGCCTAGAATTCAGCATCGTTTATTCCCAAGGTAGTCCTTCAATGTCCTTCGCTGAGCAACTAACCCGCCTGCAAGCCTTCCTCGACGCCGATGAGCTGCATGACGAGGCGCTGGACTACGTGGCCGCCCACGGCTACCTGACCGCCCTGTCGATCTGCTCCGAGGTCGTTCCCGACCGTGAATGGATCGACGCACTGTTCGCCGAAGAGCCGCACTACGCCGACGCCGCCCAGCGCGAAGAAATCGAATCCACCCTGCTGGCCCTCAAGGCCCACATCTCTCGCCAACTGGCCTCCGATGAAGAGTTCGAGTTGCCGTGCGAGCTGGACCTGGGCGAGGAGCCGGACGACTCCGACCTGCGCGGCTGGTGCATCGGCTTCATGGAAGGTGTGTTCCTGCGTGAAGCCGCCTGGTTCGAAACCGCCGAGGAAGAAGTCAGCGAAATGCTTTTGCCGATCATGGTCGGCTCGGGGCTGTTTGAGGAAGAAGCTGAATTTTCCGACATCGCCGCCGACGCCAACCTGATGGACGACATGATCGTACAGATCCCCGAAGCGCTGACCGCCCTGTACCTGCTGTGCAACGCCCCTGACGAAAAACCGGCGATCCTCAAGCCACGCCACCACTGAGTCGCTTGCCCGTGACACCCATGGGCAATCGCTCGCTGCTCCTGCGCTACGTGCTGCTGGCCATCGGCTGGCTGAGCGTAGCGTTGGGAGTGATCGGTATTTTCCTGCCGGTATTGCCGACCACCCCCTTCCTCCTGCTCGCCGCCGCCTGCTTCGCTCGAAGCTCCCCGCGTTTCTATCAGTGGCTGGTGGAACACCCGCGCCTGGGCCCCTGGATTCGTGACTACCTGGACGGCAACGGCATCCCGCTCAAGGGCAAGTTCTACGCCATCGGCCTGATGTGGCTGAGTATCGGTTTTTCCTGCTACCTGGTGCCGTTGCCATGGGCACGTGGCTTCATGCTGACCAGCGCCGTGCTGGTGACAATCTACATCCTGCGCCAGAAAACCTTGCCACCGCGCTGAGCGCCCCCTGCGACATTAGATCCCACACGACCTTGGTCGACACTGACTAACCCCAGGCATCATGCGAGACTGTCCAACCGGGCCTGGAATGCCTGGGTGTTCTCATGCTCGGAGTTACCATGACGCTGTCCAGCGGGCTGATCGCCGCCGTTGCCCTGGCCTATATGGCCATTATGTTTGCCATCGCCTTCTACGGTGACCGTCGCCGTGCGCCATTGCCGCCGCGTATGCGTGCCTGGGTGTACAGCCTGTCGCTGGCAGTTTATTGCACCAGCTGGACCTTCTTCGGCGCCGTAGGCCAGGCCGCCGAACAGCTGTGGGCGTTCTTACCGATCTACCTGGGACCGGTGCTGTTGCTGGTGTTGGCACCCTGGGTCCTGCAGAAGATGATCCTGATCAGCAAGCAGGAAAACATCACCTCCATCGCCGACTTCATCGCCGCACGCTATGGCAAATCCCAGTCCCTGGCGGTGGTGGTCGCGCTGATCTGCCTGGTGGGCGTGCTGCCTTATATCGCCCTGCAACTCAAAGGCATCGTGCTGGGGGTCAACCTGCTGATTGGCGCAGGTGCCGATACCACCGGCACCCGAGCCCAGGACACGGCGCTGATCGTGTCCCTGGTGCTGGCGCTGTTCACCATTGTGTTCGGTACCCGCAACCTCGACGCCACCGAACACCACCGCGGCATGGTGCTGGCGATTGCGTTTGAATCGTTGGTGAAGCTGTTCGCCTTTCTCGCGGTCGGGGCGTTTGTGACCTACGGCCTGTACGACGGTTTCGGCGACCTGTTCAGCCAGGCGATGCTCGCGCCACGCCTGGAGGAATACTGGAAGGAAACCATCAACTGGCCGTCGATGGTGGTACAGACCGGCGTCGCCATGATGGCGATCATCTGCTTGCCTCGGCAGTTCCATGTGACGGTCGTGGAGAACATCGACCCCCAGGATCTGCGCCTGGCCAAGTGGGTGTTCCCGGCCTACCTGATCCTCGCCGCGCTGTTTGTCGTGCCGATCGCCTTGGGCGGCAAGATGATGCTGCCCGGCTCGGTGCTGCCGGACTCCTACGTGATCAGCCTGCCCATGGCCGAAGCCCACCCGGCCCTCGCCGTGCTGGCGTTTATCGGCGGTGCGTCGGCGGCCACCGGCATGGTGATCGTGGCGAGCATCGCCTTGTCGACCATGGTCTCCAACGACATGCTGCTGCCCTGGCTGCTGCGCCGTTCCAGCGCCGAGCGGCCGTTCGAAGTGTTCCGCCACTGGATGCTGTCGGTGCGCCGGGTCAGCATCGTGATCATCCTGCTGCTGGCGTATGTCAGCTACCGCCTGCTGGGCTCCACCGCGAGCCTGGCGACCATCGGCCAGATCGCGTTTGCCGCGGTGACTCAACTGGCCCCGGCCATGCTTGGCGCACTGTATTGGAAGCAAGCCAACCGACGCGGTGTATTTGCGGGGCTGGCGGCGGGTACGTTCCTGTGGTTCTACACCTTGGTCCTGCCGGTTACCGCGAAAAGCCTGGGTTGGTCCCTCGCCATTTTCCCGGGGCTGACGTGGATGCATTCGCACCCGCTCGGTTTGTCCGTTACCTCACTGACCCTGGGCACCGTGTTCTCCCTGGCCGGTAACTTCACGCTGTTCGTGTGGGTGTCTATGCTGTCGCGCACACGTGTCTCGGAACACTGGCAAGCCGGGCGCTTTATCGGCCAGGAAATCAGCCAGCGCGCCAATGCCCGCTCGATGCTGTCGGTACAGATCAGCGACCTGCTCAGCCTGGCCGCGCGGTTTGTCGGCGAAGAACGGGCCCAGCAGAGTTTTATCCGCTTCGCCTATCGCCAGGGCAAAGGCTTTAACCCCAACCAGAATGCCGACAACGACTGGATCGCCCACACCGAGCGATTGCTGGCCGGTGTGCTCGGCGCATCCTCGACTCGGGCCGTGGTGAAAGCGGCGATCGAGGGGCGGGAAATGCAGCTCGAGGACGTCGTACGTATCGCCGACGAAGCCTCGGAAGTGCTGCAATTCAATCGCGCATTGCTGCAGGGCGCTATCGAGAACATCACCCAGGGCATCAGTGTGGTGGACCAGTCCCTCAAGCTGGTGGCCTGGAACCGGCGTTACCTGGAGTTGTTCAATTACCCGGACGGGCTGATCAGCGTAGGCCGACCGATTGCCGACATCATCCGCTACAACGCCGAGCGCGGCCTGTGCGGGCCGGGGGAAGCCGAGGTCCACGTGGCGCGCCGCCTGCATTGGATGCGCCAGGGCCGCGCGCATACCTCAGAGCGGCTGTTCCCGAATGGGCGGGTGATCGAGCTGATCGGCAACCCGATGCCCGGCGGCGGCTTCGTCATGAGCTTCACCGACATTACCGCGTTCCGCGAGGCCGAGCAGGCACTCACCGAGGCCAACGAAGGCCTCGAGCAACGGGTGACCGAGCGCACCCACGAACTGTCGCAGCTCAATGTGGCGCTCACCGATGCCAAGGGCGTTGCCGAGTCCGCCAGCCAGTCAAAGACGCGCTTCCTCGCGGCCGTCAGCCATGACCTGATGCAACCGCTGAACGCCGCCCGCCTGTTCTCCGCTGCCCTTTCCCACCAGAACGACGGCCTGTCCAGCGAAGCCCGGCAACTGGTACAGCACCTGGACAGCTCGCTGCGTTCGGCCGAAGACCTGATCAGCGACCTGCTGGATATCTCGCGCCTGGAAAACGGCAAGATCAACCCGCAGCGCCAGCCCTTTGTGCTCAACGAACTGTTCGACACCCTCGGCGCGGAATTCAAGGCCCTGGCCCAGGAACAAGGCCTGCGTTTTCGCCTGCGCGGCAGCCGCTTGCGCGTCGACAGTGACATCAAGTTGCTGCGACGGATCTTGCAGAATTTTCTGACTAACGCTTTCCGGTATGCCGACGGCCCGGTGCTGCTGGGCGTACGTCGGCGCAAGGGCGAGCTGTGCCTGGAAGTCTGGGACCGAGGCCCTGGCATCCCGTTGGATAAACAGAAGGTGATCTTCGAAGAGTTCAAACGCCTGGACAGCCACCAGACCCGCGCCGAGAAAGGCCTGGGCCTGGGCCTGGCGATTGCCGACGGCCTGTGCCGGGTGCTGGACCATCGCCTGAGCGTGCGCTCATGGCCCGGCAAGGGCAGCGTGTTCAGCGTGCGTGTGCCGCTGGCACGCAACCAGGCCAGCCCGCAGGCCAAGCCTACCCAGGAGAACGGCCTGCCGTTAAGCGGCGCGCAAGTGCTCTGCGTGGATAACGAAGAGAGCATCCTGATCGGTATGCGCAGCCTGCTGACACGCTGGGGCTGTGAAGTGTGGACCGCCACCGACCAGGCGCAATGTGCGGCGCTGCTGGAGCAAGGCGTACGCCCGCAACTGGCACTGGTGGATTACCACCTCGACCACGGTGAGACTGGCACCGAGCTCATGGGCTGGCTGCGGGCGCAAATGGCGGAGCCGATTCCCGGCGTGGTCATCAGTGCCGACGGCCGCCCGGAGATGGTGGCAGAGGTGCATGCGGCGGGGCTGGATTACCTCGCCAAACCGGTGAAGCCCGCCGCGCTGCGGGCGTTGCTGAGTCGACACTTACCGCTATAAACCGGATGTACTCAGTCAACATGTGGGAGGGGGCTACACCCCTTCCACCTTTCGGATTGTGTTTATTCGGGCAGGTGCGCGACGCCGTCGGCGTCGGTCATCGCCCGCTCCAGCAAATCCGCCGGCAGGCTTTTGCTGGCACGCGCACCGAGCAACCTTAATTGCTCGGTGCGACTGACCAGGTTTCCGCGCCCATCTGTCAGCTTGTTCCGCGCCGCGCTGTAAGCCTTATCCAACTGCTGCAGACGATTGCCCACCTCATCCAGATCCTGGATAAACAGCACGAACTTGTCGTACAGCCACCCGGCGCGTTCGGCGATTTCGCGGGCGTTCTGGCTTTGACGCTCTTGCTTCCAGAGACTGTCGATCACCCGCAGGGTGGCGAGCAGCGTCGTTGGGCTGACGATCACGATATGCCGGTCGAAAGCTTCTTGGAACAGATTCGGTTCGGCCTGCAAGGCCGCGGAAAAAGCGGCTTCGATCGGTACGAACAACAACACGAAATCCAGGCTGTGCAGGCCTTCCAGGCGTTTGTAATCCTTACCGGCCAAGCCTTTGACGTGATTGCGCAGCGACAGTACGTGCTGCTTCAAGGCTGCCTGGCCGATCACCTCATCATCCGCTGCGACATACTGCTGGTACGCGGTCAGGCTGACCTTGGAGTCCACCACCACCTGCTTGTCACCGGGCAGCATGATCAGCACATCCGGTTGGAAGCGCTCGCCGTCCGGCCCCTTGAGGCTGACCTGGGTCTGGTACTCGCGGCCCTTCTCCAGGCCGGCGTGTTCCAGCACGCGCTCGAGGATCAACTCACCCCAATTGCCCTGGGTTTTCTGGCCCTTGAGGGCGCGGGTCAGGTTGGTGGCTTCGTCTGACAGACGCAGGTTCAGCTGCTGCAGGCGTTCAAGCTCCTTGGCCAGGGAAAAGCGCTCGCGAGCCTCGTTCTGATAGCTCTCTTCCACGCGTTTTTCGAAGGACTGGATGCGTTCCTTCAAGGGGTCGAGCAACTGGCCCAGGCGCTCCTGGCTGGTCTCGGCAAAGCGCTGCTCGCGCTCATCGAAGATCTTGCCGGCCAGCTCAGCGAACTGCGCACGCAACTCGTCCCGCGAGCCTTGCAGGTCGGCGAGGCGCTGCTGATGGCTTTCCTGCTGCTCGCGCAGTTCGGCGCGCAAGGCGGCCGACAGTGCGTCGAGGCGGCGTAATTCGGTTTCCTTGGCGCTGCGGTCAAGGTTCCAGGCGTGGGCGGCGTCGCGGGCGTTGTCGCGATCGATCTGCAACAGCTCGACCTCGCGGCGCACTGCAGCCAGGTCAGCTTGCTTGGCGGCGTTGGCCTGGCTCAGATCGCTGATTTCATCGCGACTGGCATCCAGTTGAGCGGCGAGGCCCTCCTGGGCCAGTTGCGCAGTGGCCAGGCGCTCTTCGAGCAGTTCCCAGCCAGTGGTCCGCGCGGTCAACCGCCGCTGAATCTGCCAGCACACCGCCAATAAAGGCACTGCGGCGCCAGCCAGGCCCAGGGCAACACTGGTCCAGTCAAAAACCATAGCCATTTCTGCCATCACCGAAAAGGAGCAAGGTTAACCAAGCGTAGAGCGTGAGGACAGCTCAGTCTTCGACCTGACCCAGTTCCCGTTGGGCACGGCGGTCACCGGCACGGGCGGCCAGGCGCAGCAGATCGTGGCCGATGCGGCGGTCGCGGGCGTTGCCGCACTCGGGGCACATCAATTGGCCCAGACGGCTTTGCGCAGCCACTACGCCCTCACGGGCCGGCTGCTTGAGCAAGCGCCCGGCGAAGTGTTTGATGTTGGTGCTATGGCCCAGGCGTGGGCTGTCGAGCAACCACAGGGCGACTTTCAAGGAAAAACGCTTGGGTGCGGTAACAGTCTGGGAGGTATCGGTAACAGAAGGTGATACTAAGCGAAACTTCATAAAGCACTGTGGGACAGAACGGAAGGCGCGCCACTCTACTCTTTTTTTCGCACAGGTAAAGCTGAAAAAACCCGGCACGCCCGTTCTAGAGCAAGCGCTTGGGACAATCCACAGAAGCTGTGGATAACTCAGTGGACAACCAGCCTTTAACTCGCGCAAAGGCCCATGGAACGGGGCCCACAGTCAAACTGACGATTTTTTCACCAATAAAAAAAAGCCAGATTTTTCATTGACTTAAATTTCCATTGCAGGCAAATGGCGGCCCTGTCCAGCGATTGACAGCCAGGTTACACACGCCGCAACTAATGTGCACAAGTACCGATCCGATGGTTATATCCCCGGCTTTTTTTGAAGCGATAGCCTTCAAAAATGTTACCGCCGAGGCAAAACAGGGACTTTTCAAATCTTTGCCAGCTCGCCACACTGCCCGACGGACAACACAACGCTGAGTGGGCCGATGAAAGGAATGCTGTTATTCGCCGTGTTGTTACTGGCCATCTGTGCCATTTCATTAGGGATAAATGTCGTACTGCCATCCCCGGATGGGGCGTTGTTTGCCATCGCCATCCTGCTATCGGCCGCGTTCACCGCCGTGAGCCTGTGCATCGAGCTGGGTGAAGGGCGTATCGATGACATGGGCGATGTGATGAAGATGGTCGAGACCGGCCAATCCTTGCGCCTGACCCTGGCCGCTTATGGGTTGGGTTGTTCCCTGGCCGCCGCCGTCACGGTGCTGGTGTATCGCGGCCTGCTGGGCGGCTGATTGAAGTTTTTTGACTAGCACGCTTCCATTGCCTGTTTCAATCCGTTACTATCCGCAGCGTTAGTACCAAGCTGAAAGTCAATTCTGGTCGAACAACTCCCCTGAACAACACGGGATCGACCACCTCGATGGTTTCCAGGTATCACTTGCGACGACACTGCCTTTGAACAAGCAAAGGGTGCCGCGAAGTTTTAATACTCTGACCGAACCAACCTGCAAATTGATCAGGATCTTCACCCCGGGCCCAGAACCTTTGCCCTTGTTGTGTTGCCTGCCCTCCTAAGTACCTACCTGCCAGCCCAAGCGCGCCTAACTTAATCAGCGCTTCAAACTGGCTGCTTTGTTCCAGTCGGGTTCTTCGTTCGATCAATGGTGATCAACGTTACTGGAACGTTTTAACGTTGCACGGTTCTTATCCGTGTCATTTGTAGGAACACCAATAATATGTCCGCTATCCACACTCAGGATGCCATTCGCACCCTCACCAACGCTTTTGCCCCAATGAACTGCCTGATCATGGCCGCTCGCAAAGGCTGCTTCAGCTTCACCCTGGTCAACGAACACGGCATCGCCCGTCACAGCGAACGCCTGTACCCCGATCAATACTCCAGCGCTGAACCGCTGCAGGCCGTGATCGAGCGTACCCGTCAGGCACTGGTTGCCTGATCGACCCGAGTCGCTGAAACACAAAAAACCCTGTTTAAAACACAGGGTTTTTTATTGCCCGTCATTCTTGCCTGGAGTATTTGCACTAAGTTCAAATCGATATAAACGTTATAACTGGTTGAAGAAGATGTTTTAAAAACAGTCCTTTACCTCATGAATATGACACTACACTTCAACTCAAGCGGCATGATCCGCTTCCGACGAGCCTGAGAGCCGATCCACTGCTGCCAAGCCCCCTTTCTCAGGGCTCGTCGACCCTTTTCACGGATTGAGGCATGTATGGGTATCGCAGCCAGTGAATTGTGTCGCTATGTGATCCGGCCGACCCTGACGTACCTCGGCCAGCAGAGCCCAACGGCTGAGTCACTGCTGCTGGGTATCGCCGCCAGCCAGTCGGAATTGGGTTCTGCCCTGCATGATCGACGCGGCCATGGCCTGTACAGCATCACCGAACCTCGCCATCGCGCCTTGTGGGATAACTACCTGGCGCTCGACCCCGAGCGTGCCAGCCTGGTACGCGGGCTCGCCAGCCAACACGCCTTTCTCAGTGCGCCCCAACTGGAGCTCACCGTAAACCTGCGTTATGCCACGGCCATCGCCTGGCTCCTGGTCGAACAACACAGCCCCGCCCTGCCACCACCCGGTGATGTTTTAGCCATGGCGCGTATCTGGAAAGAAATATTTCATCCTCAAGGAAGGCTGCGGGATTTCACCCAGGCCTGGCAAACCTGTGTTTCGCCCTTGAATCACGTGGCCTGCTGACCGGGCAATTTGCAAGATTCGGCAAAAAAGCCGAATTTTGGTCGGATTGTCCTACAAAACCGCTCTATCTCCTGCATTACAGCCTATAGCGCGATGTTAATTTTATTGATACTTTCCGCTGCGGTGATCACCACGGAGTTCTAATAATGAAAAAAGTAATGCTCAAGACCACACTTAGCCTCGCCGTTGCCATGGCATCCTCCCAACTGTTCGCAAGCGGTTTCGCACTGAACGAACAGAGCGTCAGCGGGATGGGTACGGGTTTCGCAGGTCGCTCTTCTTCTGCCGATGATGCAAGCACTGTCTACGGTAACCCGGCCGGTATGTCCCGTCTGAATGGCCAACAAATCACCGGTGGTGTCGCTGCCATTGATGCGTCGACCGATATCAGCAATACCGGTGGCAACTCTCGCGGTTCCAACAAAGGCGACATGGTTCCGTTCACCGCGGTGCCATTCGGTTTCTACACCAACAAACTCAACGATCAGTGGGCTATCGGCTTCGGTGTATACGCACCGTTCGGCCTGGTGACCGACTATGAAAACGGCTTCCAGGGTCGCGGCTTCGGCAGCAAGAGCGAAGTGAAGGTCATGACCTTCCAGCCAACTGTCAGCTATGCGTTCAATGATCGTGTATCCATCGGCTTTGGCCCGACCATCAACCGGATTTCCGGTGTGCTTGAGTCGGACAAGACCCTCAGCCCGCTTGCCTCCGACACCAACGTCAAAATCAAGGGTGACGATACCGCCCTGGGTTTCAACGTCGGCGTATTGGTCCAGGCCACCGACACCACTCGCGTGGGCCTGACCTACCACTCGAAGGTCAAGTACAAGCTGGAAGGCCACACCACGGTCAGCGGCCCAGCGGCCACTCAACCGTTCCTGCGTAACAACCGTTACGACGCTTCGTTGAAAATCGACACCCCAGAGTCCTACGACCTGTCGGTCACCCAAGACCTGACCGACGCCTGGAAACTCTACGGCGGTGCAACCTGGACGCGTTGGAGTCGCCTGAAAGAGATCACCGTCAACAACGAAGGCGTAACAGCTGCAGGCGGCTTACTGGCGCCAAGCCAACTGGGCTCTATCACTGAAGAACAAAATTGGCACGACACCTGGGCCTACGCCGTGGGTACCTCGTATCAGTTGACCAAGCAAGTCGTGCTGCGTACCGGCCTGACCTTCGACCAATCCCCGGCCAACAACACCGATCGTTCGCCGCGCATCCCGACGGGCGACCGTACGATCTTCAGCGTGGGCCTGGGCTACAAAGTCATGGATAACATGACCGTCGACCTGGCGTATTCGTACCTGAAAGAAGAAGACGTCAAGATCAACCAGACGGCTAACGCCCCGTCGACAGCCAGTTACCGCGCCAAGTACGAAAACAGTGCCAACGGTTTCGGCCTGGGCATGACCTACACCTTCTGATCCGCACGGGTGTAAAAAAGCCCCGCTCTCCTGCAAGGGAGGCGGGGCTTTTCAGTGCCCGATAATCAGGGTTTGGACGCTATCGCCTGCTCCACCGCCTTGATCAGGTCGGGGCTGTCCGGCTTGGTGAGGCTGGAGAAATCGGCAATCACCTTGCCCTGGCGGTCCACCACGTACTTGTAGAAATTCCACTTCGGCGCATTGCTCTGCTGCGCCAATACCTTGAACAGGTGCACCGCGTCCGGCCCCTTGACCTTCTGCGGCTCGGTCATGGTGAAGGTCACGCCGTAGTTCACGTAGCAGACCTTGGCGGTTTCTTCGCCGGTCTTGGCTTCCTGCTTGAAGTCATCGGATGGCACGCCGATCACCTCCAACCCTTCATCCTTGTAGCGCTGATACAGCGCTTCGAGGCCTTTGAATTGCGGCGCGAACCCGCAAAAGCTCGCCGTGTTGACGATCACCAGGGGCTTGCCGGCAAAACGTTGGCACAGGTCGATGGATTCCTTGGCGCGCAACTTGGGCAATTGACCCTCCAGCAACGGCGGGCAATCGGCAGCCAACGCCACGCCGCCAAAAGCAGCCATCAGCACAGGTACAGCCAGCCAGCGCATCTGCATGTCGAAACGTCCTTTAAAGAGTTCAGGCACCGAACTTAACAGATCGACATACCCAGTTGCATCAACGCCAGGCCACCGCGCTGCCAGCCCCACCAGGCCAGGGCCAGCAACAGTGCGGCCGCGATTGCCCCGCCAAACCAATACCAGGTCGAACTCATGCCGTCTCCATCTGCGCCTGCAATCGCGCCACCGGCCGCTCACGTACCGGCCAATTCAGGGCTGCGGCGAGCACGCTCAACAGGATCGCCACTTGCCAGATCAAATCGTAGTTACCGGTTCGATCATAGACCACCCCGCCCAACCAACCACCAAGGAACGAGCCGAGCTGGTGGAAAAGGAACACGATCCCACCGAGCATGGACAGGTTTCGCACTCCGAACAACGTGGCGACCGTGCCGTTGGTCAGCGGTACCGTGGACAGCCACAAAAAGCCCATGGCCATGCCGAACAGGTAGGCCGTGACTTCGGTCACCGGTGCCCACAGGAACAGGATGATCACCACCGCGCGCAGCAGGTACAACCCGGTCAACAGGCGCGGCTTGGACATGCGCCCGCCAAGCCAGCCGGCGGTATAGGTGCCGAAGATATTGAACAACCCAATCAACGCCAACACCGTGGTGCCGACCGTGGCCGGCAAGTGCTGGTCCACCAGGTAGGCCGGCAGGTGCACACCAATAAACACCACCTGGAAACCGCAGACGAAAAAGCCGAAGGCCAGCAGCCAGAACCCGGAGTGGGAGCAGGCTTCCTTCAAGGCTTCACCCAGGGTCTGCTGGCCGGCCATGACCGGCAGCGGGCGATCCTTGAGCATGCTCACCAGCGGCAGGATCAGCGCCACCATCAGGCCCAGCGCCAGCAACGCGGCCGACCAGCCCAGCCAACTGATCAAGCCCAAGGTGCCCGGCACCATGGCGAACTGGCCAAACGAACCGGCGGCACTGGCAATGCCCATGGCCATGCTGCGCTTTTCCGGCGCCACGGCGCGGCCGACCACGCCCAGAATCACCGAGAACGATGTACCCGACAGACCGATACCGATCAGCAGGCCGGCACTCAAGGACAACGACCACGCCGAATCCGACAGGCCCATCAACACCAGGCCTGCGGCGTACAACACCCCGCCGACAAACACCGCCCTGGTGGCGCCGAACCGGTCGGCCAGGGCACCGGTAAAGGGCTGCGCCAGGCCCCAGATCAGGTTCTGCAAGGCGATGGCAAAGGCAAAGGTCTCACGGCCCCAGCCGAATTCGCTGCTCATCGGCGCCAGGAACAGGCCGAACCCGTGCCGCACGCCCAAGGACAACGCCAGGATCAGCGCACTCCCTACAAGGATCCAACCACTGGTGCGCCACATCGACGTCATTTCTTATTCTCCGTTCGCGGGTATATACCCGCTTGTATTCGAACAAACCCGCGTTCAGGCGAGTTCATCCAGCAAGGCCAACAGGGTTTCGCGTTTTTCCGCGCCGAGTTGATCGACCAATTTCTGTTGCGCCGCCTCCCAGGCGGGTAACGCTGCCGCCAGGCGCTCTTCACCGGCGGCGGTCAACAGCACCAGGCGGTTGCGCAGGTCATCGCCCTCTACCATCCGCACCAGGCCCTCACCTTCCAACACCCGCAGGTTGCGCCCCAAGGTGCTGCGATCCAGGCCCATGGCGTCGGCCAGGCTGGAAATGCTCGGTTGATCGAGGCGCTGCAGGTTGCACAGCAAGGAATACTGGGCGACGTTGATCCCGAAGCCGTCGAGGGCGCCGTCGTAGTGCCTGCTGACGCCACGGGCGGCACGTCGCAGGTTGGTGCATAAACATTGGGAGGCAAGCATGGAACGTGTATATACCCGCGATTAAGGAAATGCAAGAAAGTGTTACAACGCCAAACCGACCAGAACAGCCACTTCCAGCAGCTCCAGCAGCGCGCCAGCGGTATCGCCGGTGGTGCCGCCGAGGCGATTGACCATCAGTTGGCGCAGGCCGATAAAACACACGGCCGCGAGCAGCACGGCAACCCCACCGCTGAAACCACCGATCAGGATGCAGGCCAGGCCACTGAGGATCAGCACCTGTTGCCCGACGACGCGCGGTAGATGATCCGACAACGCCTGGCCCAACCCACCCGCTCGCACATAACGGGTGGTGAGAAACAACCCCAGCATCGACGCACGGCCGATCAACGGCGCGAGAATCAACGCCACACCGTTGCGCTGTTCGATCAAAGCCACCAGCGCGGTGAACTTGAGCAGCAACACCAGGCCCAGGGTGACCACCGCAATCGGTCCGCTGCGCGGGTCTTTCATGATGCTGAGGGTGCGCTCGCGGTCGCCGAAGCCACCCAGCCAGGCATCGGCGCTGTCCGCCAGGCCGTCGAGGTGCAAGCCGCCACTGAGCAACACCCAGGCCGTCAGCAGCAGCGCGGCGTGCAACAACAGCGGTGATCCGATCAACAGCGTATTGAGCCCCCACAGCAGCACGCCGAACAGCAACCCGACTACAGGATAAAACAGCAACGAGCGCCCCAGTTCCTGCGGTTGCGGCATACCCGGCAGGCGAATCGGCAAACTGCTCAGGAACTGCACGGCGATCCAGAACGGCAGCATGCTCAGATTCCTTCCTTCAACACGCCATCGGCGCCGACCTGCAGGTTGAACAACCCACCATGAGCGACTTCGACATTCAGCAACTGCTCACGGGGCAGCCCCCGAGCGTGGGCCAACAGCAAACGCATCACCCCGCCGTGGCTGATCAACAGCACACGCTCACCGGCATACGCCTTATGCAGGCGCAGGACGGCGCCCAAAACCCGCAGGGAAAACGCGCTGACCGGTTCGCCCTGGGGCGGCGTGAAGCTATAGGGATCGGCCCAAAACCGGCCCAGGCCTTCGGCGTCGGTCTCCATCAGCGCTGCCGCACTTTGCCCTTCCCAGGCACCGAAGTGCAGTTCCTGCAGGTCCTTTTCCAGACTCACCGGCACATTCAGCCGCGCGCCCAGTTCATCCGCGAACCGCGCGCAGCGTTGCAGCGGCGAGCTGATCAGCCGATCCCAGGGCCCCTGTGCCACCACAGCGGCGCGCATCTGTTCCCAGCCCTTGGCGGTCAATGCATCGTCCAGGCTGCCGCGCAGGCCACCCCCCAGTTCGGTTTCGCCATGGCGCAACAGGTCCAGGTGCAAGGTCATGCCGGACGGTCTGCCACGGCCGCTTCGGCAAACGTCGCCATCTGCCCGTGCAGCGCACAGGCCAGGCGCAGCAATGGCACCGCCAACGCCGCGCCACTGCCCTCGCCCAGGCGCAGGCCGAGTTCCAGCAACGGTTGTGCATCGAGGCTCTGCAAGACATGGCGATGGCCAGGCTCGGCGCCGCGGTGGCCGAACAGCAGCCATTCGCGGCACGCCGGGTTCAAGCGCGTGGCGACCAGTGCCGCGACGGTGCAGATAAACCCATCCACCAGCACCACGATGCCTTCCTGGGCGCAGGCCAGGTAAGCCCCCACCAGGGCAGCGATTTCAAAGCCACCGAGATTGCACAGGGTGTGCAGCGCATCCCCACGCTGCGCGGCATGCACGGCCAGCGCGCGTTCGATCACCGCCACCTTGTGACTGACGCCTTGGGCATTCAATCCGGTGCCCGGGCCTGTCAGCTCGGTCACCTGGCAATCGAGCAAGGCGCAGGCCAGCGCACTGGCGGCGGTGGTGTTGCCAATGCCCATCTCGCCGCCAACAAACAACTGCGCACCGCTTTCACGGGCGCGCAGCACACTGTCGCGACCCGCCTGCAATGCCAATCGGCCCTGGGCACCGGTCATTGCCGGGCCCTTGACGAAATTGGCGGTGCCCGCGCCGATATTCAGGTGACGCACGCCATGCAGGCTCAGCGAAGGGGTCACCGTACCGAGGTCGACCACTTCCAACTGCGCATCCAGTTGCCGCGCCAATACACTGATGGCCGCGCCACCGGTGACAAAGTTATGCAGCATCTGCCCGGTCACTTCCTGGGGAAATGCCGATACACCCTCGGCAACCACACCATGGTCACCGGCAAAGATGGCAATCCACAGCCGGTCCACCGACGGTTTGACCTGGCCCTGCAAGCCGGCCAATTGCACCGCCAGCGCTTCCAGCTGGCCCAGGGAACCGGCCGGCTTGGTCAATTGCTGCTGGCGCGCCAGGGCTTGTTCGTACGCCGAGGCGTCAATGGCCTTACAAGGGTTGAGCCACCAGGTGTCAGTCATAACGCAGTACCTTTCAACGTCAGGGGCAGGCCGGCAACCGTCAGGACAACACGCTGACAGCGCTCGGCCAAGGCTTGATGCAGCCAACCGGCTTCATCCACATAGCGGCGAGTCAATTCGCCCAGCGGCACGACACCCAGACCGGTCTCGTTGCTGACAAAAATAATTTCACCCGGCAGCACGGCCAGGCTTTCCAGCAATTGATCGCGCTCGAACGCCAGGCGCTGCGCGTCTTCGAGCATCAGCAGATTGGTCAGCCACAGGGTCAGGCAATCCACCAACAGGCAACGACCGGGCGCAGCGTTTTCGCGTAGCACACGCGCCAGCTCGACAGGTTCTTCGATCAAACCCCAGTGATCAGGGCGACGCTCGCGATGCAAGGCAACGCGGGCATTCATCTCGCCGTCAAGCGGTTGGCTGGTGGCGATATAGATCACGGGCAAAGCGCTGTCGCCGGCGAGTTTTTCAGCGAGGCGGCTTTTGCCGGAGCGGGCGCCACCTAAAATCAGTTGAAGCATGAGACCCCCCCTCCCCACCCACCACTCCACGATGCGAAGCGAGTCGTTTTTGATCCTGCTTTTGATCTGAAGTCGCCCCGTAAACCACGCTGGCCGAACGCAGGCTTGAATCCGTGGGTAACCCGGCAGGACGCCGGGTTAGCCGCACTGGGCCAGGGATGGCCCATTGCGGCGGCCCACGGATTCAAGCCTGCGTTCGGGCACACCGAGCCCAAGCGAGGTGCCGAGTGGTGGGGCGAAGGCCTTTTGCTTACTTTTGGCTGGGCCGGCTTCCGGCCTTTCCAAAAGTGAGCCGCTGTAAGAGCGGAACCATAAGTGGCCGTTACCGCAGGAATGGATATGTACACCGAAAGTCCCCTCCCACATTTGAACCGTGTGTACACCCTTAAACCCCACACAGACTACGCAACAAATCGGTGTCCAAATGGTTCTCCACCAAATCCGCCAACCGCTCAATGTCCCGCTCGCGCAAAGCGTGATAATCCACTTCCTGCACATCCTCCAACCCAGCCCAACGCAACAAGGCACTGCAAGCCGCCGGCGTCTCGAACAAACCATGCAGATACGTACCAAGGATCTGCCCGTCAGCACTCAAAGCCCCATCACTACGCCCGTCGTCCAGCACCACGGCGGCATGAGACAGCGCATCGCCCGACGTCACCCCTGCATGAATCTCATACCCACTGACCTCAGCATCCTCCAGCACCAACCGCCCACGCACATTGCGCAATTGCTTCTCTTCTTCCAAGGTCGTGCTGAACGCCAACAACCCCAGCCCCTCACTGGAACCCGCCCCCCCTTCCAAGCCCAACGGGTCATGCACCTGCTCGCCCAACATCTGCAGCCCGCCGCAAATCCCCAGCACCTTGCCGCCGTAGCGCAAGTGCCGCGCCACGGCGGTGTCCCAGCCATGGGCACGCAGGTACGCGAGGTCGCTGCGCACGCTTTTCGAGCCCGGCAGGATGACCAGGTCGGCGGCCGGAATCGGCTGGCCCGGCCCGATGAACTGCAAGTCCACCTGAGGATGCAGGCGCAGCGGATCGAAATCCGTATGGTTGCTGATGCGCGGCAACACCGGCACCACCACCTTGAGCACCTGCGCCGCCTTGTCGATCTGGCGTTGGTCGATACCGTCCTCGGCTTCCAGGTGCAGGTCCATCACGTAGGGCAATACGCCCACCACCGGTTTGCCGGTGCGTGCCTGCAACCAATCCAGGCCGGGTTGCAGCAGTGCGATGTCGCCGCGAAAGCGGTTGATGATGAAGCCCTTGACCCGCGCCTGTTCGCTGGGAGAGAGCAATTCCAGGGTGCCGACCAGATGGGCGAACACCCCGCCGCGATTGATGTCGGCAATCAGCAGCACCGGGCAGTCGACGGCCTCGGCGAAGCCCATATTGGCAATGTCGTTGGCGCGCAGGTTGATCTCCGCCGGGGAGCCTGCGCCTTCCACCATCACCACCGGGTAGGCTTCGCTCAACCGCGCGTGGGAAGCCAGCACCGCCTGCATCGCGATGGCTTTGTAGTCGTGATAGGCCACCGCGTTCATGCTGGTCACGGCGCGGCCATGGATGATCACCTGGGAGCCGGTGTCGCTGTTGGGCTTGAGCAGCACCGGGTTCATGTCGGTATGGGGCGCCAGGTTGGCCGCCTGGGCCTGCACCGCCTGGGCACGACCGATCTCGCCGCCCTCGGCCGTCACCGCACTGTTGAGCGCCATGTTCTGCGGTTTGAACGGCACCACGGCAATGCCCTGGCGTACCAGCCAACGGCACAACGCGGTCACCAGGGTACTTTTGCCGGCATCGGAGGTGGTGCCTTGCACCATCAGCGTACTCATGAGGCGTCCTTGTAGGCAGCCAGCGCTTCGTCGAGACGCGACCAATCGGCCTCGGTGTCGGGCAGGCCAAACCGCACGCTGCTGTTGTGCACAAACAGGCGCAGCAAGATGCCGCGCTGGGCCATGAATTCGTGCATGCGCTCGGCGTGCGGGGTGATCAACCATTGGAACAACGCGCAGCCGCCCTGGGGTTGAAAGCCACGACGCTCGAGCAGTTCAAACAAACGCTGGCCGGCCTCGATGCAGCGTGCCCGCTGCCGTGCATGACCGGCAGTATCGCGCAGGCACACTTGGCCCAGTACCCGCGTCGGCCCGCTGACAGCCCAGGGCCCAACCTGTTCGGCCAGCAACTTGAGCAGCCTGCGCTCGGCCAGCACAAAGCCCAGGCGCACCCCGGCCAGGCCGAAAAACTTGCCGAACGAACGCAGCACAATCAGGCCGACCTGATGGGCCTGGCTCGCCAGGCTCAACTGCGGGGTGACATCCATGAACGCTTCGTCCACCACCAGCCAGCCGCCGCGCTGGGCCAGCCTTGTGTGCCAGTCCAGCAGGCGTTGCGGAGCCAGGCTCAGTCCGGTGGGGTTATTGGGATTGACCACCACCAGCACGTCGAGGACGTCGAGGAAGAAGTCGACTTCCTGCTCCTGCACTTCACGCACCACGTAGCCGGCACGCCGCCAGGCCTCGGCATGTTCGGCGTAGCACGGCGACAGCACGCCGACCTTGCCGGCACGGCGCAGGCGCGGCAGCAACTGAATCGCCGCCTGGGAGCCGGGCACCGGCAGCAGATGCGCGGCGCCGTAATACTCGCTGGCCGCCTGTTCCAGGCCGTCGTCCGATTCCGGCAAGCGCGCCCAGGCCCGCAGCGGAATCTCCGGGATCGGCCATGGCCAGGGTGCGAGGCCGCTAGACAGGTCCAGCCAATCGGCCTCGGCAATCCCGTACTGAATCGCTGCCTTGCGCAGCCGGCCACCGTGCTCAAGCATAAAATTGCCCCCCCACGCAGAGAATCAGCAACCACAACCATACGCCGCGCTGCACCAGTTGCCAGCCGCGGTCGATAGAGTCGGCATCCGCCGCCGGGCCTTCGCCCAGTGGCGGACGCTGGTGCACCTCGCCGTGGTAAATCGCGGCGCCACCCAGCTCAACGCCCAACGCGCCAGCGCCGGATGCCATCACCGGCCCGGCATTGGGGCTGTCCCAGGTCGGCCCCTGGGTGCGCCAGCATTTGAGGGCCAGGCGGGTTTTGCCCAGCACGGCGTAGGTCAAGGCCACCAGGCGTGCAGGCACATAGTTGAGTACATCGTCGATCTTGGCCGCGGCCCAACCGAAACGCTCGAAGCGTTCGTTGCGATAGCCCCACATCGCGTCGAGCGTATTGCTCAGGCGGTAGAGCACCACGCCCGGTACGCCGGCGACGACAAACCAGAACAACGCGGCAAACACCGCATCGCTGCCGTTTTCCAGCACCGATTCGGTGGCGGCACGGGCGACTTCGGTCCGATCCAGTTCACTGGTCTGGCGGCTGACCAGGTAGCTCACCCGTGTGCGGGCCGCGTCGAGGTCATCGCTGCGCAGGGCCTGGGCCACCGGGATCACATGCTCGCCGAGGCTGCGCATGCCGAGGGCGCAGTACAACGCGAGGATCTCCAGGACCCAGCCGATATACGGCGCCCACGACAACGCGGTGGCCAGCAGGGTCAATGGCACCACGGCGATAACCCACGCGGTCACGCCATGGCTGCGCCAGCCCCGGCCACCGCTGTTGAAACGCTGCTCGATGCGCCCGGCAAAATTGCCGAACGCCACCAGCGGATGCCAGCGCCTGGGCTCGCCCAGCAGCGCATCCAGCGCCACTGCTGCGACACACAGCAAGGCCACACTCATTGACTCACTCCCCACGCATTTTCATACACCATGTCACTCAACGGCCGAGGCTCGGTCCAGCCTTCGAGCTGCAACATCGGTGCCGGGTAAAACTCCGTCACCGGCCCCAGGCACAAGACCGCCAGGGGTTTCGCACCGGGCGGCAGGCCCAGCAGGTCGGCCAGGGCCTGGGGTTCGAACAGCGAGACCCAGCCCATGCCCAACCCCTCGACCCGCGCGGCCAGCCACAGGTTCTGGATCGCACAGGACAGCGACGCCAGGTCCATCTCCGGCAAGGTGCGCCGCCCGAAGATGTGGCGCTCGCGATCATCCATCAACGCCGCCACCAGCACTTCGGCGCAGTCGTGAATGCCTTCGACCTTGAGCTTCATGAACGCATCGGAGCGCTCGCCCAACGCCTCGGCGGTGCGCACGCGTTCTTCTTCCACCAACTGTTGAATCCGGCTGCGCAACGCGCGGTCGCTGATGCGGATAAACCGCCAGGGCTGCATCAGGCCGACACTGGGCGCCTGGTGCGCGGCCTGGAGCAGGCGATGCAGCAATTCGGGCGCGACACTGCCGCCGCTGAAGTGGCGCATGTCGCGGCGTTCGGCGATGGCGCGGTAGACGGCGTCGCGGTCGGCCTGGGGGAAAGCGTTGTCGGTCATGGCCCTATCGGGGGCAAGCCCCCTCCCACAGTGGATGGGGTTTCAGCTCGGTCCGGGGCAAACAACGCGGCTACCGCCGTCGGATTCGACGGGAAATAGAAGTGCACGTAAGAGGCCGTCATCCGCCCGTGCCGGAACACCGCTTCGGCACCGCGCCCACCGTTCGGGCTCAGGCCACGGGCAATCGGCTGGCACTCGGTGCTGGTCAGGGAATGGTGGTACGTGTGCCCGCGCAGCACGCCTTCCGGCAGTTCGACACTTTGCAGGGCCAGGGCCGCGAGTTTCTTTTGCATCACCGCATCGCCTTGCAGCAGGCCGACCAGTTCGGCGCGGGTGCCGTCGACATCGGTGAGCGAATCCAGCAGGTAGAGCATGCCGCCACACTCGGCGAGCAAGGGTTTGCCGGCGGCATGATGGTTACGAATGGCGTCAAGCATCGGCGTGTTTTGCGACAGCGCCTGGTGGTGCAATTCCGGGTAACCGCCGGGCAAATACAGGCTGTCAGCCTCGGGCAGCTGGCGATCATGGATCGGCGAGAAGAAGTGCAACTCGGCCCCCATCGCCCGCAGCAGGTCGAGGCTGGCGCCATAGGTGAAGGCGAAGGCTTCGTCACGGGCCACCGCAATGCGCACACCGGCCAGCAATGGTTCGGCCATGATCACTTCCGGCGCGGCGAAGGTCACCGGTGGCGGCAATGCGACTTCGCAGCTGCTGCCCAGGGCCTGGGCGGCGGCGTCCAGGCGCACGTCGAGGTCATTCAGCTCGCTGGCCTGCACCAGGCCCAAATGGCGGCTGGGCAGTTCGATCCCGGTTTCGCGGGACAGGGCGCCATACCAGCGCAAGCCTTCGGTGAGGCTGCCTTCCAGCAACTGCGCATGGCGCAGGGTGCCGACGCGGTTGGCCAGCACCCCGGCAAACGGCAGGTCCGGCTGATAGCGCGCCAGGCCCAGGGCCAGGGCGCCAAACGTCTGGGCCATGGCGGTGCCGTCGATCACACCGAGCACCGGCACGCCGAAATGCCGCGCCAGGTCGGCGCTGGACGGTGTGCCATCGAACAGGCCCATCACGCCTTCGATCAGGATCAGGTCGGCCTCACCCGCCGCTTCCCACAGCAGGCGGCGACTTTCCTGCTCGCCCACCATCCACATGTCCAATTGATACACCGGCGCACCGCTGGCGCGCTCGTGGATCATCGGGTCCAGGAAATCCGGGCCGCATTTGAACACGCGTACCCTGCGCCCCAGGTTGCGGTGCAAACGGGCCAGCGCGGCGGTGACGGTGGTTTTGCCCTGGCCGGACGCCGGTGCAGCGATCAGGACGGCCGGGCAGTGACGGGGCTGATTCAAAGTTCGACGCCCTTCTGTGCCTTGATCCCGGCCTGGAACGCGTGCTTGAGCATGCCCATTTCGGTGACGGTATCGCCCATTTCGATCAATTCAGGCTTGGCGCCACGGCCGGTGACGACCACGTGCTGCATCGGCGGACGCGCTTGCAGGTCGCTGAGGACCTGGTCCAAGTCGAGATAACCATGCTTGAGGGCGATGTTCAGCTCATCCAGCACCACCAGGCCGATGCGCGGGTCTTGCAGCAGTTCGCGAGACACGGCCCAGGCGGCTTCGGCGGCAGCGATATCGCGCTGGCGGTCCTGGGTCTCCCAGGTGAAGCCTTCGCCCATCACGTGGAAACGCACTTGCTCGGGGAAGCGACGGAAGAACAACTCCTCACCGGTGCTGTTGCGCCCCTTGATGAACTGCACCACACCGCACTGCATGCCGTGGCCCATGGCGCGCGCGAGCATGCCGAATGCCGAGCTGCTCTTGCCTTTGCCGTTGCCGGTCAGCACCAGCAGCAAGCCGCACTCATTGGGGGAATTGGCGATGCGCTCGTCGATCACGGCTTTTTTGCGCAGCATGCGCGCCAGGTGGCGTTCGTCGCGGTCGGGGGTATCGGTCATGGCAGCTCTCCGTTGGGGCTGGACAAAAACGGCAGGCAGGAAAAAACAGACAGCCAAGCATCGCCCACCGTGATGCTGTTGGATGATCCAGGCCGGTCTCCGGGCTCATGAGTGGTGCGCTGGCTCATCGACAGAGCGAACACGCCGACGGCGCGCCTTCCCATATCGCGGGCGATACAGTGGCAAAAGGCACCGTCTTGACTCATTTACCGTTGCGGGGGCAGCGCCGGAATCGCGGCAGCACTGTGTACAAGTGCGCTCGCTCACCGGCTTCCCTGTTTCACTCGGTCGACCCATGGGTCACAGAGCACCTGAAACAAGCCGCGAAGGTTAGTGGGTTGGGGGTGGAGCGTCAATTAAAGCTGGCCTTGCACTTGAACCATCGCACCAGCGCCCTCCTCTACCCTTACAGGTATCAAGGAGAACACCATGCATAAAACCAGACTCGCCCTACTCATCATGCTCGCCGGCACCCTCGCGGCCTGCGGTGAAAGCTCCACCCTGCAGGTGTCCGACGGCACCGGGCCGTCGCCGCAGCTACCCGAGCCGAACAAAACCCTGATTCCCACGGTGAACATTGCCCCGGCTATCGGCTGGCCGGAGGGCGTGAAGCCAACGGCGGCGGCCGGCACCCAAGTGGCGGCGTTCGCCGAAGGCCTGGACCACCCGCGCTGGCTGTATGTGCTACCCAACGGCGATGTGCTGGTGGCAGAAACCAATGCGCCGCCCAAGCCGGATGACTCCAAGGGCATTCGCGGCTGGGTCATGGAGAAGGTCATGGGCCGCGCCGGTGCCGGGGTGCCGAGCCCCAATCGTATTACCCTGCTGCGCGACGCCGATCACGATGGGGTTGCCGAGACCCGTACGGTGTTCCTGGAAAACCTCAACTCGCCCTTCGGTATGACACTGGTCGGCAATGACCTGTACGTGGCCGATTCGGACAAGCTGCTGCGTTTTCCCTATCAAGCGGGCGAAACCGCGATCAAGGCACCTGGCACCAAGGTGGTCGACCTGCCGGGCGGGCCCCTGAATCACCACTGGACCAAGAACGTGATCGCCAGCAAGGACGGCAGCAAGCTGTACGTGAGCGTCGGCTCCAACAGCAACGTCGGTGAGAACGGTCTTGAGGCGGAACAGGGCCGGGCGGCTATCTGGGAAGTGGATCGCGCCAGCGGCCAGCAGCGCATCTTCGCTTCCGGCCTGCGTAACCCTAACGGCATGGCCTGGGAACCCCAGAGCGGCAAGCTATGGACAGCGGTAAACGAGCGCGACGAGATCGGCAGCGACCTGGTGCCCGACTACATCACCTCGGTCAAGGATGGCGGGTTCTATGGCTGGCCCTTCAGCTATTACGGCCAGCATGTGGATGTACGCGTCACGCCGCAGAACCTGGACCTGGTGGCCAAGGCAATCGTGCCGGACTATGCGGTAGGGCCGCACACCGCGTCTTTGGGACTGACGTTCGCCGAGGGCAGCAAACTCCCGGCGCCGTTCAGCAACGGCGCGTTCATCGGCCAGCATGGCTCATGGAACCGCAAGCCCCACAGTGGCTACAAGGTGATCTTCGTGCCGTTCGAGGCAGGCCAGCCTAAAGGGCAGCCAGTGGACGTGCTGACCGGGTTTCTCGATAAAGATGAGAACGCCATGGGCCGGCCGGTGGGCGTGGTGATCGATCAGCAAGGGGATTTGCTGGTGGCGGATGATGTGGGGAATAAGGTGTGGCGGGTGTCGGCCACTAGGTAGCGAAGCCGCAAGCTTCAAGCGTGGAGCTGCAAGGTGGCATTGCACCCTCTTGCAGCTTACGACTTGAAGCTTATCGCTGATTTCAGGGATTACGTGCCAGGTTTGCTGGCAACACACGCTTGGCGCTCAGATAGGCATTCTGCCAATACGCCTTGGACAAGGTGTCCAGCTTGACCGTACCGCCGGTCTGCGGCGCATGCACAAAGCGACCTTCGCCCACGTAAATCCCGGCGTGGCTGACCTGGGAGCCGCCACCGGTGGCGAAGAACAGCAGGTCGCCGGTCTGCAGGTTCTGCTCGCTGACATCCTGGGCGCGCATCACGATCAGTTCGCGAGTGGTGCGCGGCAGGGAGATGCCGGCGGCGTCGCGGAAGACGAAGCCGATCAGGCCACTGCAATCGAAACCCGAGTCCGGCGTGTTGCCGCCCCAACGGTAAGGCGTGCCGACCAGACCCAGTGCACGAAAGAGTACGTCTTCGGCCGCAGGCGAGAAATTCTGGGTGGAATAGTTGAATACCGGCTTGGGCTTGACCGCAACGGGAGCGGGTGGCGGCCGGCTGGCGCAGGCGCTGATAAGCGCGGCGCAGAGAATAAGGAGCAGGCGGGCTGAGGTCGACATGTGCAGAACAATCCTGGTCTGGATGCGGCTATCGCTGCCGAACGCTGAAAACCAGAACGCGCAAGCAAAGCTCGCGCGAACGGATTACAACAATGTCCAGGGATTCTAGCGCTTACACGTCAAACTTCAAGTATCACTTTAAGTTTACTTACTGGCGGTAACCGTAGTCGGGGCCATGGCGAGTGCGCGCTTGGCTTCGATGAAGGTTTTGCTCCAGTAGCTGTCACCCAGGCTGTCGACTCGAACACCGCCACTGCGACGGCTGCTGGAGTGGATAAACTGGTTATCGCCCAGGTAGATACCGGCATGGCTTACGCGACCACGACCTGCAGTACTGAAGAAAAGCAGATCACCGGGCTTGAGGTTGTTGCGCGCGACCAACGGTGCTTTCACGTTGATCATTTCGCGAGTGGAGCGTGGCAGGTTCATGCCAGCTTCTTCACGAAACAGGTAGCCGATGAAACCGCTGCAGTCGAAACCGGCTTCAGAGGTACCGCCGAAACGGTAACGGGTACCGATCAGGGACATGCCGCGTTCGAGGATGCTGTCGGCCAGGACTGGAAGCTGGTAAGGCTTGTTGCCGGAAAAATCGGCCAGTTCCTTTTCGGTTGCCACCTCTTCTTCATAGACAGAAGCAGACTGTGCAGCAACGAATTTTGCCTGGGACTGTTGTTGAGGTTTTTGCTGCTCAACCACCTGTTGAGGGTGGGAGGCGCAACCAAACAACAGGGTAACGAGTGCGAGGGGCACGAGGGGTGCGAAGCGATTTAGCATGGGCACGACCGTGGCTGGTATGTAAAGAAGTCGAGACTATGCCTTCTATCACATCGATTTGCAAATTCAATCGTGATCTATGTGACTTCGCGATTGGACTATGACATCTAAGCCGTAATTCCATTTATCGGTTCACATGCGTAGCCAACGTGGCTTAAACGCAGGATTTCTGGCGCCTGGAAATTGCCGAACCCCGTAGATTCAACCAGTTACCAGCCCAATGTTTCCTTGAGAAAAGGGATCGTCAATTTTCGTTGAGCCTGCAAGGAGGCCTGATCGAGCTGCTCGAGCAAATCGAACAACGCGCTCATGCTGCGGGTGCCACGGGTGAGGATAAAGTGCCCGACTTCATCGGTGAGGTGCAGGCCGCGACGGGATGCACGCAATTGCAGGGCACGCAGTTTGTCTTCGTCGGAGAGTGGGCGCATCTGAAAGATCAGCGCCAGGGTCAGGCGCGACTTGAGGTCGGCCAGCTTCACCGGCAACTCCCGTGGCGAGGTGGAGGCCGCAATCAACAAGCGCCGGCCGCTGTCACGCAGGCGGTTGAACAGATGGAACAGCGCCTCTTCCCAATCCGCCTTGCCGGCCACTGCCTGCAGATCGTCCAGGCACACCAGTTCGTATTGCTCAAGGTTGTCGAAGATCCCGATGCCGCGATCCATCAACTCGGCCAGGGGCAGGTAAACCGCCGGCTCGCCCATCTGCTCGAAACGCAGGCAAGCGGCCTGCAACAGGTGGGTACGCCCTACGCCGTGTTTACCCCACAGATAGATCAGGCTTTCGGTCCACCCGGCGTCGGCTTCGCAGAGCCGCTCGACATAGCCGAGTGCAGCGGCATTGGCGCCTGGGTAGTAATTGATAAAGGTAGCGTCATCACGCAGACGCACACCTAAGGGCAGCTGAATCGGTTTCATGCTGACTGAACGGCTCCCATCGAACCGTTAGTGGCCTCTGTGTAAAGTTTGCAAAGTTTATACCCGTGACGCCGGGCGCACAATGCAGCAGACCACAAGCAAAATCAAAGGTTTGCGTTAACTTGCCGGTTTTAAGCGGATTGTTTGACGCCATAGCCCCATAAACAACAAACCCGGCCGAAGCCGGGTTTATGACGCAGCGGTTACAGGTCGGGGTCTTCGACCCCCGTATAGGCGTCGGAATCCTTGTACAGATCGTGCACATGACGCACCAGCACCATGATCACCGCCGCCACCGGCAGTGCCAGCAGAATGCCGGTAAAACCGAACAGCTCGCCGCCCGCCAGGATCGCAAAGATCACTGCCACCGGGTGCAGGCCAATCCGGTCCCCCACCAGCAACGGCGTGAGCACCATGCCTTCCAAGGCCTGGCCGACCATGAACACCGCGACAATCCCCAGCATCGGGTACAGGTCGCCGCCAAACTGGAACAGGCCAGCCACCAACGCCGCACCGATACCGATCACAAAGCCCATATACGGCACGATAGCGGCGAGGCCGGCGATCAGGCCGATCAACAGGCCCAGCTCCAGGCCGATGGCCATCAAGCCCGCCGCGTAGATGATCCCCAGTGCCAGCATCACCAGCAACTGCCCACGCACAAAGGCGCCAAGCACCTCATGGCACTCGCCGGCCAGGGCCACGATGCGCTCTTCACGGTTGCGGGGCAGCAGGCCGCGGATCTTGGCCATCATGATGTCCCAATCGCGCAGCAGGTAGAACGCCACCACCGGGATCAGCACCAGGTTGGTCAACCAGCCGATCAGCGCCAGGCTGGAGGCGGTCGCCTGGCTGAGGATCACCCCCACAATATCGGTGGTCTGGCCCATGTGCTCGCTGATCGCCGCCTTGACCTTGTCGAACTTCCAGAAGCCATCCGACAGGCCCAACTTGGCCTGGGCCCACGGCATCGCCGTGTGCTGCAGCCAGTCGAGCATCTGCGGCGCCAGCTCATAGAGACGAAACAGTTGCTTGGCCAGCATCGGCACCAGCACCAGCACCAGCGCGGTGATGATCAATGTGAACAACGCAAACACCGCAACCACGCCCAAGGTCCGCGACAGACCGGCTTTTTCCAGGCGATCCACCACAGGATCGAACAGATAGGCGAGCAGCAACGCAACCAGGAACGGCGTCAGGATCGAATGCAGCAGGAACACAAAAACGCACAGCAGGACGATCCCGCCAAGCCACACCCAACGACGCGTATCCGCCATAAACCACTCCATTATTTGCTTCTATCTATATAGGAAGAACTTTTACCAACGAAAATGCAGTTGCGCCTGGGGCGCAGGTGCCGCTGCCGGTTGTGTGCCATCGACCGCAGGCTGCTGCGCCGGGGCCTCACCGGCAGGCACTTCCTGCAACTTGGCCAGGCTCAACTGGGTACGCAACTGATCGGCGCTGCCGTTGACCCGATACACAATACGATTGCCATCCACCCATTGCGGCTGACCGCCAAACGGCTCAAGCAGATGCCCCAGGGCCGCGTACCGCTCCAGGTTCATGCCCTGCACTTCCAGCAGTTGCTCGGTACTCACACCGGGCTTGACCGCAAAGCGCGGCGCCAGTTTTTGGCTGACCGCCAGCATGACTGCATCGGCCAGCGCGCCCGTGTCGGCGCCTTGCGCGGCGCCCTGCTCGCTCTTGTCACCCAGCCACAGGCGCCATTTGGCCTGCCATTGATTGCCTTCCTGGCGTGCATGCACGGCCAGCAAGGCGTCGGCACCGTAGCGCTCGGACGCGGCGCGCAACGGCGTGGCATCGGCGTTTTCAAGATTCGGCGCGGTGGCGACCACCTGCTCATCCAGGTCCCCCAGGGGCAGGCGCAATGGCAAGCCGCGGTGCTGTGCCGCACGGCGCAGCGCCTGGGCAGCGGCCTGGCCATCGCCGACCAGGCTGCTGCCTTCGGTGGAGTCGTTCAGCCACCAGCCGAGGATTGATGGCCGATTGCTGCCCCAGATCGACAGGCCGGCGTCACGCAAGGCGCGATCAGTGCTCACCGGGTCGAAGTCCACTTGCAGGCTCTCGGGCGGGCCGGCGTCGTAACCGTATTGAGTGATGATTTGCTGCGGATCCTTGCGAATCGCCGCCAGGCCCGGGCCTTGCGCAGCCTTGGCGTCGCCGGTGAGGCGGATCACCAGGGTCTCCACCGCGCGCTGGGTCGCCTGGTCGCGCTCTTGCGGCGATTGGCTGCTGACGGGTTCGAGTACCTGGTACAGGCCATTGAGGGTTTCGGCATGACTCGCCAGGCTGATCAACGACAAGCAGCCTACAAAAAAGACATTACACAGACGCATGGAAGATTCCCGAACGACAAATTTAGCGGCTGGAACAGACCGCGTGAAATCGGTATAGCCAGGCTGTGACCACAGCGACAACTAAAACATTCACGGGGTCCTGGTAAGTTTTCGCCATGTCATTAACGACAGCGGTTTAAAGGCTATACCTTAATACGTGCCTGAACAGACCCGATCAGCATTTTTTTAACCTGCTTTTTTAAATCTATCTGCCCTGCCCGTCGGCCCGAGGATGGCCGCTGCCCCTCAAGCCTGATAAAATCGCGCGCCTTCGCAGACCGTCAACGGCTGGGCCTTTTACCAAAAGTGCCCGCCCGCTCGGTCGTTACCCCTGAATCCCCCCTAAAGGCCTGGATCATGAGCAAGCAACCCTCCCTGAGCTACAAGGACGCCGGTGTAGACATCGACGCCGGTGAAGCATTGGTCGAACGCATCAAGAGCGTTGCCAAGCGCACTGCGCGCCCCGAAGTCATGGGCGGCCTGGGCGGTTTTGGCGCCCTCTGCGAGATCCCGGCCGGCTACAAGCAGCCTGTATTGGTTTCCGGTACCGACGGTGTGGGCACCAAACTGCGCCTGGCACTGAACCTGAACAAGCACGACAGCATCGGCATCGACCTGGTGGCCATGTGCGTCAACGACCTGGTGGTATGCGGTGCCGAGCCGTTGTTCTTCCTCGACTACTATGCCACCGGCAAGCTGAACGTCGAGACCGCCACCCAGGTGGTGACCGGCATCGGCGCCGGCTGCGAACTGTCGGGTTGCTCCCTGGTCGGCGGCGAAACCGCTGAAATGCCAGGCATGTACGAAGGCGAAGACTACGACCTGGCCGGCTTCTGCGTCGGCGTGGTGGAAAAAGCCGAGATCATCGACGGCTCCAAAGTGGCTGCCGGCGACGCCCTGCTCGCCCTGCCATCCTCCGGCCCGCACTCCAACGGCTACTCGCTGATCCGCAAGATCATCGAAGTGTCCGGTGCCGACATCGAGAACATCCAGCTCGACGGCAAGCCGCTGACCGACCTGCTGATGGCCCCGACCCGCATCTACGTCAAGCCACTGCTCAAGCTGATCAAGGACACCGGCGCGGTCAAGGCCATGGCCCACATCACCGGCGGCGGCCTGCTGGACAACATCCCGCGCGTACTGCCAAAAGGCGCCCAGGCGATCGTCGACGTGGCCAGCTGGCAGCGTCCTGCGGTATTCGACTGGCTGCAGGAAAAAGGCAACGTCAATGAAACCGAAATGCACCGCGTGCTGAACTGCGGCGTGGGCATGGTGATCTGCGTGGCGCAGGAACACGTTGAAACCGCGCTGAACGTATTGCGTGAAGCCGGCGAGCAGCCTTGGGTCATCGGCCAGATCGCCACCGCTGCCGAAGGCGCGGCTCAGGTTGAACTGAAGAACCTCAAGGCTCACTGATGCCTCGGACCTGTGATGTCGTGGTGCTGCTTTCCGGCACCGGCAGTAACTTGCAGGCCCTGATCGACAGCACGCGCACCGGCGACAGCCCGGTGCGCATCGCTGCGGTGATCTCCAACCGCAGCGACGCCTACGGCCTGCAACGCGCCAGGGACGCGGGTATCGAAACCCGCTCGCTGGATCACAAGGCTTTCGAAGGCCGCGAGGCCTTCGACAGCGCCTTGGTCGAACTGATCGACGCCTTCAACCCCCAACTCGTGGTACTGGCCGGTTTCATGCGCATTCTCAGCCCTGGCTTCGTGCGGCACTACGAAGGGCGCCTGCTGAATATCCACCCTTCCCTGCTGCCCAAGTACAAAGGCATGCACACGCACCAACGCGCCCTGGATGCCGGTGACAGCGAGCATGGCTGCAGCGTGCACTTCGTCACCGAGGAACTCGATGGCGGGCCTCTGGTCGTACAGGCAGTGGTTCCGGTAGAGTCTGACGACTCGGCGCAGACCCTTGCGCAACGGGTTCATACCCAGGAACACAGGATTTACCCGCTGGCTGTGCGCTGGTTTGCCGAGGGGCGGTTGATTCTTGGTGACCAGGGTGCATTATTGGACGGTCAGTTACTTGCGGCCAGCGGCCACTTGATTCGAACCTAGGAGATTTTATGCGTCGCGCCTTGCTCTTCGCTTTTGCGCTGTTCGCCTTGCCTGCCGTGCAAGCGGCAGATCTACACCCGTTCTCCGCCAGCTACACCGCCGACTGGAAACAGTTGCCCATGAGTGGTTCGGCAGAACGCAGCCTGACCAAGAACGGTGACGGCACCTGGACCTTGAACTTCAAGGCTTCCATGATGATCGCCAGCCTGACCGAAACCAGTGTGATCCTGTTCGACAAGGACACCCTGCAACCGAAGAGCTACGCCTTCGAACGCGGCGGCCTGGGCAAGACCAAGAAGATCAACCTGGACTTCGACCCGTCGACCAAGAAAGTCACGGGTTTTGAAAACAAAGACCCGGTCAATGTGCCCCTGCAAAGCGGCATGCTCGACAAGTCGACCTACCAGTTGGCCTTGCAGCGCGACGTGGCAGCCGGCAAGAAAAGCATGAGCTACAACGTGGTTGAAGGCACCGACGTCGACACCTACGACTTCCGTGTGATCGGCCCGGAAAAGGTCCAGACCAAGGTCGGCAGCATTGACGCGATCAAGGTCGAGCGCGTACGCGACCCGACTCAAAGCAAGCGCATCACCCAGATGTGGTTCGCCAAGGACCTGGGTGGCATCCTGGTAGCCCTGCGTCAGGTGGAAACCGACGGCAAGGAATACAACATCATGTTGCAAGACGGTACCGTTGACGGCAAAGCCATCAAGGGCAGCTGATTGGATTGATGAGCTGAGAAGAGCCTCGCTGAATGCGGGGCTTTTTTTCGTCTGGGGGTTTTGGGTTCAAGTGTCTGCCGTCATCGGGAGCCCAACATGAAACTTCTGTCATAAACCTCTAAAGCGGTTTACTTAGCAAGCTAACAAACCGTATAAAAAGACCTGCGACGACTTGCCGCATACCCACCAGAAATTGGAGCAAGCAGATGACTGTAAAAGTAACTGAACGCGACGACGAACATATGTCCCACGAAGCGCTGGGCCATGGGATTCACATCTGGGATGTCCACCAACAAGACCTGCTGGTCGGCATGTTTCACAACGAGAGCGACGCTCATAATTATAAAAACGAGCTCGAAGCCCTTGAGATGAAACGCCAGGCGCAAAGCTCCTGAAACTTCAAAATCCTGTAGGCCCCCCAGCCCCACGCAGCTGGGGGGCCTATAAAACACAAACCCCGCCTTTTGAGCGGGGTTTGTGTGTTCTGGGGCTGCTTCGCAGCCCAACGCAGGGCAAGCCTGCTCACCACAATTCGTAGCTACAGCCTTACCACATCAAATCATCCGGGATCTGGTAGGCCGCGTACGGATCATCCTCATCCGGCACCTGGCTTTCGGTGAGGATATTGAGCTGCACGATACGTTCCGGGGCGCGCTCCTGGATCTTCAGCGCGGCTTCACGGGGGATCACCTCGTAGCCGCCACCGTGATGCACGATGGCCAGGGAGCCGTTGCTCAGCTTGTTGCGCATCAACGTGTTGACCGACAGGCGCTTGACCTTCTTGTCATCCACGAAGTTGTAGTAGTCCTCGGTCGTGAGCTTAGGCAGGCGCGAGGTCTCGATCAGTTGCTTGACCTGGGCCGTACGGGCCTTGGCCTCGGCTTTTTCCTGTTGCTGGCGGTTCAGCTCCTGGTCACGCTTGACCTTCTCGGCCTGCGCTTCGGCGGCCAGGCGCGCCTGGGTGTCATCGGCCTCGATCTGGCCCTTGTGGACCAGGCGCTGCTGCTTCTGTTTCTCTTTGCCGACCTGCTTGGCCTGCTTTTGGTTGACCAGACCTGCTTTGAGCAACTGGTCGCGAAGGGAAAGGCTCATGGTGCTTACTCACTTAGGCAACTGCTCAACCGCAGCTGGACACGTTCTTTTCCTGACGTTTGGCTTCGCCCCACAGGGCGTCCAACTCTTCGAGGGTGCAATCTTCTATGGGTTGGTGGGTGTCGCGCAATGCCTGTTCGATAAATCGGAAGCGTCGCTCGAACTTGGCATTGGCGCCACGCAGCGCGGTTTCCGGGTCGACCTTGAGGTGACGGGCCAGGTTGACCGCCGCGAACAGCAGGTCACCGACTTCATCGGCGATGGCCTCCGGGTCGTTGTCGGCCATGGCTTCGAGCACTTCGTCCAGCTCTTCGCGCACGTTATCCACCACCGGCAACGCCGATGGCCAGTCGAAGCCGACCTGGCTGGCGCGCTTCTGCAATTTGGCGGCCCGGGACAGGGACGGCAAGGCGCTGGGCACATCGTCCAGCAGGGACAGCTGCTCCGGCGCGTCGGATTTTTCCGCACGCTCCTCGGCCTTGATCTGCTCCCAACGTTCCTTGACCTGTTCTTCACTCAGTTGAGGAATATCCAGCGGCGCATACAGATCGCCGGTCGGGAACACATGGGGATGGCGGCGAATCAGTTTGCGGGTGATGCTGTCGATCACCCCGGCAAATTCGAAACGCCCCTCTTCCCGCGCCAGCTGGCTGTAATACACCACTTGGAACAACAGGTCGCCCAACTCACCCTGCAGATGATCAAAGTCGCCGCGTTCGATGGCGTCGGCCACTTCGTAGGCCTCTTCCAGAGTGTGCGGGACAATGGTCGCGTAGGTTTGCTTGATGTCCCACGGGCACCCGTATTGCGGGTCCCGCAGGCGGTTCATCAGGTGCAGCAGGTCTTCAAGTGAATACATCTTTCTGTGTCCGATCAGTGTGGGAGCAAGCCCCCTCCCACATTTAGCCTGCATTCATTCTGCGAATCATGGGGTACGGTTGCGCCGCGTCTCAATGATGTTCGGCAACTGGGAAATCCGCCCCAGCAGTCGCCCCAGCGCGTCCAACCCCGGAATCTCGATGGTCAGGGACATCAACGCGGTGTTGTCCTCTTTATTCGAGCGGGTGTTGACCGCCAGCACGTTGATGCGCTCATTGAGCAGCACTTGCGAGACGTCGCGCAGCAGGCCGGAACGGTCGTAGGCACGGATGATGATGTCCACCGGGTAGGTGAGCACCGGCACCGGACCCCAGCTGACCTGGATAATCCGCTCCGGCTCGCGCCCGCCCAGTTGCAGCACCGAGGCGCAGTCCTGGCGGTGAATGCTTACGCCACGGCCTTGGGTGATGTAGCCGACGATGGCATCCCCCGGCAACGGCTGGCAGCAGCCGGCGATTTGCGTCAGCAGGTTGCCGACGCCCTGGATCTGGATATCGCCGCGCTTGCCGGGCTTGTAGCCGGTGGCCTTGCGTGGGATCAGCTCCAGTTGTTCGTTGCCGCGCTCCGGCTCGACCAGTTGCTGGGCCAGGTTGACCAGTTGCGCCAGGCGCAGGTCGCCGGCACCGAGGGCGGCGAACATGTCTTCGGCGATCTTCATGTTGGCCTTTTCGGCCAGCTTGTCGAAGTCCACCTGGGGCAGGCCCAGGCGGCCCAGCTCGCGTTCGAGCAGGGTCTTGCCGGCGGCGACGTTCTGGTCGCGCGCCTGCAGCTTGAACCAATGGACGATCTTCGCCCGCGCCCGCGATGTGGTGATGTAGCCCAGGTTCGGGTTCAGCCAGTCGCGGCTCGGCGTGCCGTGTTTGCTGGTGATGATCTCGACCTGCTCGCCGGTTTGCAGGCTGTAGTTGAGCGGTACGATGCGCCCGTTGATCTTGGCACCTCGGCAGTTATGGCCGATCTCGGTGTGCACGCGGTAGGCGAAGTCCAACGGCGTGGCGCCCTTGGGCAAGTCGATGGCATGGCCGTCGGGGGTGAAGATGTAGACCCGGTCCGGCTCGATATCCACGCGCAACTGTTCGGCCAGGCCGCCGATGTCGCCGAGTTCTTCGTGCCATTCCAGCACTTGGCGCAGCCAGGAGATTTTCTCCTCGTACTGGTTGGACCCGGCCTTGACGTCGGTGCCCTTGTAGCGCCAGTGCGCGCACACGCCCAGTTCTGCCTCTTCGTGCATGGCGTGGGTGCGGATCTGCACTTCCAGCACCTTGCCCTCGGGGCCGATCACCGCGGTGTGCAGCGAGCGATAGCCATTTTCCTTGGGGTTGGCGATGTAGTCGTCGAACTCCTTGGGAATGTGCCGCCACAGCGTATGGACGATACCCAGCGCGGTGTAGCAGTCGCGCATTTCCGGCACCAGCACGCGCACCGCACGCACATCGTAGATCTGGCTGAAGGCCAGGCCCTTGCGCTGCATTTTGCGCCAGATCGAGTAGATGTGTTTGGCGCGGCCGCTGATGTCGGCATCGACCCCGGTGGCCTGCAGCTCGGCGCGCAACTGGCCCATCACGTCGCTGATAAAGCGCTCACGGTCGAGCCGCCGCTCGTGCAGCAGCGTGGCGATCTGTTTGTATTGATCAGGTTCGAGGTAGCGGAAGGACAAGTCCTCCAGCTCCCACTTGATATGGCCGATACCCAGGCGGTGGGCCAGGGGCGCGTAGATGTCGAAGACTTCGCGGGCAACGCGGTTGCGCTTTTCGTCGTCCGCGGTCTTCACCGCACGGATTGCGCAGGTGCGTTCGGCCAGCTTGATCAGGGCGACACGCACGTCGTCGACCATCGCCACCAGCATCTTGCGCAGGTTTTCCACCTGACCCTGGGTGCCCAGCACCATGGACTGGCGCGGGCTGAGGCTGGCGCTGATGGCGGCCATGCGCAGCACGCCGTCGATCAGCTTGGCCACCACCGCGCCAAAACGCTGGCTGACGGTCGGCAACTGGATGTGCCCTTCGCGCACGCCGCGATAGAGCACGGCGGCGATCAGCGAGTCCTGGTCCAGCTTGAGATCGGCAAGGATCTCGGCGATTTCCAACCCGGTGCGAAAGCTGGAAGTGCCTTCGGCCCACAGGTTCTTCGCTGCATTGTCTTGTTGCTCAGACTCACGAGCGAACTCGCAGGCTGCTTTCAAGGCTTCACGGTCCAGTGCCGGGTCGACACTGATGGCATGATCCAGCCATGCCTCGAGATTGATACTGCCGTCGGTGTTGATCGGCTGGTGTGCTCTCACCTGTACCATCTTGCTTACCTTCCCTATGACGCACCTTGGATGCGCCAAAATCATCGCCGACCTTTTTACTGCGAGCTCCGCGGCAGATCATAGGCCTTGGAGAACGCAGGCCAGTCGGATTAAACGGGCATCCTAGCCCGCTTCAAATAACGCCATGGCCTCGACATGCGCTGTCTGCGGAAACATGTCGAGGATCCCGGCACGTTTTAGCCGGTAGCCTTGCTTGACCAGCTCAACCGTGTCCCGCGCCAGCGTCGCCGGGTTGCAGGACACATACACCAGGCGCCTGGCCCCCAGGGTGGCGAGCTTGCGCACAACCTCCAGGGCACCATCGCGGGGTGGGTCCAAGAGTACCGCAGAAAAGCCCTGTTTGGCCCATTCCACGTCATTCAAAGGCTGGGACAAATCGGCCTGAAAAAACTGCGCATTATGCAAATTGTTGCTGATGGCGTTCCGTGCAGCCCGGTCCACCATGGTCTGCACACCTTCCACCGCCACCACTTCGCACACCTGTTTCGCCAGCGGCAGGGCAAAGTTGCCCAGGCCGCAGAACAGGTCCAGCACCCGCTCAGCAGGTTGCGGCGCCAGCCAGTCCAGGGCCTGGGCAACCATCGCCTCGTTGACCCCGGCGTTGACCTGGACAAAATCCCCCGGTCGGTACGCCAACTCCAAGTCCCATGGGTCCAATCGAAACCCTAGTGACTGATCGGGCTCAATCGGTTCCGGCTGACCTTCACCATGCAGCCACAGCTGGGCGTCATGGAAGCTGCAGAATTCTTTCAGGATCAGCAGGTCCGCCCCCGACAACGGCGCCATATGCCGCAGCAACACGGCGACGGACGAACCACTGAACAACTCCACATGCCCCAGGGCCTGAGGTTTGCTCAGGCGGCGCAGCATGTTCGGCAGGCGCTGCATGATCGGTTGCAAGGCCTGTACCAGCACCGGGCAATCATCGATGGCGACGATGTCCTGGCTGGCCACGGCGCGGAAACCCACCTCGAGCTTCTTCGCCTTGGCATCCCAACGCACCGCCACCCGGGCGCGGCGCCGGTAAGCGAATTCCGGCCCACTCAATGGAGCGGCCCACTCCTGCGGTTCGACACCGGCCACGCGGGACAGTTGCTCGGCGAGCATGCGCTGTTTCAGGGCAAGTTGTTCGGCATGGGGCAAGTGCTGCACGCTGCAACCGCCACAGCGACCGAAGTGCGCGCACGGTGCCGGACGGCGCAGTTCGCTGGCCGTGAACACACGCTCGGTGCGGGCCTCGACCACCTTGCCGTGGGTGCCCAACACTCGCGCTTCAACCTCTTCGCCGGCCAGCGCACCGTTGACAAACCAGGTGCGGCCTTCAAAGAACACGATGCCGCGGCCGTCGTTGGCCAGGCGCTCGATGGTCAGGCGTTGCTTCTTGCCCACGGGAATCTGTGGGGCCCGGCTGCCGCCCGTCGGTTGGAAGCGCAGGCCTCTCTCGTGCTTGGCCATCAGTTGGGTTCGTCGAAAATGCCGGTCGACAGGTAACGGTCGCCTCGGTCACAGATGATCGCGACGATCACCGCGTTTTCCACTTCCTTGGACAAGCGCAACATACCCGCCACGGCGCCGCCGGACGACACGCCGCAGAAGATGCCTTCTTCACGCGCCAGGCGGCGGGTGGTGTCTTCGGCTTCACGCTGGGCCATGTCGATGATGCGGTCCACGCGCGTCGCGTTGTAGATCTTCGGCAAATACTCTTCGGGCCAGCGACGAATGCCTGGGATCGCCGCACCTTCCATTGGTTGCAGGCCGACGATCTGGATCGCCGGGTTCTGCTCCTTGAGGTAGCGCGAGTTGCCCATGATGGTGCCGGTGGTGCCCATGGAACTGACGAAATGGGTGATGGTGCCCTGGGTCTGGCGCCAGATTTCCGGACCGGTGGTGGTGTAGTGCGCTTCGGGGTTGTCCCCATTGGCGAACTGGTCCAGCACCTGGCCACGGCCTTCGGCGGCCATGCGCTCGGCGAGGTCGCGGGCGCCTTCCATGCCTTCTTCCTGGGTGACCAGCACCAACTCGGCGCCATAGGCGGTCATCGCCGCCTTGCGCTCGGCGCTGCCGTTGTCGGGCATGATCAGCACCATCTTGTAGCCCTTGATCGCGGCGGCCATGGCCAGGGCGATCCCGGTATTACCCGAGGTGGCTTCGATCAGGGTGTCGCCGGGCTTGATCTGCCCGCGCAGTTCCGCGCGGGTGATCATCGACAGCGCCGGGCGGTCTTTTACCGAGCCGGCCGGGTTGTTGCCTTCGAGCTTGAGCAACAGGGTATTGCTGGTTTCACCCGCCATGCGTTGCAAGCGGACCAGGGGCGTGTTGCCGACGCAATCGGCGATTGTAGGGTACTGCAAGGTCATGGCGTATTCGCAATCCAGACTGCGGGGGCGAACATCATACCGGGAAAGGTCGGCGGGCCATATCACGCAAAGTGTGGTGCTTATGGCTTAAAGGAATAAGCGGAAAAGAGGGTGAGCTTGAGGGCCCCATCGGGAGCAAGCCCCCTCCCACACTGGACCGCATTCTCATGCTGGAACTCGGTCGAATGTGGGAGGGGGCTTTCCCCCGATGGCCGCGCCTCGATATCCCGCCTAGCGCAAATGCCCATCGCCATGATTTCTCCGAAAGACCTCCTCCCCCATCGCCGCAATCTGCCCTTCGATCAATGCATCAAACGGCTTGAGCAACGGCTCGAACGACACCGGCGCCTCCAGCACCTGCAACGCCTGCACAATCGCCTCCACCGTCGACAACGCCCCTGGCCCCGGCGCCTTGCGCAGTCGATAGCGGGACACGGCGCCCTCGACCAGCGTCACCCGAGGCAGCGCCGCCAGCAAAGGATTGAGGTGCAGCAGTTTGCGCGCCTTGCGCCAGGTGCCGTCGGGCACCACTAACAATAACGGCTGATCGCCGGGAGCATAGGCTTGCAGCGGCTGGGCATCGTCAGCCGGAAACAACAGCCGCGCCTGATAGCCGGGCGGGTTCAACAGGGTCGGCAGATCATCAAAGACCTCGCCCACTACCAACTGCGCATTGTTCAATCCCAACGCCGCCAGCCGCGCGGTATTGAGCGCATGGTTGACTTCGCTCGGGTGCTGCAAAAAAAGCACACGTGTGCGGCTGTCGAGGCTGGGAATCAGCGCGCACAGGCAATGGGCGGCGGGCCTGAGGCAGCGGGAACAGTGGGGTCGGGACATGGTTGTTCAGGCCTGGTTGAGCTGGGCTTTGAGTAGATCGCGGAAGGTCTGGATCAGCGGTTCGCGGCTGCGACCCCGGCGCATGATCATCGAGAACGGCGCCTGGTAGCCGAAGGTCGCCGGCAGCAATACGCGCAGGTCGCCCTTGTCGGCCCAGGCCTGGGCGTAGTGCTCGGGCAGGTAGCCGATGTAGGCACCGGAGAGCACCAGGATCAACTGCGCTTCCATACTTTCCACCGTGGCGGCGCTGTGTTTGAAGCCGTGGCGCGCCAGTTCGGCCTGGCTCCAGTAGCCGCGCCCGACCATGCGCTGCTGGGTGATCACCTGCTCGGGGATGCGTCGTTCGCTGAACAACGGATGGCGGGTGCTGCAATACAACCAGTGCTGCTCGCGGTACAGCGGCATGTAGATCAGCCCGCTCATGCGGTTGGAGAAGGCACCGATGGCCAGGTCCAGGCGGTTGTCCTGCACGCCGAGTTGCAGTTCGTAGGGGCTCATCACCGATAGATTCAGGTGCACCGCCGGGTGCTCCAGGCTGTAGGCGCCGATAACCTCGGCGAACGGCAAGGCCTTGTCGCTCACTGTAGAGTCGAGCACGCCGAGCTTGAGCGTCCCGCGCAGCTCGCCCTTGAGCGCGGCGGCGTATTGCTCGAAGCCTTCCAGTTCGCCGAGCAGGCGCAAGGTTTCCTGGTGAAACAGCTCGCCCTTGCTGGTCAGGCTGAACCCACCCCGCCCGCGATGGCACAGCACCAGGCCCAACGCACTTTCCAACTGGCTCATGTAGGTGCTGATGGCCGAGGTGGACAGGTTGAGTTCGTGCTGGGCATTGGCGAACCCCTGGTGGCGCACGACGCTGACGAAGATGCGCAGGAGTTTCAGGTCGGGCAAGGCGCTGGCCATGGTCGGCTCCGGGTGTAGATGTGGGCAGTCTACCTGCCCGCATTAGTTTAGAAAAACCTGAACTAAGTATTTGCCCCTGCCGATTCTTCCCTTCCTGCGCTTTTCGCAGAATCGGCCCCTGATAAACACAACAACGATGAGGCAATCCCGTGGACAAGATTTTCCACCAACCACTGGGCGGCAACGAAATGCCGCGCTTCGCCGGCATCGCCACCATGATGCGTCTTCCCCACCTGCAATCGGCCAAGGGCCTGGATGCGGCCTTTATCGGCGTGCCCCTGGACATCGGCACCTCGCTGCGCGCCGGTACCCGCTTCGGGCCGCGTGAAATCCGCGCCGAGTCGGTGATGATCCGCCCTTACAACATGGCCACCGGTGCCGCGCCGTTCGACTCGCTGTCAGTGGCGGATATTGGCGACGTGGCGATCAACACCTTCAATCTGCTGGACGCCGTGCGCATCATCGAAGAGGCCTACGATGAGATTCTCGAGCACAACGTGATCCCGATGACGTTGGGCGGCGACCACACCATCACCCTGCCGATCCTGCGGGCGATCCACAAGAAACACGGCAAGGTCGGGCTGGTGCACATCGATGCCCACGCCGACGTCAACGACCATATGTTCGGCGAGAAAATCGCCCACGGCACCACCTTCCGCCGCGCCGTGGAAGAAGGCCTGCTCGATTGCGACCGCGTGGTGCAGATCGGCCTGCGCGCCCAGGGCTATACCGCCGAAGACTTCAACTGGAGCCGCAAACAGGGCTTTCGCGTAGTGCAGGCCGAAGAATGCTGGCACCACTCCCTCGCGCCACTGATGGCCGAGGTGCGGGAAAAAGTCGGCGGCGGCCCGGTGTACCTGAGCTTCGACATCGACGGCATCGACCCGGCCTGGGCGCCCGGCACCGGCACCCCGGAAATCGGCGGGCTGACCACCATCCAGGCGATCGAAATCATCCGTGGCTGCCAGGGCCTCGACCTGATTGGTTGCGATCTGGTAGAAGTTTCGCCGCCCTACGACACCACCGGCAACACCTCGCTGCTGGGCGCCAACCTGCTGTACGAGATGCTCTGCGTACTGCCTGGCGTGGCGCACCGCTGATGAGCGTGCCGCAGGTATTGAAAGCCGCCGCCGACCTGGTGTCGGCCTTTGCGCGTAACGACCGCGCCGCCTACTTCGGCGCGTTCACGGCCGATGCCAGCTTTGTGTTCTACACCCTCCCCCAACCGCTGCTCAGTCGCGATGCCTACCAGGCGTTGTGGGACAGCTGGCGCCGGGATGAAGGATTTGAGGTGCTGTCCTGCACCTCAAGTAACGCCGTGGTCAGCCTGCAGGGTGACGTGGCGATATTTATCCATAACGTGGCCACCGAGCTGCGCATGAACGGGGAGCAATTCTTTAGCCAGGAACGCGAGACCATTGTCTTCAAACGCCAAGGATCTCGCACAGAACAACAAGAAGGCCCGTGGCTGGCCTGTCACGAACATTTGTCCGCTATGCCGGAAGGGCTGCCGTCCCCTTAGCCAATGTGATCGGAGCTGATCATGAATAATAAAAACAACGATAAAAGTATTCGCACAATAGAAACCAACGGGGTCGAACAGATCCCGGACAACGAACGTACCGCCACCCCCAAGGATCTGTTCCGCCTGATCTTTGGCGGCGCCAATACCTTTGCCACCGCCGTGCTCGGTTCCTTTCCGGTGTTGTTCGGCCTGTCGTTCCAGGCCGGCGTCTGGGCGATTGTGCTGGGTGTGCTGGTGGGTGCGTTGATCCTGGCGCCGATGGGCCTGTTCGGGCCGATCAATGGCACCAACAACGCAGTGTCTTCCGGTGCGCACTTCGGCGTGCACGGGCGGATTGTCGGCTCGTTTCTGTCATTGCTGACGGCGATTGCCTTCTTCTCACTGTCGGTGTGGAGTTCAGGCGATGCGCTGGTCGGCGGTGCGAAACGGCTGATCGGCCTGCCGGAAACCGACCTGACCCTGGGCCTGGCCTACGGCGTATTCGCCATGCTTGTCCTGACGGTGTGCATCTACGGCTTTCGCTTCATGCTGTGGGTCAACCGCATTGCGGTCTGGGCGGCAAGCCTGCTGTTTCTGTTGGGCATCTTCGCGTTCGCGCCGACCTTCGACAGCCACTTCGCCGGCACCGTAGCCCTGGGCCAGACCGGCTTCTGGGCGGCCTTTATCGGCGCGGCGCTGGTGGCCATGAGCAACCCGATTTCCTTCGGGGCGTTCCTGGGTGACTGGTCACGCTATATCCCGCGTGAGACGCCGAAAATGCGCATCATGCTGGCGGTAGTCCTGGCACAGATCGCCACCTTGATCCCGTTCCTGTTCGGCCTGACCACCGCCACCATCGTGGCGATCAAGGCGCCGGACTACATCGCGGCCAACAACTACGTCGGCGGTCTGCTGGCGGTGGCACCGACCTGGTTCTTCCTGCCGGTGTGCCTGATCGCGGTGATTGGCGGCATGTCCACCGGCACCACCTCGCTGTATGGCACCGGACTGGACATGTCCAGCGTGTTCCCGCGCCTGCTGTCGCGGGTCAAGGCCACGCTGCTGATCGGGGTGATGTCGATTGCCTTCATCTTTATCGGACGTTTCGCCGCCAACCTGGTGCAGAGCGTGTCGACCTTCGCGGTGCTGATCATCACCTGCACCACGCCATGGATGGTGATGATGATCATCGGCCTGATCGTGCGTCGCGGCTTCTACTGCCCCGATGACCTGCAGGTGTTTACCCGGGGTGAAACCGGCGGCCGCTACTGGTTCAGCCATGGCTGGAACTGGCGCGGGCTGGGGGCCTGGATTCCGAGTGCGCTGGTGGGCCTGTGCTTCGTCAACTTGCCGGGGCAGTTTGTCGGGCCGCTGGGCAACCTGGCCGATGGCATCGATATCAGCCTGCCGGTGACGCTGGGGTTGGCGTCGGTGGTGTACCTGACGTTGTTGCGTGTGTTTCCGGAGCCGGCTTCGGTGTATGGCCCCAAGGGTCCGCTTCGCAGCCCTGCGGGAGCAGGCTCCGCTCCCACAACAAGTTCGCCTGTTACCTAAAACAATAATCGGAGACCCGCCGTCATGGCTTTGGATTTATTCGTCGTACTCATCTACGCCGCCGGCATGCTCGTGCTCGGCTATTACGGCATGCGCCACGCCAGGACCCACGAAGACTACCTGGTGGCCGGTCGCAACCTGGGCCCGTCGCTGTACATGGGCACCATGGCCGCCACGGTACTGGGCGGTGCATCCACCGTCGGTACCGTGCGCCTGGGTTATGTGCATGGCATCTCCGGCTTCTGGCTGTGTGCGGCGTTGGGCATGGGGATCATCGCGCTGAACCTGTTCCTGGCCAAGCCGCTGCTCAAGCTGAAAATCTTCACCGTCACCCAGGTGCTGGAAAAACGCTACAACCCCATGGCCCGCCAGGCGAGTGCGGTGATCATGCTGGCCTATGCGCTGATGATCGGCGTGACCTCGATCCTGGCCATCGGCACGGTGCTGCAAGTGCTGTTCGGCCTGCCGTTCTGGATTTCGGTGTTGCTGGGCGGTGGTGTGGTGGTGGTCTACTCGACCATCGGCGGCATGTGGTCGCTGACCCTCACCGACATCGTGCAGTTCGTAATCAAGACCGTCGGCCTGATGTTTATCCTGCTGCCGATCTGCCTGTACCGCGTCGGCGGTTGGGATGAGCTGGTGGCCAAGCTGCCGGCATCGAGCTTCAGCTTCACCGCGATCGGCTGGGACACGATCATCACCTACTTCATGATCTACTTCTTCGGCATCCTGATCGGCCAGGACATCTGGCAGCGGGTGTTCACCGCCCGCGACGAAAAGGTCGCCAAGTACGCAGGCACTTTCGCCGGCTTCTACTGCATCCTTTACGGCCTCGCCTGTGCGCTGATCGGCATGGCGGCCCATGTACTGATTCCGGACCTGGACAACGTCAACAACGCGTTCGCGGCCATCGTCAAAGTCTCGCTGCCGGACGGCATCCGCGGCCTGGTGATCGCGGCGGCACTGGCGGCGATGATGTCCACCGCCAGCGCCGGCTTGCTCGCCGCCTCCACCGTATTGACCGAAGACCTGCTGCCACGCCTGCGCGGCGGCAGACAATCGAGCCTGGCAATCAACCGCCTGTTCACGATGCTGACCGGTATCGTCGTGCTGGGCATCGCACTGGTGGTCAATGACGTGATCAGCGCCCTGACCCTGGCCTACAACCTGCTGGTGGGTGGCATGCTGATCCCGCTGATCGGCGCGATCTTCTGGAAGCGCGCGACCACGTCGGGGGCAATCACGTCCATGAGCCTGGGTTTTGTAACGGCGCTGGTGTTCATGTTCAAGGATGGCCTGGATGCGAACACGCCGATCTACTACAGCCTGGCAGTGGCGCTGGTGAGTTTTGTGCTGGTGAGTGTGTTGTCACGCCGGCCCGAGGGGGTCGCGGCCAGCGCGGTTTGAGATAGAGCGGGATTTAGAGCGGTTTCTTCAGCGGGCGCGACGTCGGATGTCGCGCCCGTTTTTTATCATGAGTACATTGTGGAAACTGCTGGCGCCTTAGTCTGGATGATTTCCTCGACCAAGGAGGCCCACACCAATCCCTGGGTGGTGCCCCCGGCATACGTCCCGCCGGCGGCAATGCGGTTGTAGGCGGAGCAATAAACTATCGACAGTCCATCAGGCTCCTCTCCTTCCATGGCCGTGACGACGAACTGTTCTCTGCTCAGTTCAGCAATGCGGGCCGGACTCAGATGCTGGGGCAGGAACCAAACCCCAGCGCGCCGCAAAAGCGCCTCTATCTCATCCATCAAATGCGCAATGCCCAGATCGTCGCCCGATGCGTCAATTGATGGATTGTCGGCCAGAAACTTTTCAAACAGCTCAATGCCTGCACGGTTGCACTCCACGGCCAGGTACTGGTTTCCAGGCGTCAGATAAGCGTTGTCCAGCGGCTTTGCAGTCGTCTCCGTGGCTGAAAGGTGGCGCATGTTCACCTGCTTATGACTGGCGCCATCGCTCTGCTGATGTCCTCCGTAGACCGAGACCTGATAATTGGCCAGGCGGAACATCACGGCTTGGAGCAGGCCGTTGATGCCTCGACCGATGATCGATACGCGCGGCGCGCCGGCATCTGCCTGTTGCGCGGGGATCATCAATGAGTGGGCAAGTTTGCGCCGGACCAGGCAGCGCAAGGCGGTCAGGCTCAGTTGAATCGAGACGGCATAGTCAAGGTCGCCATGGCAGGCTTCAGTCATTGCCGCCTGGGTTGTCAGGGTCGCCGGTTTGCGCCACTTGGAGACACTGCAGCCGAGTGCCTGCGCGCGCACCCGAAATGCATCCAGTGTCCCAGGCCCGTAGTCCAATACAAGCTGGATAGCTTCAGCCGTTGCCAGGGCCCGCAAAGCGTCATCGCTGAAGACATCCGGCTTGGCGACGCAGACCAGACGAGCCTGTCTGTGCAGGCACTGAATAAGGGCCCGATCAATGCGATGGGTGGACTCATCATTCAGGGATAAACAGATAGCGACGGCACGAGCCCCCTCCAGCACCTCGAACCAGTCCACGCCAAAGGACACTCGGCTGTCGGAATAGGCTCTGCCGAGAGTGTCCGGCCTCTGACCATGTCGATCCAATACCTTGATCCGAACCTCCGGATCTCGATCAAGCAACAACTTGACCAGCTCCCTGCCCACGTTGCCGTATCCCAGCACACAGATGTCGCGCGGCAGGGAGCCATCGGCCAGTGTCAGCCAGCGCGCCATATAGGCGGCGACATGTGGCGCGTTGACCCCCGGCGTATTGACTACGCGGATGTCGTTGGAGCCGCAAAGGTCCAGTCGCACCTTATCCAGGCTCGTACCTCTGCGGATCAAATGGAGGTCGCCAAACGGGTGGGATATGCGCCATTGAGCGATGACGTCTGCATCGATCGCCTGGTCCCCGACAATGATCGCCGATGGACTCAGGAGACCGATCTGTATGAGCAGATCGTGTTTGGTCAATGTCGGGGGAAAGAACACCACGTTGCTGGGTGCGTGAGCCTTCCAGACTCTCGACACCGGTGCGAGATGCAGGATATTTCCGGTTATGGCGATGAGTGACGCGGCGACTGGCGGAATGGAAGAGAGCCTCATAGCTGTGTCTCCAACACTTCTGACGGACTGATGCCTCGCAGAGAGCCCTTCAATAAAGGTGGGGCGTTATTGGAAGGCCGTTGAGGAGCTCAACCTACGCTCATGGTTTGAATTGAATAAGCCAGCCACTTCTGATGAACAAGTAGCCTGATTCCGACACGTGAAGGTCAGAGGCCTGACTGACCTGCATGGATTCGGACTACTTGCCTAGGTTACCGAGGGATGACAGGCAGTTCCTGAAAGCAGACGCTCGCATCCGAACGATTGTTCAGACACTGAGGCGAGTGAGTGTTAGGGCGTGAGGGTGCTATCGCGCAGGCCCGAGGCAAGGGTGACTTGGGCGGCGAAGAGCATGGCTGGCGTTAAAAGTTCTGCATGGACGCTGCGACGTGGGATGTCACGCCCGCTGGTTTTGCCTGGCGCAAAATAAACGGTGGGAGCGGGCTTACTCGCCCCCACCTTTAATCCTGCTTCAGCCAGAGATTATCTGCGGCGAGGACGACGCTGCTCGTCATCGGTACGAATCGGCACCGGTTGCAGGGGTGGCTCGATCAAGCCCAATGCAACGCCAAGGTCGTGGAGCCAGTTCTGGATTTTCTCTTTCATGGTTTGCCCCCTTTGAGGGAAATGCTGGTCGGCGCAAGTTCTGTCGCCTTTTCCTACATTGATAGTAGCCCTAAGTCCTACGTATTGCTTGAATGAAACCACAACGAACTGTTACTGAATTGATGCAAATCCTGACGGATCGCTCAAGCAATCGCACGTGCGTCTTGCAGGACCTCGGCCCTGCCCTCTTGCTGCAGGTCGATCCATGCGTTGAGGTTAGCGCCGAGCATACCCTTTCGCCACATCAGCCAGGTCGTCGCAGTGGCAAATTGCCCTGTCAGCGGATGAACGGACACGCTGTCCTTACCTGGCAGGCTGTCGAGCATGGATTCGGACATCAGCGCCACCCCTGAACCGGCGATGACACAGGCGAGCATGCCTTGGTAAGACTCGATCTCAATCGCCCGCCCCATGGCGACGTGCTCGTGGGAAAACCAGGTTTCCAGGCGCGCGCGGTAGGCGCAACTGCGGCGAAAAGTGAACACCGAACGGCCAGCAACATCCTGTGGCCCGCGCACCGGTGGGTGGTCGGCTTCGCATATCAGCACCAGGCGTTCTTCGCACAGGGCCACACCGTCCAGGGAGGCAATCGTGATGGGCCCGTCCACAAATGCGGCGTCCAGGCGACCGGTGATCAACCCTTCGAGCAGTTCACCGCTGGGCGCCGACAGCACCTGGAGGTTCACCATCGGATACGCCTTGTGATAGCACGCCAGCAGCTTCGGCAAATGCACTGCTGCCGTGCTGTACATGCTGCCCAGTACAAAATTGCCGGCCGGTTGCCCGCCTTGCACGGCGCCATGGGCTTCATCATGCAGCGCCAGCAGACGAGTGCTGTAGTCCAGCAACACCTTGCCCGCCGGAGAAAGCTGCAAGCGCTGGCGCTCGCGCACGAACAATTCCACGCCAAGCTGTTCTTCCATCTGCTTGAGCCGGGTCGACAAGTTCGACGGCACTCGATGCAGGCGCTCGGCAGCGCGGGTGATGGAGCCCTCTTCCGCCACGGCCTGGAAGATGCGCAATTGACTGAACTCCATGGCTTTCTCCAAAACTGAACAAGTTACTCACTATTATTCATTTTTACAGAAAGTCAATCCGCTCTAGCCTGACGGTATTCGCTTACCCGCAGGACACCCGACCATGTCACCCCTCACCCGCTTACTCGCCAGCTTTATCGCCCTGATGATGGCCATGGGCATTGGCCGCTTCGCCCTTACCCCGCAAATGCCCCACTTGCTCAGTGAAGGCCAGATCGACCTGACCGGCGCCGGACTGATCGCAGCGGCCAATTACCTGGGCTACTTCGTGGGCGCGGTGGATTCGATTTTTGCGCGCAGCCATCACCATGTGCGGGGTCGCCTGTATGGCGGGCTCTGGTTGTGCGTGCTGCTGACCCTGGCGTCGTACTGGGCCCAGGGTTTCTGGCCACACATGCTGTTGCGCTTCGGTACCGGCGTTGCAAGTGCCTGGGCATTGGTGATGATCACCAGCCTGAGCCAGCCGCTGGCGATTGCCGCCGGGCGTGCACGCCTCGGCGCCCTGGTGTTCGCCGGGCCGGGGCTGGGGATTGTATTGACCGGGTTGCTGGCGCTGGGCTCCAACCTGTTGGGCCAAAGCTCTGCAACCTTGTGGCTGATCTACGGCGTAGTGGCGCTGGTGATGCTGCTGGCAATCTTGCCCTTCCTGCCACAGCCGTCCGCCGTCACTGCGCCTGTTGCAAGCCACGCCGACACGGCCAGCAACGGCAGCATTACTCACCTGTGCTCGATCTACGTGTTGTTCGGCCTGGGCTACATCATTCCGGCGACCTTCCTGTCACAGATGGCCAGCGCGCAATTCAAGGGCGCCTGGCAGGCTGATCTGTTCTGGCCCTGCTTTGGTTTGGCCGCGGCGATTGGGGTAGTGGTCGCAAGCCTGCGTCCCAAGGACCCGGACACCACCCGCCGCTGGCTGATGACCACGTTGTGGCTGCAGGCGGCCGGGGTATTCGCCTGCCTGCTGGGCAACGGTTGGGGCCTGGCGCTGGGGGTGTTGCTGTGCGGCGGGCCGTTCCTGGCCTGCATGCAGTTGGTGATGGCGCGCCTGCGGGACGTTGCGCCCCACGGCTATCAGCGCAGCACCGGGCTGCTGACCGCCAGCTTTGCCATCGGCCAATTGAGTGGGCCGTTGCTGGCGTCGGTGAGCAGTCACCTGAGCGGTGGCCTGCAACCGGCGCTGGTGATTGCCGGTGCAGGCCTGTCAGTGGCGGGAGGGGTGTTGGTCAGCCGGCGACCAACGGTGCCGGCGCACGAACCTGCTCACGCCGCGCCAACACCAGGAAAAACAGCCCACCCAGGAAGCAGCCGGTGAACCAGGCAAAGTTAGCCATGCCCTGCAACGCCGGCGTGAAGGTAATCGCAACACCCACCAGTGTCGCAGGCACCAGGGCCTTGACCGCCGTCCAGTTCACACCGCCGTCGAAGTAATAGCGCCCGCTCGGGCTGTCATCGAACAGCGCGTCCACGTCGATCTTCTGCTTTTTGATCAGGTAGAAGTCCACCAGCAGAATCCCGAACAGCGGGCCGATAAAGGCGGCGAGAATATCCAGGGTGTAGTGGATCATCAGCGGGTTATTGAACAGGTTCCACGGGGTGATGAAGATCGACGCCACTGCGGCGATCATGCCACCGGCGCGCCAGCTGATTTTGCTCGGTGCGACGTTAGCGAAGTCGAACGCCGGGGACACGAAGTTGGCAACGATGTTGATGCCGATGGTGGCAGTCACAAATGCAAAAGCGCCCAGCAGCACCGCCATGCTGTTATCAATGCGCGAGACGGTAGCGATCGGGTCATGGAGCATTTCGCCAAACACCGGCAAGGTGCCCGAGACGATCACCACGGTCACCAGGGAAAACGCCAGGAAGTTCACCGGCAAGCCCCAGAAGTTGCCGCGCCGCACGTCCTGCATGCTGCGGCAATAACGGCTGAAATCACCGAAATTCAGGGTCGGCCCGGAAAAGTACGACACCACCAGTGCCGTCGCCACGATCACTTGGCCGAACGCCTGCCAGCCCGACAGGGATTTTTCCGCCAGGGTAAAGCTGATATTCGCCCACCCTGCCTTCCAGACGATCCAGCCGGCCAGGGCAAACATCACCGCATAGACCACCGGCCCCGCCCAATCGATAAAGCGGCGGATGGACTCCATGCCGGCCCAGAACACGGCCGCCTGCAACACCCATAAACTGAGGAAACCAAACCAGCCCAGGTAAGACAGGCCGGCAAAATGCGGCTCTGCAAACACCGCCATCTGTGGGAAAAAGCGCAATACCACAATGATCAGGGCACTCGACGCCAGGTAGGTCTGAATCCCGTACCAAGCCACCGCAATCAAGCCGCGAATCACGGCGGGAATGTTCGCGCCGAACACGCCAAACGCCAGCCGGCAGATCACGGGATAGGGCACGGCGGCCTGCTGGCTGGGCTTGGCCACCAGGTTGGCAATCAATTGCACAATGCAAATGCCTGCCAGCAAGGCAATCAATACCTGCCAACTGGCCAGCCCCAGCGCAAACAGACTGGCGGCGAACACATAGCCACCCACGCTGTGCACGTCACTCATCCAGAAGGCAAAGATGTTGTACCAGGTCCACTTTTGCGGCAGCGGCCCCAGGTCCTGGTTGTACAGGCGGGGGCTGTAGCCTTTGGGCAATTGTTCGGTCATCGCGGGCTCCTCGTCATACCGGCCTGCGCTTCCGTCACGGGGTGCATACGGGAGGCGGCATGGTTTGTATACGAGACAGTCAGCAGAATACGTGCCAATAGCACACAATCCCTCTAAAACCGCGTTCCAAAGGGCTACACAGAGCTTTAGTAACGGGGACTGCGCTCAGCAACGGTGCAGATTAATCCTGTACACAATCACCGGTGCACCCGATGTGCACACAAGTACCCGACCGTGCAGCAAGCCGACGTGAGGAAGGTGCCCCAGGCCATGTCCATCACCGCCAACCCGCCGGACCAGCCTTGCAGCGTGGCCCAGTTGCTCAGGTCATAGGTGCCGTAGGCCACCACGCCCAGCAACGCACCCAGTCGGGCCGCGCGTTGCCAGCTGGCACTGGGCAAGACCACGAACACCACGCAACCGAGGACATATAGGAGATAGAACAGCACTGCGGGCAACAGGCGAGGCTGATCGAGCATCAGCGGACCCAGCAGGGATTTGTAGGTCGGGCCCATGAGGACGCCAAGCCAGAGGCCGTCGAGGATCAGGAAGGCAAGCAAGGTGCCGAGGTAGGCGAAGACAGACTTCTTGGACATTGATGCAGCCTCTGTAGGAGCGAGTTTGCTCGCGAAAATATTCCAGGCGCATCACGGTGTCGGATGGACCTTTTTCGCGAGCAAGCTCGCTCCTACAGAAGAGCAAACCGCACTCAGCTTAGTTCAATGCGATCCGCGTGAATCACGATCTGGCCCTGCTTGTAGAGCGCACCAATGGCCTTCTTGAAGTTGCCCTTGCTCACGCCAAACAAGTTGCTGATCACCGCCGGGTCGCTCTTGTCGCTGACCGGCAAACTGCCGTTGTTTTCACGCAACTTGGCGAGGATCTTCGAGTTGAGGCTGGACGCCGCTTCCTGGCCGACCGGTTGCAGGCTCAGGCTGATGTTGCCATCGGCGCGGATCTCTTTGATAAAGCCTTTCTCTTCCTTGCCCGGGCGCAGAAACTTGAACACTTCGTTCTTGTGGATCAGGCCCCAGTGCTTGTTGTTGATGATCGCCTTGAAGCCCATGTCGGTGGCTTCGGCGACCAGCAGGTCGACTTCCTGGCCCACGACGTAGTTGGCCGGCGTCTTGTCCAGGTAGCGGTCGAGGCGCGCGGTCGCGGTAATACGCTTGGTGTGTTTGTCGAGGTAGACATGTACCACGCAGTATTCACCGGCGGTCATCTGACGTTTCTCTTCCGAATACGGCAGCAACAGATCCTTTGGCAAGCCCCAGTCGAGGAACACGCCAATACTGTTGACTTCCACGACTTTCAAACTGGCAAATTCGCCGACTTGAACTTTCGGTTTTTCGGTAGTGGCGATAAGTTTGTCATCGCTGTCCAGATAAATGAAAACGTTAAGCCAGTCTTCATCTTCACTGGGAATATCTTTGGGGATATACCGATTAGGCAAGAGGATTTCGCCATCTTGCGCACCATCGAGGTACAAACCAAAGTTAGTGTGTTTAACCACTTGCAAGCTGTTGTAGCGCCCGACTAAAGCCATTTCCAATACCCTCATTGCGTGGGCGGCATTCTACCCGAGTTGCGCTTGCCACGCGCGTGCGCCTGAAAAATCGCGGGTTTGCCCGGCGTTCCAGTGGCACCGCCCCGCTCGTCCGATCATTCGGCTGAATTTTGCCACGCCGCCGGTGCCGGCTCAGCCCGTGGTTTCGAGTTAAAACAGTAAGTTAGGGGCTAATATCAAAAATAAACTTTGGCTGTTTTCAGCTGCCGCTCTTATTCCCGGGGGATATTTACCAAGCAATTGTCAAGTATTTCCTGTACGATGCCTGGCCAAGTTAATTTTCTACAGGTTAGTGGCCGCCATGCGTGTAAAAGCATCCAACAGCAAAGCAAAGCCAGCTCCCGCCGTTGAAACCAGCGAATCGATCAACAGCCAGATTGCTGCTTTCCTCAAGTCCGGTGGCGAAATCCAGCAAATTGCCAAGGGCGTGAGCGGCCAGACTTTCGGCCCGTCCAAGCAGATCAGCCTGGGTAAAAAGTAATACCGCGCAGCACATCTGGTCCCTAAGCGTCTTGCCTTCAAGGCGCTAGGACTAGAGCCCGAAATACCCTCTCGCGTCACCTTCAAAACGTGCAAATCGACGAACGGGCCTCACCTCCTGACATTCGCCGGTATGCTTGCACACGTCTAGCACGGGCATCTGCCCTATTTTTCCGTTACTGCTCCTCGCTTTTCATGGAGTGAAGCATGCTTAAACGCTGCATTTTCGTGGCCAGTATTCTGGCGGCCAGCCCTCTCGCCGAAGCGCAGATTTTCCAGCGTGAACTGGGCGACTTCGACCTGAAATTGGGCACCACCCCCAGCCGCAGCATGGCCCAGGGCCTGGTCAAGCCGACCTCGCCGGGCAGTGACTCGTTCCATGGCGGGCTGGACCTGAGCCATGACAGCGGCCTGTACTTCGGCCAGTTTTCGCCGAACATGGGCCTGTCCTCGGCCAGCACTCTCGAAGTCGATTCGTACATGGGGTTCAAGCACCCTTTCGACCAGACCCTGGGCTATGAAGTCGGCCTGATCCACTACAGCTACCCCAAGCTCAGCCCCCTCGACAGCCAGGAGTTCTACGGCGGTCTGAATCTACTCGGCAATCGTTTCGGCGCTTCCTTCAGCAACGACCCGGACCGCCAGGACAGCACGCTGTTCGCCGACCTCGGCGGTACCCAGCCCTTCGGCATCGGCGTCAGCATGAAATACACCACCCATCAGCTGGGCACGCCGGCTTCGGTAGAGGGCGGCACCATCAGCAGCTTCAGCGACTGGTCGGTACAGTTCTCCCGCGCCTGGAAAGGCATCGACCTGGACCTGATCTACAGCGACTCCAGCCTCAGCGGTGGCGATTGTTCGGCCTACTCCGGACACAATTCGCAATGCGATGGCCTGTTGACCCTGAAGGCGGTGCGGTCGTTTTATTGATGGGCTGAACTGTCGCGTGCGCCGCGGGTTCACATGCATTAACTCCCCTCTGCGCAAGGACACGCCCATGTTGCATCGGCTCAAACTGCTGGTGGTATTCCTGACCCTGAGCCTGGTGCTAGCCGGCTGCAACCGTGTGGGCCTGGCCTACCGCAACCTGGACGTGATCATCCCCTGGACCCTCAACGACTACCTGGACATGAACGCCGGGCAGAAGAGCTGGTTCAACGACAAGCTCAAGGACCACCTGGCCTGGCACTGCACCACACAATTGCCGGGTTACCTCGACTGGCTCGACCGCCTGCAAGCAATGGTCGAGAGCAACCAGGTCACCGATGCAGCGCTGCAAACCCGCACGGTTGAGGCCAAGCAGGCGATTGCCGAGGTGGCACGGGAAATCACCCCGTCGGCGATTGAATTGTTACAAGGGTTGGATGACCAGCAGGTCAACGACATGAACGATGCCCTGGCCAAGGACCTGCGCAAACGCCAGGACGAATACCTCAAGCCGCCGCTGGCCAAGCAGATCCAGGACCGCGCCGAGCGTATGAACAAGCGTCTGGATGCGTGGATGGGGCCACTGAGCGATAGCCAGAAGAACCGGGTCATGGCCTGGTCCATCAGCCTGGGCGAGCAGAACGAGCAGTGGATCGGCAACCGTGCCCACTGGCAGGCACAATTCATCGACGCCGTGCAGCAACGCCACAGCGCCGATTTCCCGCAGAAAATCCAGCAACTGCTGGTGGACCGCGAAAGCCTGTGGACACCGGAGTATCGCGCGGCGTATGCCCAGACCGAAGCCGCCGCGCGCAGCCTGATCATCGACGTCATGGCCGACAGCAGCGTGCCGCAACGGCTGAAACTCACCCAGAAAATCGACAAGGTCCGCAGTGACTTCCAGGCGCTCAAATGCCTGAAAAGCGCGCAGTCCTAATTGGGCGCCAGGGTGCCCAACCAGGCCACCAGCGCGAGGACCAGCGCCCCTGCCCCCATCTCCAGCACCATGCTGCGCCGTAGCGCAGCCATGGCAGCGACATAATCACCGGTCGCCACGGACCGTTGCAGAAGCGGCGTCAGGTGGAAACGATTGAGCGCCGCCAGCCCCAGCATCAAGCCAAACAGTCCTAGCTTCAGGCACAACAGGATCGCGTAGACACCGCCGGTAAGGCCCTCCAGATTCAGCCCGACCACCAGCAGATAGTTGACCACACCGGTGCCGATCAGCACCGCGACAAATCCCGCTCCCACATGCTCGAACCCCTTCAGCGCCCTTGCCAGCACCCGAACGTGATAAGCATCGTGCAAAGACGTGCGCCTCGACAACAACCCGAACGCCGCCAACGCCCCGACCCAGCCGCCGGCCGCCAACAGATGCGCGCCGTCGCTGAGGATGTGCCACACACCCAGCGTGCCTTCATGCATCACGCCGTGCCCGGTCCACGCCAGCGTCACCAACGCGGCGGCGCCCGACAACGTGGCCAATGGCAGGCGAGTGCCAAGCGCAGCCACCACCAGCGCCGCCATCCGTAGCCACCACGTCAAGCCCAGGTCGGTCTGCCAGAGCATCATGTGCAGATGCGGCCACAGCGTCTGCCAATCCGTTGCGCCACTCATGGCCTGGGTCAGCGTCAACAGCGACGCCATCGACAGCACTATCCCGACGCCAGCCGTCAGCCGCAGCAGGCCCTTCAAATTCAGCAGCACGCGCTCCGGCGCCTTGAGCCCGTAGAGACCAAAGAGCCCCAGGCCAAACAACAGCATCAGGTCAAGATAGAGCGCAAAGCGCAGTGTGACTTGGGTCAATTCGCTCATGGCTGGACGCTGAACACCACGTTACCGGTAATCGGGTGCGTGTCGGATGACACTGCGCGCCAATCGACCCGGTAGGTGCCGGTAGCCAGTGCAGAGGCCGGCTTGATCAGCATCACCCTGGGGTCGGTGCTCGCCGCGACACTGGCCTTGATGGGCATCGGCGAATTGGGCATGCCGGGCATATCGGTCATGGTCAGCCTGGCCCCGGAAAACTGCGTCAGCAGGTTCTCCGAAAAGCGCAGTTCAATGACGGCCGGCGCGGCACCTTGGGCCCCGGCTGGAGGGAGGGAGGACAACAGTTTCGGATGGGCCGAGGCCGGCAGGCTGATCATCAATCCGACCCACAGCGCCCCCCCTGTTAACGCGGTTTTCAACATCGACATGCAAGGCTCCAGGCCGCTCAAGGCGGCGAGTTATAGGAATAAGAAACCGGTTAAAACCAAAGGCGCACACCGACCACCCAGCGCAGCTGGCTGATGTCTTCGCCTTCGTCGCGAGCGTACTGCGCCGTCCGCCCATAGCTGCGGTTCCAACTCACCCCCACGTAAGGCGCCAACTCCCGGCGCACCTCGTAGCGCAAGCGCAGGCCCAGCTCGCTTTCCGACAGGCCTGCGCCCACCCGGCGCTGCGGATCGTTCTGCGCATAAAAATTGAGTTCGGCCGTCGGCTGAAGGATCAGGCGGTTGGTCAGCAGGATGTCGTAGTCCCCTTCCAGACGTGCCGCGGTGTGGCCCGACTCACCCACAAACAGCGTCGCCTCGGCCTCGAAGTCGTAGAGCGCCATGCCCTGCAGGCCGAACGCCGCCCAGGTCTGGCTATCTGCGGGCTTGAAGTCCTGGCGCACGCCGCCAACCAGGTCCCACCAAGGGCTGATGGCGTGCCCCCACAACGCCTGGGCTTCGGCGCTGTCGGTGCGACCGGCGCTGCGCTCGCCTTCGCTGCGCAGCCACAGGCGGTCGATGTCACCACCGAGCCAGCCCTTGATGTCCCAGTTCAGCGCACCACCGCCACCGCCGCCTTGCCATTCCAGCTGGTTGACCAGCAGCATCGAGTTGATGCCGCTGTCATGCACCACATGCCCGCCCGGCGCGTTGTACACGGCGGCGCGATCAGCGTCGGTGAGCAGCGGGATCGGCGTACGGCTTTCGCTCAGCGCCGGAACCGCCGGGCTCATGCCTTGAAACTCCTCGGCCTGCGCCGGCGAGCCGAATGCCCACCCGGCCAGCGCGATACACACAGATAAAACCCGACGGTTCATGCTCGCTTCCTCATTCATGCACGCGCACTTCACGGAACATGCCCATTTCCATGTGGTACAGCAGGTGACAGTGATAGGCCCAACGCCCCAGGGCATCGGCGGTCACGCGGTAACTGCGGCGCGAGCCCGGCGGCATGTCGATGGTGTGCTTGCGGACCTGGAACTGGCCGTTTTCATCCTCAAGGTCGCTCCACAGGCCGTGCAGGTGAATCGGGTGGCTCATCATCGTGTCGTTGACCAGCACCAGCCGGACGCGCTCGCCATAGGTCAGTTGCAAGGGCTCGGCATCGGAGAACTTCACACCATTGAATGACCAGGCGAACTTCTCCATATGCCCGGTGAGGTGCAATTCAAGGGTGCGCGTGGGATCGCGGCCATCGGGATCGTCGAAGGTGCTGTGCAGGTCGGCATAGGTCAGCACTCGCCGACCGTTGTTGCGCAGGCCGATCCCCGGGTCGTCGAGCTTGGGCACCGGGCTCATCGCCTGCATGTCCACCAAAGGGTTGTTCTGCTCGCTGGCCGGGTGGCTCTGCATCGACATCGCGCCCATCGCACTGTGATCCATGCCGGCCATATCCGGCATGTCCGCCATGGCGCCGTGATCCATCCCACCCATGCCCATGTCGTCCATGGTTATCCACGGGCGCGGCTCAAGCGCCGGTACGGGCGCCGTCGCCCCCGCCTGGCGGGCAAGCGTGCCACGGGCATAACCCGTGCGGTCCATGGACTGGGCAAACAGCGTGTAGGCCGTTGCCGTGGGCTCCACCAGCACATCGAAGGTTTCGGCGACCGCAATGCGGAACTCATCGACGCTGACCGGCTTGACCGGCTGGCCATCGGCGGCGATTACGGTCATCTTCAGCCCCGGGATGCGCACATCGAAATAGGTCATCGCCGAACCGTTGATAAAGCGCAGGCGAATTTTCTCCCCGGCCTCAAATACCCCGGTCCAGTTGAGGCCGGGGGGCTGGCCGTTGAGCAGGTAGGTGTAGGTCTGGCCGCTGACGTCCGCAAGGTCGGTAGGGTTCATCTTCATCTGCGCCCACATCAGCCGGTCGCTGACGGTGGCCGACCAGCCCTGCTTGCCCACATCCCGTACGAAATCGCCCGCGGTGGGCTTATGCCGGTTGTAGTAATCGGACTGCTTCTTGAGGGTCTTCATCAGGGCGACGGGATCTTCGTCGGTCCAGTCCGAGAGCATCACCACGTAGTCGCGCTGGCAGGTGAAGGGCTCGGGCTCCAACGGCTCGATGACCAGCGGGCCGTACACCCCCTGCTGCTCCTGGAACCCGGAATGGCTGTGGTACCAGTAAGTGCCGTGCTGTCTGACCTTGAACTGATAGACAAACACGCCACCCGGCTCGATGCCCTTGAAACTCAGGCCGGGCACGCCGTCCATGGTCGACGGCAACACGATGCCGTGCCAGTGGATCGACGTCGGCTCGCTGAGGCGGTTGTGCACGCGCAGGGTCACGGTGTCGCCCTCACGCCAGCGCAGCAACGGGCCGGGCAGGCTGCCATTGATGGTCAACGCGGTGCGCTGTTGACCCGTGAGGTTGACCGGCGTCTGGTCGATAAACAGAGCGAATTCGCTGCCCGCCAGCACGGTGGGCTCGCCCGCACTTGTCAGCGCCCATACCGGCGTGCGCCATAGCCCGAGCCCGCCGAGCAGGCCGCCGGCGGCCAAGCCTTTGACGAAGGTTCGTCTGGAGGTAGTAGAGTGCATGCCGATTCAAGTCCGTCAGTTGAATGGCAGCAGATTAGGGGGCGCCGGCTGTCAGCAACCTTAGCGGCAGATTACCGATCCGACAGTTTCGGCGTGCCCGGCACCGCCTGGGTGCCGGGGCATGGAGGGGTCAGGCGATCTGCGCTTTGGAGGCCACTTCTGCAAAGGTCGCCGGGTCCAACGCATCGGCCTGCTCATCCAGCACCTGGCGCGGATGATCATTGCCCGGGATGGAGCTGTCGATCAGCGCCAACAGCTGCGCGCCCAGGGCGGTCAGAATGAAATTCTCTCCGTTACCGCCTTCTTCCTCAGGCCGCGACTCGATAAACCCACGCTTGAACAACAGCGCTTCATAGTCCGCGGCGGTCTTTTTCAGCGCATCCAGGTTACCGGTGGACTCGCCCGCCGTGGCCTTCTCGGCCGCTTCCTGCTCGGCGTATTTGCGCGGGGCAAAACTGCCCTCGCCGTTCTGCACTTCATGCAGCAGACGTTCGATCAGATCCCAGTTGTAAGTCGTCATCCTGATTCCTCCTGCAGGCCTAAGGAAAGTAGCCCGTCTGTAGGAGTGACCCTATGGGGCTGTGGCCGTTCATACCAACCGACGGGCGTCATTTCTCTGAACTTTCCAGACGTTCGCCCCCTCAACTGAGCATCACCGCCAAGGAGGTCCGACCATGAAAACCCTGATGAACCTGGCCATCGCCGCCACGTTGCTCACCGCCCTGCCCGCCTGGGCCTGCACCCCGGAAGAGGCCACGGCCAAACGCGAGCAACTGGCCCAGGAAGTGGCCAAACTCACTGAGCAGAACCCGACCAAGGCCAAGGAGATGAACGACGAGCTGCAGAAGATGGACCTGGATACTGAAAGCGCGGAGTTTCCCGACAAGTGCCAGTTGATCGACGCCCGCCTCAAGGAATTGAAAGAAGCGGCGGCCAAAGCGAAAAACTGAGGCCATAAAAAAACCGGACAACGTCCGGTTTTTTCACATCCCTCACGCCTTACTCGGCAGCGGGTGCTTCTGGCTTGCGACGCTTGAGCGGCGCCATGCCATCCTTGCTGACCAGCGACAGGTTGTCGGTCTTCGGCCGGTTGGCGATCTTGCGCTTGGTCGGCGACTTGGCACCGGCCTTTTTCTTCTCGCCCTTGGCGTCGGTCTTTTTCTTCTTCACGCCAACGGCCTTGCCCGATGCCTTGACCTTCTTCGGCCCGGTGTAGGTGCCTTTGACTTCCTTGATGGTGCGGCGCTCGAACGACTGCTTGAGGTAGCGCTCGATGCTTGACATCAGGTTCCAGTCGCCGTGGCAGATCAGCGAGATCGCCAGGCCATCGTTGCCCGCACGCCCGGTACGGCCGATACGGTGCACGTATTCGTCGCCGCTGCGGGGCATGTCGAAGTTGATGACCATGTCCAGGCCGTCCACGTCCAGGCCGCGCGCGGCGACGTCGGTGGCGACCAGGATCTTCACGCCGCCGGCCTTGAGACGGTCGATCGCCAGTTTGCGGTCCTTTTGGTCTTTCTCGCCGTGCAGCACGAACGCCTTGTAGTCCTGGGCTACCAGGCGGCCGTAGATGCGGTCGGCGGCAGCGCGGGTGTTGGTGAACACGATGGCCTTCTGATAGGTCTCGTTGGCCAGCAACCAGTTGAGGATCTGTTCCTTGTGCACGTTGTGGTCAGCGGTGACGATCTGCTGGCGCGTGGTGGCGTTCAGGTCGCTGACGTTGTTGACCTGCAGGTGCTCAGGGTTGTTCAGGACCTTGGCGACCATCTCGCGCAGGGTCGAACCACCGGTGGTAGCGGAGAACAGCATGGTCTGCTGGCGGTTCACGCATTCAGCCACCAGGCGTTGCACGTCGTCGGCAAAGCCCATGTCGAGCATGCGGTCGGCTTCGTCGAGCACCAGCACCTCGACTTCCTTGAGGTCAAGGTTGCCGGCATTGAGTTGCTCGATCATGCGCCCAGGCGTGCCGATCAGGATGTCCGGCACCTTGCGCAGCATGGCGGCCTGGACCTTGAAGTCTTCGCCACCGGTGATCAGGCCGGACTTGATGAAGGTGAACTGCGAAAAGCGCTCGACTTCCTTCAAGGTCTGCTGGGCCAGCTCGCGGGTCGGCAGCAGGATCAGAGTCTTGATGCTGACGCGGACCTTGGCCGGGCCGATCAGGCGGTTAAGAATCGGCAGCACGAAAGCGGCGGTCTTGCCACTCCCGGTTTGAGCCGTCACCCGCAGGTCACGCCCTTCGAGCGCGAGCGGGATGGCCGCTGCCTGCACAGGCGTAGGCTCGACAAATTTAAGCTCGGCCACGGCTTTGAGCAGGCGTTCGTGCAGGGCGAATTGGGAAAACACGGGTGCTACCTCGAAGAAATACAAAAAATCAGCTGCATAGGGTACCGGTTTCGGGCGTCCAAACCGAGTGTCTTTACGCGAACGGCGCTAATCAGTTGCTTTTTTGTCAGAGCATTTGTCCACGGCATCAACTTTGTTGCACTTAAATGCTCTAATCGCGCCGTCTTGTCTTACAGAAGAATCGGTTTCATCCATGGATATCAAACAGCTCTGGCTCAACGTCCAAGACCTCTGGGGCACCCTCGACGAACACCCGCTGCTGCATGCCAGCCTCGGTTTCCTGGTGTTGCTGGTGGTGGCCCTGCTGCTCGGACGTGTGGCGCGTTACCTCATCCTCCACGCCGTCAAATTGCTTGGCCGGCAACCGGCGCTGCACTGGCTCAACGACCTGCGGCACAACAAAGTCTTCCACCGCCTGGCGCAGATGACGCCGTCGCTGGTGATCCAGTTCGGCCTGTACCTGGTGCCGGACCTGAGCAAGACCGCCATCCTGTTTATCGGCAATGTGGCCCTGGCCCTGACCATCCTGTTCCTGATGCTGGCCATGAGCGCCCTGCTCAACGCCCTGCTGGACATCTATGCGCGCACCGAACACGCGCGTACCCGCTCGATCAAGGGCTACGTGCAGTTGGCGAAGATGGTGCTGTACGTGTTTGGCGCGATCATCATCGTCGCGACCCTGATTGACCGTTCGCCACTGTTGCTGCTGTCGGGCCTGGGTGCGATGTCGGCGGTGATCCTGTTGGTCTACAAGGACACGCTGTTGTCATTCGTCGCCAGCGTGCAATTGACCAGCAACGACATGCTGCGCGTCGGCGACTGGATCGAAATGCCCCAGGTCGGCGCCGATGGCGATGTGGTGGACATCACCCTGCACACGGTCAAGGTGCAGAACTTCGACAAGACCATCGTCTCCATCCCGACCTGGCGCCTGATGTCGGAATCGTTCAAGAACTGGCGCGGCATGCAGGCCTCGGGTGGGCGACGCATCAAGCGCAGCCTGTTTATTGATGCCAGCGGCGTGCGCTTTTTGCGTGACGATGAAGAAGTGCGCATGACCCAGGTGCACCTGCTCACCGACTACATCGGGCGCAAGCAGGCCGAACTCAAGGCCTGGAACGAAGCCCAGGGCCACAGCGCGCAACTGTCGGCGAACCGCCGGCGCATGACCAACCTCGGCACCTTCCGCGCGTATGCCCTGGCCTACCTCAAAAGCCATCCGGACATCCAGCCGAACATGACCTGCATGGTGCGCCAGATGCAAACCACCGCCGAGGGCGTGCCGCTGGAGATCTACTGCTTTACCCGCACCACCGTGTGGGCCGATTACGAGCGGATCCAGGGGGATATTTTCGACTACCTGCTGGCCGTGTTGCCGGAGTTCGGATTGAACCTGTACCAGCAACCCAGCGGCACCGACTTGCGCACCGGGATACTGGCCCTGGCAGGCACTGCCCGAACCTTGGAAACCCCGGCGTAGTGACAACGATATCGACGAGGGGCTGGCAAGCGCCTCGTCGCTATATAGGACGATGGGCGCAACCGTATTCATCTAAACACGACCGATAAAAGCCAGCGTCTATGTATAGCCGCTGCTGCCGATTATTCAACGGGCCCACCCCATAAAGAAAATTTCTCCTACGCCTTTAGTGAATTTCACTACTTGCGCGCACTATTTCTAATCTGTTTTAAAAAAAATCCACGCCTTAGCATCTGGCCATCAAACAACGCCAGCAAAAGGCCCCCCTCATGTTATGGACAACTCAGCTTTCCGATAATGCAGCAGACTTTGTATTAAGTTCGAATGCCGAAGCATTGACCCACTATTGTGGTGCTGGCGCCTTTGCTCAACCCCACGATTTTTATACCCAAAACCCCTACCAGCGCCCTTCGCGGCCGCAGGACGTAACCGATTCAATCATCACCACCTGCCTGACCAGCGACCAGCTTTCAAACAGCCAGCATCTATTGGCACAGCGGTTGTTATTGAATATCTACGAACAAGACCTGGTCTTCTTGCCCAAGCCGCCATTGGAACTGGACTTCAAGGCGTTCAAGCGTTTCTATGATCCGCAGCACGCAGCCAGTGGCAAAAAGATCCGCCCGTTGCTGGAACACTACTTGTACAACTGGCTCAAGGAAGAAGTACATATCAATGGCCCTTGGTGCCTGGACTCTTTTATCGCCCACACCGATAAAGTATTGGATGACGTCGCCCGATCCGAGTCCAAACTCCATGAAGTGCTGACCACCAGCCGCCATCCCGAGCGAGCCGCCAGGTTTTTCATGACGCAATGTGCGGGAGACTTCCTCAGTGAAGCATCGGCCATGGCCCGCAACGTACTGGGCAACAGCGGTGCGTACACCAGCGAATTGTTCAAGATCCTGATCGACGAGTATGGCTACGGCGTCGACAAAAAGAAGCACAGCACCATTTTTGAAGACATGCTCCAGGACATGGGCATGTCCCATCACGTGCACCACTACTGGCAGTTCTATACGCCGGCGTCGCTGTCGCTCACCAACTACTTCCACTACGTATCGGCCAACCATGGCGAGCTTTTCCGCTATATCGGCGCCATGTACTACACCGAAGCTACATTGGCGCTGACCACCAAGCACCAGTCACGCGCGATCAAGACCATCTTCAACGGCAGCGTCTCCACGGGCTATTTCGATGAGCATGCCCACATCGATGTGCACCACGGAAGAATGGCCCTCCAGCGCCTGATCATTCCCATGATCAAGCAGTTCGGCCCCCAGATCATCCCCGACCTTATTCGCGGCTTTGAAGAGTTCAGGCTGCTTCAGGACATCGCCGACGAAGAGTTGTATGCCCATATCAACTGGCATGACGCGTTCGATGAGCATCGCGCACAGGCAGCGGCGCTCCAGGGCCACAAACCGGTGGACCTGAGGATTACCGAGACCGAACACGAGCTGTCGGTGCTGCATACCCACCCGAATGACGAACTGTTCTGGGTCGAATCAGGCGAGCTGGAGTTCGTCGCCAGCCCCGAACTGACGGTGCGCCTCAAGGCCGGCGAAGGCGTGGTAATTCCCAAGGGAATGCTGCACGGCACCCGCATCACCAGCCCGTCCTGCACGTACACCGTCACCGCCATCTGAGTAGGCAACCCAATGAAAGCCATCAGCCTGAATATCACCCACGCCAACTATGTGGCCGTGGGGGAAAGAACCTACTTTCTCAAGCGTCATGCGTATTCGACGCAATTGCTGCCCACCGCATGCCCCCATCGTGGCGGCCCGCTGCACATGGGCGAAGTGACAGGCGACGGCCAAAGCGTGATCTGTCCCTGGCACGACAACGCCTACAAGGTCTGCAACCTGGAAAAAAAAGCACTGCCCACGGTGCGCGTCAGAAACCAGATCAGCACCGTCGTCGGCGACACCGAGCGCTGTGTGCCGCTGCTTAAAATCTCCCGCTACAACTGATGAAGCCCATGAATACTAAATCGACATTGACCGCGTTCTATTCAATCGTGACCCTGTTCACCGGCCTCGACATGGCGATTGTCATCGCGATGGTCTGGTTCGGCCTGGAGACCACCGGTTCAACATTCCTGGTCGGCGCCACCTTGTGCGTGGCGACCGTGGTGCCCTATTTGTGCGAACAGTACATCGGCAAGTTCTTTACCATTGAGCTCAGCCTGAAACGACTGCTGTACATTCGCCTGGCGGCCTTCGCCGCAGTACTGGGGCTGTCGTTTACCCAGGCCGCCTTGCTGCCGATCGGCTTCCTGGCCATCGCGTTCGTGGTGGGCGTCACCGACTACTTCACCATCAGCACCCTGGAATCGAAAAATACCAAGCTGGTGCTGGCCGGCCTCACCGACAGCGATACCTGCGCGCGGTTGATGCAAACCTCCATCCAGATCGGTGCTTTCGGCGGTGCGCTGCTGGGAGGGTTGATCGTGGATGTGTTCTCGGTCAACCAGACGCTGCAGATCATCAGCCTGGCGGCGATCCTCTCGCTCGCGGCCATTCTCCTGGTGGCCGACAACCCCAACGAACATACCGCCGAACAGGCCACTGGGGCCTCCAATGCACCACCGCTGGAGCTGCCGCGCAACCTCTACATTCTGATCATCGTGTTGAGCATGATCGGCTTCCATATCGGCGCGTTCAACAGCCTGGTGCCCATCGTTTTTCAAAAGCTCAATGAGTGGAATGCCACCCTGTTTGGCGTCGCCAGTGGCCTGGCCGGCCTGGGCGCCTTCAGCGCCGCGGTATTGCCGCGCATCAAGCTCAACAGCTACGGAGCCATCTCGCTGGTGATACTGGCGGACGTGGCAATCGTCTACTTCCAGAACCTCTACGTGATGATGGCTGCGGCCTTCCTGCTGGGTTTTTGCATCAACAGCCTGCGGATCCAGCTGCGTAAAACCCTGATCGAGTCGGCGCCCAACGCCCGGGTAGCCGATGTGATCGCGGCCAAGAGTTCGCTCTACTACCTGCTGGTCAGTGGCTCGGCACCGATGATCCTGACGTTCTTCACCACCTCGGGATTTCTCGGACTCGAAGGCGCCCGCCTGTTGATGATCGTCTCCGCCGGCCTGTTGGCCACCGCCGTACTGGCGTGGAACCTGACCCCGGCCGCCGCGCCCACCGCCACCACGGAATAAGGAATGCACGACGTGAAAACCGTACTGATCGTTGACCCGTTCTCCACGGGCAAACTCTACGCGCCCTTGCTCAACGCACAGGGCATACGGTGCATCGCCGTGATCTCCACACGCGCCTTGCCTGAACACTTCACCAACGACCTGATCACAGAGAACTTCCATGAGGTGTATGCCTGGGAAGAGAGCCTGTTGATTACCCTGGAAGCCTTGTCACCGAGCGCCGTGATCGCCGGTTGCGAAACCGCGATCTACCTCACGGACTACCTGACGGAGCTGCTCGACATCCCGGGCAATAGCCGTATCACCAGCGACCTGCGACGCAACAAGTTCTCCATGCAGCAGGCGCTGAAAAAATACCAGTTGGCCCACATCGATTCGCACTTGCTGAGCTCACCGAGCCGCATCGGCGAAGTGCTGGCCAAACTCGACGAGGCGGCCACCTATGTGGTCAAGCCGCTGAACTCGGCCGCCACCGAAGGCGTGGTGTTTGCCCAAGGCAAGCGCGAAGTGGAGACCGCCTTGAAAAACGCGGCCTGGCAGCAGAAAAACGACCTGGGCGAAGTCAACCTCGGTTTTATCGTGCAGTCGTTCATAGCGGGACCGGAGTACGTGGTGGATATGGTCGCCTTTGACGGCACCTACGTCGTTGCCAGCGTCTGCAAGTACACCAAGATCCAGAAGAACGGCAGCATGTTTGTCTACGAAAGCCTCGACACCCTCGACCCGCGGGCTGAAGAACTGCAACCGCTGACCGACTACGCGCGCCAGGCGGCAGCGGCCCTGGGCGTGCGGGTCGGGCCGATTCATATGGAAATCATCTGGTCTGAGGCCGGGCCGGTGATGATCGAGGCCGGCGGTCGCTTGCACGGCGGCATCGCGCCCCTGCTGTTCCAGCAGGTGTATCACCCCGACTTGCTGTCACTGTCGATCGACAGCTACCTCGGCCACCCACGCCCCCAGGCCGATGCGGTCAGCCAGATCAGCCATGGCCGGATCGGTTTCTTCTGTTCCGATGAACGCCATGCCTTCGCTCCTCCCTCACCCCAGGCCATACAAAGCGCGCAGGCGGACGAGGCCTATTGCGGGCACCGTTATTTCATCGGCGCCGGCGATACCACGCCGGTCACGATCGACTTCGCCACCTGTCCAGGGCTGTTCTGGCTGCAAAGCCCTTCGGCGCAGCAACTGGACACCAGTACCGCCAACCTGCGAAAAAAACTGTGGGGCTAAGGTTATGAAAAGTCGTTTGATCATCAGAAAGTCAGCCTGTGAGCTGGGCATCAATAATGCGTGCGCCGCCGTGATCGAAGACATCACCGTGTCGGATGACCAGAGCTTCGTCGGGGTACTGCAAAGTAACCTGAACCACGTGGCCTCGCGCCTTAACGAGCTGGACTCGAACGTCGTGTACGAAGGGTTTGCCAAACAGCTCAAGAAACTCGGCTACGAAAATACCGTGAGTGCCAACGAAAAGCTGCTGCGCCGCTTCATCGCCAAAGGCGTGTACCCCATCAACAACATCGTCGACGCCTATAACGCGGTCGCGATCCGACATGGGGTCAGCATCGGCGTGCACACCTATCATCAGAAGGATGACATCTACGTGATGCGGTCGGAAAAGCCGAGGGTGCTACGCCCCCTGTTCGCCAAGAAGGCCATCACGATTCCCGTCGGCGATATCGTCTATACCTGCGGTGATGTGCCGTTGGCGAGCATCGGCAAGGTGGATGCCGATGCCCATGACTTCCGGCTGACAAAAGACTCGTCGAGGTTGTTGGTGGTGATCCTGGGGCACGACGACACATCGTTCCAGTTCAACCAGGCGGTCATCGAAGAACTCGTGGACACCCTGCGCCAGAAAATGCCGAACCTGAGCCATCATTTTCTTGAAACCGTGCGCGACCACGCCTGAAGCCAGCACATGAAGGGCTGGCCGGCGCCTAGCGCCAGGCCTTCAGCACCGGGTTGACCACCACTTCCTTCACATGCTCGATCTTCAGCAGGCTGTCCTTGAAGACCATCAGCTCTTCAAAGCTCCTGTACCGAACGTCGAGCATCATGTCCACGTCGCCAAACAGTGAATAGGCATGCACTACCTGGCTGAACTGCTGGATCTTCGGAAACACCAGATGGCAGTTGCTGCCATTGAGCGTCAGCATCAAGAACGCCGCTTGCAGGGTCTCATCGCCCTCGGCGACGTTGATGGTGAAGCCCAGGATGATGCCTTTCTCAATCAGCTTTTGAACACGCGACTCCACTGCGGTTCGAGACTTATGAACTTGCCGCGCCAATTGCGCCAGGCTGACTCGGGAGTCATCCTTCAAGGCTGCAATGATCAGTTCATCAATCTTGTCCACTCTGCCGCCCCCACACCGTTCTTTTCGATAGCAGACTTTCATTGCCGCTCACGCTTGCCTTCGACCGATCACGTCGCAGACTGTACGCCAGGCGCGGGCTTTACGCCCAATCGACTTATCCACACCGCCCCCAGGATCACCAGGCCACCCAAGGCCAGGCGACCCAGCGGCTCGTGCTGGTTCCAGATCAGCAGGTTCAGCAACAATCCTACCGGCACATGCAGGTTGTTCATCACCGCCAGGGTTCCGCCATGCACCAGGCAGGCGCCTTTGTTCCACCAATAAATGCCAAGGGCAGTGCTGACCAGCCCGAGGAACAGCAAGACACCCCATTGCAGCGGCGCTTGCGGCAGGAAATCGGCCTTGCCGAACAACAGGAACGCCGGCAACACCACCAGCAACGCACCGAGGTAGAAATAACCGAAACGCCGGTAGTGCGGCAGGTCACTCGGGTAGCGTGCCACCAGGTGCTTGTACATCACTTGCCCGGCGGCGTAGGTGAAGTTAGCCAGTTGCAGCAGCAGGAAGCCCATCAGGAAGTGCGGGGTGATCTGGTCGAAGCGAATCACCGCCGCCCCCGCCACTGCCACCAGGGCAGCAACCAGTGCCCACGGGTTGAAGCGCCGGTTGAGCGCATCCTCGATCAGGGTCACGTGTAACGGCGTGAGAATGGTGAACAGCAGCACCTCCGGCACCGTGAGCACACGAAAGCTCAGGTACAGGCACACATAGGTCACGCCAAACTGCAGCGCGCCGATCACCAGCAGGCCGCGCATAAAGGCAGGTTCGACCGAGCGCCAGCGGGTCAGCGGGATAAAGACCAGCCCGGCCAGCACGACACGCACCAGCACCGCGAAGTAGCTGTCGACGTGACCGGCGAGGTATTCGCCGATCAAGCTGAAGGAAAATGCCTGAATCAGGGTGACAACCAGTAGATAGCCCATGTGCGCCTCGCATCGAATGGGCGGGACATTAAAGGTTTTCGGCGATTGAAGAAACTCGGGGCAAAAAAAACCCGACCTCGCTAAAGCGGCAGTCGGGCAGGAGCACTCAGGAGCAACAAGTGCAAAGGGAGGTTCGTACGCGTACTTGAAGGGTTGGCGTGGAGCGATATAAACACCGCGCGATTATCTGACGATTAAAGGATCAACCACCTCATGCCACGAGCTGTACCAGCTGGGCCTTGGCGTGGTTGATGCCCTTTTCCTGGAAGTCCCCGCTCAGGTTCACCCCTTCGGCGTGAATGAAAGTGACATCGTGGATGCCGATAAAGGCCATGACCTGGCGCAGGTACGGTTCCTGGTGATCGGAACTGGCGCCGGTGTGGATGCCACCCCGCGCGGTCAACACAATGGCACGCTTGCCGGTCAACAAACCTTGCGGCCCGGTGGGGGTGTACTTGAAGGTCACACCCGCCCGCAACACGTGATCCAGCCAGGCCTTGAGGGTGCTGGGGATGGCGAAGTTGTACATCGGTGCGGCCATCACCAGCACGTCGGCGGCCAGCAGTTCGTCGGTCAACTCGTTGGAGCGGTCGAGGGAAGCCTGTTCGTTACCGTTGCGCTGATCCGCCGGTTTCATCCAGCCGCCGAGCAGGTTGGCGTCCAGGTGCGGAACCGGGTTGAGCGCCACGTCACGTACCGTGATCCGGTCCATCGGGTGGGCGGCCTGCCATTGGCTGATGAACTGCTGGGTCAGTTGGCGGGAGATCGAATCCTGCTGGCGGGCGCTGCTTTCGATGATCAGAACATTGGACATGGCTTCGTAGGCTCCATCTGTAATTGCTGTAAGTCGATGGAGTGGAGATTAGACAGAGCCAATTCGATAAAAAAGCGCAAAAAACTGCTATAACCCATCTATAAATTTGTTTATAAGCGGAGTATCCCGATGGGCATGCTCCGCTGCTGTGTTATTTCGGCGCGCAGGCCAACGCGATACGCATCTTGATAATGGCGCGGTTGAACTTGACCGTGGTGTTGGTGCTTTTCCCCGCCGGCACCGTAACCGTGCGACGACGCGGCGATTCCGGGCCGTTGGTGAACGTTACCGAACACACGGCGTCCTGGGTGCCGTAGTTATTCAGCTGGATCGAGCTGATATCGCCGTCCACGTCGGAGGCGGTGTAATCGATGCTCACGCCGTCGATCTTTTTCGTCACGTCGATGGGGTAGGCAAACGCGCTCATCGGCAGCAGCGTCAGCAACACACAACAGAATTTTCTCATTCGGCAGTCTCCAATAGGGACCGCCAGCTTAGGACAAGAGGAACACATCTTGAAAGCGCCCCGCGTTACCCTCGATCAATGGCGCACGCTGCAAGCCGTCGTCGACCACGGCGGCTTCGCCCAGGCAGCGGAAGCGCTGCACCGTTCGCAGTCCTCGGTGAGCTACACCGTGGCCCGTATGCAAGACCAACTCGGCGTGCCGCTGCTGCGCATCGACGGGCGCAAGGCGGTACTCACCGACGCCGGTGAAGTGCTGCTGCGCCGCTCCCGGCAACTGGTGAAAAACGCCAGCCAGCTGGAAGACCTCGCCCACCATATGGAACAGGGCTGGGAAGCCGAAGTGCGGCTGGTCGTCGATGCGGCCTACCCCAACGCGCGCCTGGTACGCGCACTCACCGCGTTCATGCCGCAGAGCCGTGGTTGCCGGGTGCGTTTGCGTGAAGAGGTGCTGTCCGGCGTCGAAGAGCTGTTGATGGAAGGCGTGGCCGACCTGGCGATTTGCGGCTTCAGCATCCCCGGCTACCTGGGCACCGAAATGAGCGACGTGGAGTTCGTCGCCGTGGCCCACCCCGAGCACGCCTTGCACCGCATGAACCGCGAACTGAGCTTCCAGGACCTGGAAAGCCAGATGCAGGTGGTGATCCGCGACTCCGGCCGCCAGCAACCCCGGGATGTAGGCTGGCTCGGCGCCGAACAACGCTGGACCGTCGGCAGCCTGGCCACCGCCGCCGCGTTTGTCGGCAGCGGCCTGGGTTTTGCCTGGCTGCCACGGCACATGATCGAGCGTGAACTCGCCGAAGGCGTGCTCAAGCAGCTACCCTTGGAACAGGGCGGCAGCCGCCACCCCACGTTCTACCTGTATTCAAACAAGGACAAACCCTTGGGGCCGGCGACGCAGATCCTCGTGGAGCTGCTGCGCACCTTTGACACCGCCCCCCTGGACGCGCCTTTCGCCGCCCCCCAGCAAGCCTGAAACGGAGTTCATGCATGGCCTGGTTCGACCATGAAGGCTGCAGCCTGCACTATGAGGAATACGGCCACGGCACGCCGCTGATCCTGATCCACGGCCTGGGCTCCAGCAGCCAGGATTGGGAACTGCAGGTGCCAGCGCTGGCCCGCCACTACCGCCTGATTGTGGTGGATGTGCGCGGTCATGGGCGCTCCGACAAGCCTCGGGAGCGCTATAGCATCGAAGGGTTCACCTACGACCTGGTCGCCCTGATCGAGCACCTGGATCTGCCGCCCGCCCATGTGGTGGGTTTGTCCATGGGCGGCATGATCGCGTTCCAGCTGGCGGTGGACGAACCCGGCCGGGTCAAGAGCCTATGCATCGTCAACAGCGCGCCACAGGTCAAGGTACGCAGTGCCCAGGAGTACTGGTGGTGGGCCAGGCGCTGGACGCTCGCCCGTGTGCTCAGCCTCGCCACCATCGGCAAGGCACTCGGCGACCGGCTGTTCCCAAAACCGGCACAGGCCGACCTGCGCCGCAAGATGGCCGAACGCTGGGCAAAAAACGACAAACGTGCTTATCTCGCCAGCTTCGATGCGATTGTGGGCTGGGGCGTACAGGAACGACTTTCGAGGATTACCTGTCCAACCCTGGTCATCAGCGCCGACCACGACTACACCCCCGTGGCCCAGAAAGAAAACTATGTAAAACTGCTGCCCGATGCGCGACTGGTGGTGATCGAGGATTCCCGCCATGCCACGCCCTTGGACCAACCCGAAGTCTTTAATACCACCCTGCTCGATTTTCTAGAGACAGTCGAAACCACTACCCAGGATCACTGACCCATGCTGAAAAAAATCGCCTTTTTTGCCGGTTCCGTTCTGTTCGCTGCCAACCTGATGGCCGCCGAGCCTTCCAAGGCGCCACACGTATTGATCTCCACCACCAACGGCGACATTGAAATCGAACTGGACCCGGTCAAGGCGCCGATCAGTACCAAGAATTTCCTCGCCTATGTCGACAAAGGCTTCTACACCAACACGATCTTCCACCGCGTGATCCCGGGCTTCATGGTCCAGGGTGGCGGGTTCACCCAGCAGATGTCGCAAAAGCCGACCGAAGCGCCGATCAAGAACGAAGCCAGCAATGGCCTGCATAACGTGCGTGGCACGCTGTCGATGGCCCGCACCTCGAACCCGGATTCGGCCACCAGCCAGTTCTTCATCAACGTGGCTGACAACGCCTTCCTCGACCCGGGTCGCGATGCCGGTTATGCGGTGTTCGCCAAAGTGGTCAAGGGCATGGATGTGGTCGATATCATCGTCAACTCCCAGACCACCACCAAGCAAGGCATGCAGAACGTGCCAATCGATCCTGTCCTGATCAAGTCGGCCAAGCGCATCGACTGAAGTCTGCAGGAAACTCCGCGCACGGCCCACAAGGCCGCGCGCGCATTTGAAAGGAGAGCCCGCCAGGCGGGCGTCAACCCTAATGCTCTATCGTCGTTTTGAACAACTGATCGATATTTTCCGCGACGCTCCCAGCGCCGCCCCTCCCGACAAAGTCCTGCCCTTCTACCTCTACTACCTGCGCCAGGTGTGGCCCTGTTTTGCCGCACTGCTGGTGGTGGGCCTGGTCGGTGCGCTGATCGAAGTCGCGCTGTTCAGCTACCTGAGCCGTATCATCGACCTGGCCCAGGGCACACCGCCCGCCGACTTCTTCCAGATCCACAGCACCGAGCTGATCTGGATGGCCGTGGTCGCCCTGCTGCTGCGCCCGATTTTCAATGGCCTGCACGACTTGCTGGTGCACCAGACCATCAACCCCGGCATGACCAGCCTGATCCGCTGGCAGAACCACAGCTATGTGCTCAAGCAGAGCCTGAATTTCTTCCAGAACGATTTCGCCGGGCGCATTGCCCAGCGCATCATGCAAACCGGCAACTCCTTGCGTGACTCTGCGGTGGCAACAGCGGAAGCCATCTGGCACGTGTCGATCTACGCCATCACCTCCCTGGTGCTGTTTGCCGAGGCCGACTGGCGACTGATGATTCCGTTGATCACCTGGATCATTTGTTACTGCCTGGCATTGCGTTACTTCGTACCGCGGGTGAAAGAGCGTTCGGTGATTTCTTCCGAAGCCCGTTCCAAACTCATGGGGCGCATCGTCGACGGCTACACCAACATCACCACCTTGAAGCTGTTCGCCCATACCCAGAATGAGCAGGAATACGCCAAGGAAGCGATCATTGAGCAAACCGAAAAAACCCAGCTGGCGGCACGCGTGCTCACCAGCATGGATGCGGTCATCACCGTCCTCAACGGCCTGCTGATCGTCACCACCACCGGCCTGGCCCTGTGGTTGTGGACCCAGTCGCTGATCTCGGTGGGCGCGATTGCCCTGGCTACCGGCCTGGTGATTCGTATCGTCAACATGTCCGGCTGGATCATGTGGGTGGTCAACGGCATTTTCGAAAATATCGGCATCGTGCAGGACGGCCTCAAGACTATTGCCCAACCCCTGGCCGTGGTCGACCGCAACAACGCCCCGCGCCTGACAGTGCCCCATGGCGAAGTACGCTTCGAGCAGGTGGATTTCCACTACGGCAAGCAGAGCGGGATCATTGGCGGCTTGAACCTGAACATCCAGGCCGGTGAAAAGATCGGCCTGATCGGCCCGTCCGGCGCGGGCAAGTCGACCCTGGTCAACCTGCTGCTGCGCCTCTACGACCTGCAAGGCGGGCGGATCCTGATCGACGGCCAGGACATCGCCGAAGTGGCCCAGGAAACCCTGCGCGAACAGATCGGCATGATCACCCAGGACACCTCGCTGCTGCACCGCTCGATCCGCGACAACCTGCTGTACGGCAAGCCGGACGCCACCGACGAACAACTCTGGGCCGCCGTGCATAAGGCGCGTGCCGACGAGTTCATCCCGCTGCTGTCGGACTCGGAAGGCCGTACCGGGCTGGATGCCCACGTCGGCGAACGCGGGGTGAAACTCTCCGGTGGGCAGCGTCAACGTATCGCTATCGCCCGTGTACTGCTCAAGGATGCGCCGATCCTGATCATGGACGAAGCCACCTCGGCGCTGGACTCGGAAGTGGAGGCGGCGATCCAGGAAAGCCTGGAGACCCTGATGCAAGGCAAGACGGTGATTGCGATTGCGCACCGGTTGTCGACCATCGCGCGGATGGACCGCCTGGTGGTGCTGGAGAAAGGCCAGATTGCCGAGACGGGCAGCCATGCCGAACTGCTGGCCCATGGCGGTTTGTATGCACGCTTGTGGCAGCACCAGACCGGAGGGTTTGTCGGCATCGACTGAAGCAAATGTGGGAGGGGGCTTGCTCCCGATATCGGTGGGTCAGTCACCACATTTTGCGACTGACACTCCGCTATCGGCAGCAAGCCCCCTCTCACATTTGGTGGCCTGGATTTGTGTAAAAACCGTGCTGTACTCAGTGCAGTGCCCAGACGGGCGCTGAAGTAAATCTGCAGGGAGCATCACTGATTTACTGATTGGGTAGAGCGATCTATCAAGGACGTGCTGCATGTCTTTGTTCAAGCGTTCAGTCACAGAGGGGTTGGGAACGTTTTGGCTGGTGTTGGGTGGTTGCGGGAGTGCGGTGTTGGCCGCCGCGTTTCCCGCAGTCGGGATCGGATTGCTGGGCGTGGCCCTGGCGTTCGGGCTCACGGTGCTGACCATGGCGGTGGCCATCGGGCATATCAGCGGTTGTCACCTCAACCCGGCGGTATCGGTGGGGCTGGTAGTGGGCGGGAGGTTTCCGGCCAGGGAGTTACCGGCGTATATCGTGGCCCAAGTCGTCGGCGGGGTGGTCGCCGCCGCATTGTTGTACTTCATCGCCAGCGGCAGGCCGGGCTTTGAACTGGCCGGTGGGCTGGCCTCCAACGGCTATGGCGAGCATTCGCCGGGCGGCTATTCAATGGCAGCGGGGTTTGTCTGCGAGCTGGTGATGACAGCCATGTTCGTGCTGATCATCCTCGGCGCCACCGACCACCGTGCCCCGAAGGGCCTCGCGCCCATCGCCATTGGCCTGGCCCTCACCTTGATCCACCTGATCTCCATCCCCGTGACCAACACCTCGGTCAACCCGGCCCGCAGTACCGGCCCGGCATTGATCGTGGGCGGGTGGGCGATCCAGCAGTTGTGGATGTTCTGGCTCGCGCCGATCCTCGGTGCGGTGGTGGGCGGTGTGGTCTATCGATGGCTGGGCAAGGAGGAGCCGGGCTGAGACAAAGGGTCAGCCCTGCCGGTAGAGCAGGGCTGATTTCAATGGGCAGATACTCAACCCTGATGAGCCTGCATATATTGGCGCAACAATTGATTGATGCGCGTCTGGTAGCCCGTACCCTGACCTTTAAACCACTCCAAAACGTCGGCGTCCAGTCGAATAGTAACGGCTTGCTTTATTGGAACGCGTAATTCTGCACGTCGGAAAAATTCCGCGTCCAACTCAGGAATATCGCTGGTATCAACTTCTTCATCATTCATCTTGGCCAGGCGCTCCCAATCAGTTTTCGATGTTTGCGTCATAATATTTGGCCTCCTTCTTGGTTGCTTTTCGGGCGGAAATGATACGGATCACATCACCATGCCGCTCGGTGTATACGACCACACCCATTAACAATTTGATCCAGCCAATACTGATCCAACGCTCTTCGCCATAATCCGCTCGATCATCGCGCAAGGCCAGCATTGGATGCCGAAAGATATCCGGAACGTCGTTGAAATCGATGCCGTGCTTGGACTCATCCCACTCAAAATGCATGGCACATCCTGTATGTACTTTTGTACATACAGGATATCGACTCCATTACGTCCTGCCAGCATTGCCAGACCAATGGTTCAGCCCTGCCGGTAAGGCAGCGCCGCCCTCGCCTCTTCGGCATACGCCACAATCCCCACCCGCTCGCGCTCGAGGAAATCCTCCACGGCATTCTTCAACCCGGGGTGGCGCAGGTAGTGCCACGACCGGGTGATCACCGGCTCGAACCCGCGAATCAATTTGTGCTCGCCCTGGGCGCCGGCGTCGAAGCGTTGCAGGCCATGAGCGATGGCGTAGTCCATGCCCTGGTAGAAGCAGGTTTCAAAATGCAGCCGGTCAAACTCCGCCAGGCAACCCCAGTAGCGGCCGTAGAAGCTGTCGCCACCGATCAGGCTGAAGGCCATGGCCACCGGTCGCGTGCCTTGCCTGGCCAGCACCACACGGATCGCCTCGGGCATGCGCTCGGCCAGCAGGCTGAAAAACGCGCGGGTCAAGTACGGTGCCTGGCGGCGTACTGCGTAGGTATTGGCGTAGCAGGCGTAGACAAAATCCCACTGCGCCTCGTTCAGCTCGTGGCCTTGCAACCATTCGAAGTCGATGCCCTGCCCCGCCACTTGTTCGCGCTCCTTGCGCATCTGTTTGCGTTTGCGGGAACTGAGGGCGTCGAGGAAATCCTGGAAGTCACGGTAGCCGCGATTCTGCCAGTGAAACTGACAACCCAGGCGCTGCAACCAACCCGGTTGTTGGGCTAACGCCTCATCGGCCAAGCCGTCGGTGAAGTTGATATGGGCACTGGAGAGCCCTTCGATTTCCAGGTAGCCCGGCAGGCTCTTCAGCAGTTCGAAACCATCGTCGACGCTGGCCGCCAACAAGCGGGGGCCGCTGACCGGGCTGAATGGTACGGCCGTCAGCAGCTTGGGGTAGTAATCAATGCCCGCACGCTCGCAGGCATCGGCCCAACCATGGTCGAACACGTACTCGCCGTAGGAATGCCATTTGCGATAACTGGGCAATGCCGCCACCAGTCGGTCGCCTTCCCAATGTAACAAATGCTCCGGTTGCCAGCCCGCTTGAGGGCCCAGGCTGGCACTGTCTTCCAGCGCGCTGAGGAAGGCGTGCCGCACAAAAGGCTGGGCGTCCGGCACCAGTGCGTCCCAGGCCTGCGGGGCGATTTCGGACAGGCTGTCCAGGCGTTGCAGCGGCATTGGCATCCTCACTACGTCATGGCATGAAAACCTCGCGAGTATCGCTTATCGCAGGTCCGGGCACACCCCCGAATCGCCCGACAAGGCTCTAAATCAATAGTTCCATTCTTAAATAATTTGTCATCTACATGACATCACTTCGCCACTGCGCCGTCATAAACGATCGTGATACTGACGCCTGTTTTTAGAGCGCCTGGTTCTATCAGGTGGTTACTTTTCCGTCCGTCATCGGTCGGTTGTGTCCTGGATGGTTTGCCATCCCTCCTCACTTTCGGAGATTGATATGCGTCTTGCTTCCACTAAAACTGCAGCGGCCCTGTGCGGGGGCCTGTTACTGGCCCTGAGCGTTCCGGCCAGCGCTGCAGTCGACGCTAAATTGCTCGACATGCTCAAGGCCAACGGCCAAATCACCGCTTCGCAGTACACCGAACTGCAAAACGAGTTGGCCAAAGACCAGAAAGAACAGCAGATCGCACGGCAAGCTCAACAAGAGACCAACGAACAGATCGCGGCCACCGCGAAGAAAACCAACGAGCTGAGCAGCTTCGACCAGAAACTGGCCTGGGCCGCCAAGACTCAGTTCAAGGGTGATGTGCGCATGCGCCACGAGACCATCAAGGTCGAAGGCGAAAATGGCGTTACCCGCGCCGGCGTCACCGGTCGTGACAAGGACCGCGAACGGATCCGCGCACGCCTCGGCGCCTACACCGAAATCAACCCGCAGGTGGACACCGGTATTCGTATCGCCACCGGCGGCGGCAGCGATGCGCGCTCCACCAACCAGGACCTGGACGGCTACTTCGATAAAAAATCGATCTGGCTGGACCTCGGCTATATCGACTACCACCCCGACCAGATCAAAAACCTGCACATCATTGGCGGCAAAATGCTGCAGCCCTGGGTCAACATGGGCGATGTGATCTGGGATAGCGACATCAACCCGGAAGGCCTGGCACTCACCTACAAGTACCCACTGGGCGGCAGCGCCGAGCTGTTCGGCAGCCTGGGTAACTACAACCTCAAGGACAACGTGGACGGTGACGGCGTGCAGTACCGCCATGACCTGCGCCTGACCACCGGCCAGTTGGGGACCCGCTTCTCGGTGACCGACAACCTGAAAATGACCCTGGGCGGCAGCGTCTACGCCTACCAGAACGATGAAGACAGCCGTGCCTCAGGCACCAGCACCCCGAACGTGCTGGCCACCAACGGTAACACCCCCAACGGCGAGTTCCGCCTGTATGAAGGCTTCGGTCAAGTCGATATCGGCGGCCTGGCGGTGCCTCTGTCGTTCTACGGTCAGTACGTGAAAAACAACGACGCAATCGACGATGCGGACACGGCCTGGTTGCTGGGTGCCAAGTCCAAGGTGTTCGGTTTCAACCTGGACTACAACTATCGTGACGTGCAGAAAAACGCCGTGGTGGGGGCCTTCACCGATTCGGACTTCGGCGGCGGCTTCACCGGTTCCCGTGGTCACAAGTTCAAAGTCGGCTATGACATCGACAAGAACTTCGCCGTCGGCGCGACCTACTTCCTGACCAAGACCGACACCTACAGCCGCACGCTGGTTGACGGTAGCGCCAAAGCCAACACCTTCCAGCTGGATGCAGAAGCCAAGTTCTAAAGATAAGTGTTCAAGACCTCGGGCCAGGACGGCCCGAGGTGGCTGTACCAGACTTGCGTGGGTGGATCGGTCCCCATCATCCGTCCGATCGCCCCACGCGAGCCTGCTTATTCCCCGCCTTTCTGATCCTTGAGCCGCTCGGCAGCCAGCCGCTGCGCCAAGGCATCCACATCCTTCACCGGTTCCTGCGGCAGCATCCGCAACGTCGCCTGCAGCAGGCGCATCTGGCGGATAAACCGTCGGCAGTTGGGGCAGAACATCAAGTGATGACGCACCAGCAGACGTTCGCGAAAGGTCAATTGCCCATCGAGATAGTCACTGGAACGTGCCACTTGTTCTTTACAGGTCAACATTCGCCCGTTTCCTCAAAATGCTCCACCGTGGCGAAGACTTTAAGCCGTGCTCGATGCAACAGCACGCGGACATTGGAGAGTGAGAGCGTCAGAAGATTACAGATCTCCTCCAGTTCCAGGCCCTGGCGTTCACGCAGCACCAGCACGCTGCTTTGCAGTTCGGACAAACTCAGCAACGTGTGCTCCAGGCACTTGCGCAGCTCATCCTCGGTCAGCAAGGCTTCCGGGGTGTCCTGGTGCCAGGCATACGGGGCGACGGCCCAGTGGCCATCATCGGGGGAGAATCGATCATCGCCGATGGTGCCGTGGGGCGAAGGCAAATCGTCGAGCAGCACTTCCCGACGATTCTGCTTATAGCGCCCCTTGGCGGCGTTGGCAGTGATGGTCAGCAGCCAGGTCTTGAGGCTGGAACGCCCTTCGAATTTGGCCAGGTTGCGCACCACCGACAGCCAGGCGTCCTGCACCACTTCGTCGGCATGCCGCTGGCCGGCGATGGCATACGCCACCGCCCGCATTGCGCTTTGGTACGTGGTGACCAATTCCTTGTAGGCCCGTTGCTCGCCCTTGAGCAGTCGTTCAAGCAGGTGCGCGTCGTCCGCTGCTGCCATTCAAGACCTCGATTGTCTTAACGCTTGCGCAGGATCACGCTACCGATCGAATAGCCTGCGCCAAACGAACTGAGTACCGCGACGGCGCCCTTGGGCAGATCGTCCTGGTAGGTGTGGAATGCAATCACCGAACCCGCCGAGCTGGTGTTGGCGTAAGTATCGAGGATCACCGGTGCTTCTTCCACCGTGGCTTCGCGGCCCAGCAGTTTCTTCACAATCAGGTGGTTCATGCTCAGGTTGGCCTGGTGCAGCCAGAAGCGCTTCACATCGGCCACGTTCAACTGGTTCTCGGCCAGGTGCACGCCGATCAGTTCGGCGACCATCGGGCACACGTCGCGGAAGACTTTGCGGCCTTCCTGCACGAACAGCTTGTCGGGCGCACCGATGCCCTCTTCCGCCGCGCGGTTGAGGAAACCGAAGTTGTTGCGGATGTTATTGGAGAACTTGGTCAGCAGCTTGGTGCTCACCACGTCGAACTGATGCGCGGAGGTCGCCAGGTCGGCGCGCTCGAGGACGACGGCCGTGGCGGCGTCGCCGAAGATAAAGTGGCTGTCGCGATCGCGGAAGTTCAAGTGGCCGGTGCAGACTTCCGGGTTGACCATCAGGATCGCCCGGGCCTGGCCCAGCTGGATGCTGTTGGCGGCGTTCTGGATACCGAAGGTCGCCGAGGAACACGCCACGTTCATGTCGAAACCGAAGCCTGCGATGCCAAGGGCTTCCTGGACTTCGATGGCGATGGCCGGGTAGGCACGTTGCAGGTTGGAACAGGCGACGATCACACCATCGATGTCGGCGGCAGTCTTGCCGGCGCGCTGCAGGGCCTGCTCGGCGGCACCGATGGCCATCTGGCAAAGCACCGACCACTCGTCATTGCTGCGCTCGGGCAGGCGCGGCGCCATGCGCTGCGGGTCAAGAATGCCCTCCTTGTCCATCACGAAGCGGCTCTTGATGCCCGAGGCTTTTTCGATGAACGCAGCGCTCGACTCCGTCAGCGCCTGGACTTCACCGCGCTCGATGGCAGCGGCGTTGTCGCTGTTGAACTGTTGCACATAGGTATTGAAAGACTGCACCAGCTCTTCGTTGGAGATGCTGTTGGCCGGGGTGTACAGGCCAGTGCCGCTGATGACGACGTTATGCACGATCGTTCCTCTAAATCTGTCAGGCAGATGATATTGGTACCGACGTACCAAACCGTAAGTAGTTCTATTCCGCCCAGCGGACATCAAACTGGCATCGCTTTATTCCTTCGCGCCGCAGACTTTTGCGACGATCCCGGCATTTATAGCGGCGAAGTTTGCCACAAACCCTGGGGTTTGGCGCCATATGCCGGATAAACACCCTGATCAAAGCGCGATCAAGTTTCAATGTGGGAGATTGCCCCCTCCCACATTTGGACCTCTCTGGTCTGGATAACCGAGAAAGGGATCAGGCCTCGACCAGGCTCCACTGCTTGCTCAAGCGCTTGTCGGAAATCGGCACCTTGGTCCCCAACTGCTGGGCAAACAACGACACCCGGTATTCCTCCAACCACCAGCGATACAGCTCCAGTTGCGGGTCGCGCTTGCCTTCCTGGGTGTGCTTGTTCAAGCGGTTCTGGTACTGCGCCCACAGGCCGCCCAGTTCGCTGCTCCACACACGATCCTTTTGCACCTGGCCAGGCAGTTTCTCCAGGCGCAATTCGATGGCCTTGAGAAAACGCGGCAATTCCTTGAACCACTGCGCCGGGGTTTCGCGCACAAAGCCGGGATACACCAGGTTGCTCAATTGCTGCTTGATGTCGTTCAGGGCCACGGCCTGGGCCAGGTCGATCTTGCCCTTGAAGCGCTTTTGCAGGCCATGCCAGAGCTTCAGCACGTCCAGGGTCAGGCGCGCCAGGCGTTCGGCGTGTTCGGTCCAACTGCCACGCTTGCGTTCAGCCAGCGCCGCCAAACCGGCACCGTCACGGGGCAGGCTGGCTTCGCCTTCCAGCACACAGGTGTCGAGGCTGGCCAGCAGGATGTCTTCCACCAGGGCGTCGATACGCCCCAGTTCGCGGTACATCAGGCCCAGTTCAGTGAGGCCGGGCAATTTGCCGCGCAGGAATTTGGCCGGTTCCGCCAATTGCTGCATCAACAGGCGTTGCAACGCACGGCGGTGCTGGAACTCAGCCTCGGCGGCGGTGGAAAAACGGCCCTCTTTCACGGTGCCGTTTTCTTCCACCAGCGCCGGATAGACCGTCATCGACAGCCCGGCGATCTTCTGCTGGGTTTTCTCGGCCACCGCCGCGAACACCTTGGCCTCCACCGGCTGCTGGCTTTTCGCGGTGTGCGGCACGGCCAGCGCGGCCTGGCTGGCTTCGACAAAACGCGCGGTCAACTCGGCCAGGTCGCGGCCCTCGCCAAGGAACTTGCCTTGACCGTCGACCACTTCCAGGTTCATCTTCAGATGGTTTTCCACCTGCTGCGCCGCTTCGGCCCAGGCCTCATCGCTGACCCGCGCCCCGGTCATGCGCAGCAATTCGCGCCCCAATGCCTGGGGCAGCGAACCCTGGCCAAACTCGATGCGCTGCAGCGCCGCCTTGACGAAATCCGGCACCGGCACGAAGTTCTTGCGCAGGGCCTTGGGCAGGTTGCGCACCAGGGCGATGCACTTGGCTTCGATCAGCCCCGGCACCAGCCACTCCAGGCGCTCCGGCGGCAAGGCCGGCAGCAGCGGTGCCGGTACGCGCAGGGTCACGCCGTCGCGGGGGTGGTTGGGTTCGAAGTGGTAACTCAGGGCCAGTTCCAGATCGCCCAGGTGCAGGGTGTCCGGGTAATGGGCGGCAGTGACTTCACTGGCTTCGCGGGCCAGCACGTCTTCCTCGCGCATGATCAGCAACTGCGGGTCTTTCTGGCTGTTGACCTTGTACCAGCTGTCAAAGGTGGCGGTCTGGTGGATCTCCGCCGGCAGCCGTGCGTCATAGAACGCGTACAAGGTCTCTTCGTCGGCCAGGATATCGCGGCGGCGCGCCTTGGCTTCCAGTTCGTCGAGCTGCTCCAGCAGTTGCTGGTTGGCCGTCAGGCATTTGGCGCGGGACTGGATCTCGCCACGCACCAAGCCTTCGCGAATAAACAACTCCCGCGACACCACCGGGTCAATCGGCCCGTAATGCACCGGCCGACGCCCGACCACGATCAGCCCGAACAGGGTGATCTGCTCGAACGCCACCACCTGGCCGCGCTTCTTCTCCCAGTGGGGTTCGAAGTGGTTTTTCTTGATCAAGTGCCCGGCCAGCGGTTCGATCCAGTCGGCATCGATCTTCGCCACCATGCGCGCATACAGCTTGGTGGTTTCCACCAGTTCGGCGGTCATCAGCCATTGCGGGCGTTTCTTGCCGATACCCGAGGACGGGTGAATCCAGAAGCGTCGCTGACGGGCGCCGAGATAATCGCCGTCCTCGGTCTTCTGGCCGATCTGGCTGAGCAGGCCGGACAGCACCGCCTTGTGCAGCTTGGGGAAGTCCGCCGGTTCTTTGTTGATGGTCAACTGCATGTCGCGGCAGATCAGGCTCAACTGGCGATGGGAGTCGCGCCACTCGCGCAGGCGCAGGTAGTTGAGGAAGTTCTTGCGGCACCAGTTGCGCAGCGGGCTGGCCGTCAGTTCCTGGCGCTGTTCTTCAAAGCCGCGCCACAGGTTGACCAAGCCGGCGAAATCCGAGTCCGGGTCCTTCCACTGTGCGTGGGCCTGGTCGGCGGCCTGCTGGCGCTCCGGTGGGCGCTCGCGCGGGTCCTGGATCGACATGGCGCTGGCCACGATCAGCACTTCCTGCAAGCTGCCGAGCTTGGCGGCTTCAAGCAGCATGCGGCCCATGCGCGGGTCCACAGGCAGGCGCGCCAACTGACGGCCCAATGGCGTGAGCTGGCTGTTGCGATCGACCGCCGAGAGTTCCTGCAACAGGTTGAAACCATCGCTGATGGCCTTGCCATCCGGCGGTTCGATAAACGGGAAGTCGGTGATTTCGCCGAGGCGCAAATGCAGCATTTGCAGGATGACGGCGGCGAGGTTGGTGCGCAGGATCTCGGGATCGGTAAATTCCGGACGGCCGATAAAATCCTCTTCGCTGTACAAGCGAATGCAAATCCCCGGCTCCACCCGGCCGCAACGGCCTTTACGCTGGTTGGCACTGGCCTGGGAAATCGCCTCGATCGGCAGGCGTTGCACCTTGGCGCGGTAGCTGTAGCGGCTGATGCGTGCGGTGCCGCTGTCGATCACATAACGAATGCCCGGCACCGTCAGCGAGGTTTCCGCGACGTTGGTCGCCAGCACCACTCGGCGCCCTGGGTGGGACTGGAAAATGCGCTGCTGTTCGGCCGGCGACAGGCGTGCGTACAACGGCAGGATCTCGGTGTGCTTGAGCTGGGCCTTGCGCAGCATCTCGGCTGCATCGCGAATCTCGCGCTCGCCGGGCAAAAATACCAGCACGTCACCAGGGCTGCGGCGTTCGCTGCGCTCATAGGCGGCGATTTCGTCGAGGGTGGCGAGGATCGCCTGATCGACGGTCAGGTCGTCTTCGACACGGTTGCCCTCCTCGTCCTGTTCCAGGGTCAGCGGGCGGTACCAGGTGTCCACCGGGAAGGTGCGGCCCGAGACCTCGACAATCGGTGCGTCGTCGAAGTGCTTGGAAAAACGCTCCAGGTCGATGGTCGCCGAAGTGATGATAACTTTCAGGTCCGGACGACGCGGCAGCAGGGTTTTCAGGTAACCCAGCAGGAAGTCGATGTTCAGGCTGCGTTCGTGGGCTTCGTCGACGATGATCGTGTCGTAGCGTTCCAGGTAACGGTCGTTCTGGGTTTCCGCCAGCAGGATACCGTCGGTCATCAGCTTGATCAGGGTGTTGGCGTCGCTTTGGTCTTCGAAGCGCACCTGATAGCCGACCAACGCGCCCAGCGGCGTGGCCAACTCTTCGGCGACGCGGCTGGCGACGCTGCGCGCAGCGATCCGGCGTGGTTGGGTATGGCCGATCAGGCCATATTGGCCGCGGCCGATCTCCAGGCAGATCTTCGGCAACTGGGTGGTCTTGCCCGAGCCGGTTTCGCCGGCAATGATCAGCACCTGATTCTTTTGCAGCGCGTCCTTGATCTCATCGCGCTTGGCCGCGATCGGCAAACTGTCGTCGTAACGAATCACCGGCAGGCTGGCGCGCCGCGCCGTGACCTGGGCGCAGGACGCCTGCATGCGCGTGACCCACTGCGCCAGCTTCTCCTCGTCGGGCTTCTTGCGCAGCTCAAGCAGTTGCCGCCGCAAGCGGTGACGGTCGGCGAGCATGGCGTGGTCGAGGTTTTTCAGCAGTTGGTCGATAGCGGGCGCTTGGTCAGTCATCGGGTACGCAAAGGTCGTCTATTTATGCAGGGTGCGGATTGTCGCAGAAAAGCAGCTGCGAGCGGCAAGCTTCAAGCGGCAAGTCAGGGCGGATCTGCTTTTACTTGCCGCTTTGAGCTTATGGCTGCTCTTTTCTTTTATAAGGGAAGACATCGATCACTTTGCCTGCACGAATCGCATCCTGCAGGCCTTTCCAATAATCAGCGTTATACAGCTCGCCATGCAGTTCATCGAACAGCTTGCGCTGGCCGGCGTCGGCGAACAGGAACGGCGGGAATTCTTCCGGGAACACGTCCAGCGGGCCGATGGAGTACCAGGGCTCCGAGGCCATTTCATCCTCGGGCGTGCGCGGCGCGGGGATGTGGCGGAAGTTGGCTTCGGTGAGAAAGCAGATTTCGTCGTAGTCGTAGAACACCACGCGACCGTGACGGGTGACGCCGAAGTTCTTCAGCAGCATGTCGCCGGGGAAGATGTTCGCTGCCGCCAGTTGCTTGATCGCCAGGCCGTAGTCTTCCAGGGCTTCGCGCACCTGGGCGGGGTTGGCGTTTTCCAGGTAGAGGTTGAGCGGGGTCATGCGCCGTTCGGTCCAGCAGTGGCGGATCAGTACCGTATCGCCTTCCACTTCGACGGTGCCGGCAGCGACGTCCAGCAGTTCAGCCAGGCACTCGGGCTCGAACTTGCCCAGGGGAAAGCGGAAGTCGGCAAACTCCTGGGTATCGGCCATGCGCCCGACGCGATCGACGCTTTTGACCAGGCGGTACTTCTCGATCACCGTGGCGCGGTTGACGTTTTTCGACGGTGAAAAACGGTCCTTGATGATCTTGAACACGGTATTGAAGCCCGGCAGGGTGAACACGCTCATGACCATGCCACGCACGCCGGGGGCCATGATGAATTGATCGTCGGTGGTGGCCAGGTGGTTGATCAGCGCGCGGTAGAACTCCGACTTGCCGTGTTTGTAGAAACCAATCGAGGTGTACAGCTCGGCAATGTGCTTGCCCGGCAGGATGCGTTTGAGAAAGCCGATAAATTCCGCCGGCACCGGCACGTCGACCATGAAGTAGGAACGGGTGAACGAAAAGATGATCGACACCTCGGCCTCGTCGGTGATCAGCGCATCGATCTGGATGCCCTGGCCTTCGCGGTGCAGCAGCGGAATCACCAGGGGCCATTGTTCGTCGCGGGTGTAGATGCGCCCGACGAGGTAGGCGCCTTTGTTGCGGTAGAGCACCGAGGAAAACAGCTCGACCTTGAGGTCCGGGTCCTTGCACACCCAGTCCGGCAGGTTTTCCCGCAGTTGGGTTTCGAGGCGACCCAGGTCGGTTGCCAGGTCGGCGTAGGGCTCGCTGAAACGATAGTCGGCAAAAATCTGCGCGAGTATCTCGGGAATCTGGCCGGCGGGCGCGTAGGTATGGGTTTGTGCCGCCCGTGCCCGGCGCAGGCTCGGCCGCGTGGTGTGGATGAACATGCAGCCGTCGCTGATCAGGTCATGGCTGAACAGGCCGCAGAAGATCGAGTTGTACCAGGTCTCGGACAGCTCATCGTCAAAACGCAGGTCGATCAGGCCGATATAGGCGCTTTTCACCAGCGGCCACAGGTCAATGTCGAGCAATGCGCTGCCCTCGAAGTTCGCGCGCAGGCGCGCGCTCACTTCACCGACCTTGTCTTCGTACAGGTTGATCCGCGCCGCCGATGCCGCCTGCCCCTGTTGCCACTGGGCCTTTTCGAAACGCTCGCGGGCGCCATCGGTGATCTGGCGAAAGTGCTCGCGGTAATCGTCGAAGCCTTCGAGGATAGTGCGGGCGATAGCGAGGGCAGGCGTGGATGGCGACATGCGGGAAACCTCGAGCGGGCATCTGGGATGCCCTGAGCTTAGCCAGTGTACGCAGGCAGGAGAAGGGTCATTTTTTGCACTGACTTGTACAGCTCCGTTCATTTCGTACATTTATTTTCAATTTTTTAATTCGACCGAACGGTCAATAAACGCACCTCACAGTCGATCCGCGTTTGATCCACAGGCCTTGAGCGCCGTGGCCTGGCAGGTAGAAGCCGAAAAACCGCCAACCAGAACGGCCGCGGGTCCTCCATAGGGCTTTGGATCCAACTAAGGGAAACCCCGATTACTACCTTGATGGCACTTTGATATATAGCGCGCCCTCTCCCACCCTAACAAGGTCCGAAGACCGACCCGGGAGCAGGTTCTAATCGCCCAAGGAGCATTGAGATGTCATTGAGGAATATGAGGATCGGTCTGCGTGCCAGTCTGAGTTTTGGGGTTTTGGCCAGCTTGCTGGTGATTGTGGGAATGTTTGGCCTGGGCCAGATGGCCAAGCTGCGGGAAAGCGCGCTGGTCATTGAACAAACCTGGATGCCGAGCATCGAGAATATCCATGACAGCGCAGCCTTGGTGGCCACTGTCCGCCTGGAGTCCCTGCGCCTGGTGAGCACCGACGAGTCTCGCGTGCGTGAGACCAGCAGAGGCCTGATCACCCGCACCAGCAGCGAACTGCAAGCCCTGCTCGAGCGCCATGAAACCTTGCTGAGCAATGACGAAGAGCGCGAACTGCTGAAAACCCTCAAGGCCAATGTCGCGACATACCTGGCCATCGTCGGGCAGATGGTTGCGTTGGTGGACAAGGATCAACAGCAAGACGCCCTCGACCTGCTCGTCAGCCGCCTCGCCCCCCAGGGCACGATCCTGAGCCAGAGCCTGGAAAACCTGATCGTCTTTAACCAGAACGGCGTGGAAGCGGCGGCCGATTCGGCCGCACAGATGTATTCGAGCGCACAGTGGATTGTCGGCCTGATTATCGCAGTCGCACTGATCGCCACCTTGCTGCTGGCCTGGCTGCTGACCCGCAGCATCACCGCGCCGATCGGCCAGGCCCTGAACGTGGCGCGCACCATCGCCGCCGGCGACTTGAGCCAGCCGATCGTGGTGCACGGCCATGACGAACCCGCGCAATTGCTGAGCGCCCTGGCGACCATGCAAGCGCAGCTGCAGACCACCATCCGAGGCATCAGCGAATCGGCGCAGCAACTGGCTTCCGCCGCCGAAGAAATGAGCGCGGTGATGGAACAAAGCACGCGCGGCCTGCAGGCGCAGAACGATGAAATCGAGCAGGCTGCCACCGCCGTGACCGAGATGAGCACGGCAGTGGACGAGGTCGCGGGTAATGCGGTGTCCAGCGCCGAGGCGTCCCAGGCTTCCGATGAAGACAGCAAGCACGGCCACTACCAGATCAGCGAAACCATCAGCTCGATCCAGAACCTGGTGGACGAAGTGCTCGGCGCCTCGAACAAGGCCGAAGGCCTGGCGCTGCAAGCGCAGGACATCAGCAAGGTGCTGGAAGTGATTCGCGGCATTGCCGGGCAAACCAACCTGCTGGCGCTCAACGCCGCGATTGAAGCGGCGCGTGCCGGTGAAGCCGGGCGTGGGTTCGCGGTCGTCGCCGACGAGGTGCGTTCGCTGGCACAGCGCACCCAGGACTCCACCGAAGAAATCGAGCAGATGATCACCGGTATCCAGCAAGGCACCCAGGCCACCGTCGAGGCGCTGAACAGCAGCGCCGAGCATGCCGGCCAGACCTTGCAACGGGCCAACAGCGCCGGCAGTGCCCTGGAAAAAATCACCGCCGCCATCTCGCAGATCAGCCAGCGCAACCTGGTGATCGCCAGCGCCGCCGAGCAACAGGCGCTGGTAGCGCGCGATGTGGACCGCAGCCTGGTGAACATCCGCGACCTGTCCACCCAGACCGCCGCCGGCGCCACCCAGACCTCGGCCGCCAGCCAGGAACTGTCGCGGCTGGCGGTGGACCTGAATGGGCTGGTGACGCGGTTTGTCCTGTAATCAATGAAGGCGGCGTGCAACACTCGCGGCCTTATTGATGTAGGAGTGTTCCGTGAGGCCCGTTGACACCCTTTACCTGCTGGGGCTCGCCGCCATCTGGGGCGCGAGTTTTCTGTTCATGCGCATCATCGCGCCGGAAATCGGCACGCTGCCGACCGCATTTTTCCGCGTATCGATTGCCGCCGCCGGGCTATTGGTGATCCTGGCGATGGCGCGGGTGAACTGGGATTTCCAGGGCAAGTTCAAGACGGTCCTGTTGCTGGGGGTGATCAACTCGGGGATCCCGGCGACCATGTATTCGGTGGCCGCCCAGGTGCTGCCGGCGGGTTACTCGGCGATCTTCAATGCCACCACGCCGTTGATGGGGGTGTTGATTGGCGGGCTGTTTTTCAGCGAACGCCTCACCCCGTCGAAAATCGCCGGGGTGTGCCTGGGTCTGTTCGGTGTAGGCGTGCTGACCCGTGCGGGACCGGTGGCGTTTGACCTGGAATTATTGATGGGCGCACTGGCTTGCCTGTTGGCTACCACCTGTTATGGCTTTGCCGGGTTCCTCGCCAGGCGCTGGCTGGACCAGCGTGGCGGGCTGGACAGTCGTCTCGCGGCCCTGGGCAGCATGCTGGGCGCGACGCTGTTTCTGCTGCCGTTATTTGCCTACAGCGCGATCAGCCATCCGCCTGCGAGCTGGGGTGGGTGGCAGGTCTGGTCGTCGCTGCTGGGGTTGGGGCTGGTGTGTACGGCGTTTGCGTACGTGTTGTACTTCCGGCTGCTCACCGCGATTGGGCCGGTGAGGTCGATGACCACCACCTTCCTGATCCCGCCGTTCGGCGTGTTGTGGGGGGCGTTGTTGCTCGACGAGCCCTTATCGATGGCGCATTTATATGGCGGCGTGTTGATTGCCGGGGCGTTGTGGCTGGTATTGCGGCCTCGAAAACCGTAGGCGCCGGCTGGCCGGCACCTACGGGGGGCATCAGTTTTTGCGGAACACGAAGACCAGCCCAATGATGATCAAGCCCATCCCCAACAGGCTCAGCATCGCGAGCCGATTGCCGAAGATCAGGTAATCCATCACCGCCGTCACCGCCGGCACCAGGTAGAACAGGCTGGTGACATTCACCAGGTTGCCCCGGGCGATCAGGCGGTACAGCAACAGCGTTGCCAGCAACGACACTACCAGGCCCATCCACAGCACCGGCAGGTAAAAGCCGGCGTTGTGTTCAACGTGGAACGGCTGGAACGGCACAAACACCGAACACAACAGCAGCCCCGCCAGGTACTGCACCGGCAGGGTGCCAAGGGGGTTGTCGGTGATGCGCTTTTGCATGATCGAGCCGAAGGTCATGCTTGCCAGGGCCAGCAGCCCGAACAGCATCCCGGCCAGGGACATGCCCGCCAGCCCGATGCCTTGGTAGACCACCATGATCAGCCCGGCCAGGCCCAGACTCAGGCCGAACATCCGGCGCCAGGATCGCTGGCGCTCCATCAGCACCACGGTGAGGATCGGCTGCACCCCCATGATGGTCGCCATGACGCCTGGGGTGACGCTGAGGTCCAGGGCCAGCAGATAGAAAATCTGATAGGCCCCCAGCAATACCAACCCGGTTGCCACCGCGTACAACAGGGGCTTGCCGGGACGCGGCAGTTTCAACCGCAGGACCGGCACCAGGATCACCAGCCCCGCCAGGGCGATGGCAAAACGGATCAGCAGGAAGGCGAAGGGCGAAGCATGGGCCAGGCCCAGCTTGGAGAAGATGGCCCCGCTGCTCCACAGCAGGACAAACAGGCTCGTCGAGGCCGCCGCGGCCACGGAGTGTTTCGAAAGAACGGACATGGTTACCACCTGTAATCAGGCAAAAAAGCCGATTCAACCGCAGAGGCTGAAATTCAGTAGTTTTTTTTCAGGCAGGCAGAGCGGGCACAGCAACGTGCCGATCAGCCCGAAATGCCAACACCCGGCGGTGATACGACTGCGTACACCGGCGTGCTACTGACAGGTGGGGGGTAGTGACTGATCTGCGCAGGCTGCTTGTTCGCGCACGGCACGCGCACAGCGTTGACCGCTGAATCGACTACCGCTATGCGCAGGGAAGCTGGCATGTGCTGATCTTTTTGAAGGGATAAGGACGCGAGGACTATAACCAGCCGATGACATGTTTTGCAATCACTTGCCCAAGCCCTTTTGCGGGGAGGCGTTTTCACGTTTCGGGGCGCGGGCCGTCGCTATAATGCCGACCGGTATTTTCCAAGGATTCCCCCATGCTCCCATTGCCCTGGCTGTACCTGGCACTTCTTTCCATCGGCTATGCGCTGGCCTTGGCCTACGGGCAACTGGGCGTACTGGCGCTGGTGTCCGTCGCCTTGCTGTTGATCGCCGGCTATGCCGTACGCCAGCAGCGCACGCCGTGGGCGCGTTACCTGGGTCACGGGCTGTTTGTCGTGTTGGCGCTAGGCCTGGCGATGCACTGGCTGCCGGGGTTCTATAACGGTCGCGGCATTGACCCGCAGCGATTTACGCCTGATGCCGTGCCGTTCTCGATGTACCTGAACCAGGACAAGCCGCTGATTGGTTTCTGGTTGCTGCTGGCCTGCCCGTGGATTGTGGCGCGGCGTTCGTTGCGCCTGTCGATCTGCGTCACCGCGTTGGTACTGACCCTTACCGCCATCGTCGCGCTGGGTGGCGCAGCCTTGCTGGGCGTGATCAGTTGGGCGCCGAAATGGCCGGACCAGGCCTGGCTGTGGGTACTCAACAACCTGTTGCTGGTGACCCTGGTGGAAGAAGCCCTGTTCCGTGGCTACATTCAAGGCGGCTTGAGCCGACGCTTCAAACAGTTGCCCTACGGCGAAAACCTCGCGCTGCTGCTGGCATCGCTGCTGTTCGGCCTGGTGCACGTGGGTGCAGGGTGGCAATGGGCGCTGCTGGCGGGCATCGCCGGGGTCGGTTATGGCCTGGCGTATCGGTTTGGCGGGCTGGGTGCGGCGATTGCCACGCACTTTGGCTTGAATCTGCTTCACTTCGGGTTGTTTACCTATCCAATGCTGGCAGGCTGAGGCTGCCTTCGGCGCGGCGCGGGTACTTTTACGACATTGGTAACACCTCGTAACCAGCCGAACGGTCAGTAGTCGGCTCCGCGCCCTTTGGGCAGAATCCCCCTTCGTTACCGACCCACTCCGTACAACCCGGTCCCCACGCGCTGACACGCCTGGCACTGCGTTGAAGGCAGCTGTGCACCCGCGTTTCAGGCCCAGCGTTTATTCACCCGCTATACAAGAAGCCATCCCCATGCCTCTCAAGACACTGTCTATCTTCGGCACCCGCCCGGAAGCCATCAAAATGGCGCCGATGGTGATCAATCTCGCAAATGACGACCGTTTCCACTCGAGAGTGTGTGTCACGGCGCAGCACCGGGAGATGCTGGACCAAGTGCTTGAGCTGTTTGGACTGGTACCCGACTACGACTTGAACATCATGAAGCCGGATCAGAACCTGACGGATGTGACGACGGCAATCATCCAGGGGCTGCAAGCTGTCCTGGAAGACTTCAAACCCGATGTGATCCTCGTCCACGGGGATACGGCGACCACTTTTGCAGCCAGTCTGGCGGCCTATTACCAACAGATCCCCGTTGCCCATATCGAAGCCGGGCTGCGTACCCACAACCTTTATTCCCCCTGGCCCGAGGAGGGCAACCGACGCCTGACGGGCAGCCTCGCGTCGATGCATTTCGCCCCCACCCAAACCTCGCGGCAGAACCTGATCAATGAGGGGGTGGCCGCCGAATGCATTCATGTCACGGGCAATACGGTGATCGATGCACTGCTCAGTGTTGTAGAGAAACTCCACGCCCCGACATCACCCCTGCGTAGCCGCCTTGACCGGCAATTTGCCTTTCTGCCCCAAGACCAGCGGATGGTCCTGGTGACAGGCCATCGCCGGGAAAATTTTGGCGAGGGTCTTGAACGTATCTGCCAGGCCCTGGCTGAAACCGCCGCGCATTTCCCGGCGGTGACCTTTGTCTACGCCGTGCACCTGAATCCCAATGTGCAGGAACCCGTGCGACGGCGACTGGCGAGCATCAGCAATGTACATCTGATCGAGCCGCTGGATTACCTGCCGTTTGTCTACCTGATGACCCGGGCGTACCTGATCCTCACGGATTCGGGCGGCATCCAGGAGGAAGCACCTGCACTGGGCAAGCCGGTGCTGGTGATGCGTGACACGACTGAACGCCCCGAGGCAGTCGATGCCGGGACGGCGCGGCTGGTGGGCACGGAGATCGCAAGCATTACTCACCACCTCAGGGAGTTGCTCAGCGATGAAGCGGCTTATCGGGAGATGAGTAATGCCCACAACCCCTACGGTGACGGCAGAGCGTGCACACGCATTCGCGAAGTTCTGATCGCAACCTGGCGAAAAAACGAGGCAGCGGCATGAGCATGCCGACACTCTGCGTCCTCGGCCTGGGTTATATCGGCTTGCCCACCGCCGCGCTGTTTGCCTCGCCGCAACGAACAGTCATTGGCGTCGATATAAACCCGCATATCGTGGACCTCATCAATCTCGGCCAAGTGCATATCATAGAGCCCGATCTGGACCGGTTGGTCCGCTCGGCGGTCAGCCACGGCTACCTGCGGGCGACAACCCGGCCGGAGCCGGCGGATGCCTTCCTGATCGCCGTGCCCACCCCATTCCTGGAAAACCGCGAGCCAGACCTGAGCTATATAGAAGCAGCCTGCCGTGCCATCGCCCCGGTGCTGAAAAAGCACGACCTCGTGATCCTGGAGTCGACTTCTCCGGTCGGTACCACCGAACTGATGGTGAAATGGCTGGCCAGTGTGCGTCCGGACCTGACCTTTCCCACCACCCATCAGCAAGCCAGTGACATCCGCATCGCCCACTGCCCCGAACGGGTACTGCCAGGGCATGTCTTGAGGGAATTGGTCAGCAATGACCGCATCATCGGGGGCATGACCGATGCCTGCTCAGCCGCAGCAGTACGGCTTTACCAGCAGTTTGTCGAAGGCCAGTGCATTGTCACTGACACACGCACCGCGGAAATGTGCAAGCTGACCGAAAACAGTTTCCGCGACGTCAATATCGCCTTCGCCAACGAACTCTCGATGATCTGCGCACAGTTGAAGATCGACCCATGGGAGCTGATCCGCCTGGCCAACCATCATCCGCGTGTGAATATCCTGCAGCCCGGGCCTGGCGTCGGTGGGCACTGTATAGCGGTGGACCCGTGGTTCATCGTCAGTAAAACACCGGACCTGGCGCTGTTGATCCGCACCGCACGCCTGGTCAACGACAGCAAACCCCAGTGGGTCATCCAGCAAGTCAAGGTGGCGGTGGCCAACCTTTTGTTCAAGCACCCCGGGCTGTGCGCGCACAACGTGCGAATTGCCTGCTATGGCCTGGCGTTCAAGGCAGACATCGACGACCTGCGCGAAAGCCCGGCACTTGGCATTGCCCGCCAGTTGGCCAACGAACTGGGGATAACGCTGCTGCTGGTCGAGCCCAATATCGATGCACTGCCCGACGACCTGACTGGCCATTCCCTGACCGACGTGGCCTGTGCCTGGGACAGCGCCCATATCCATGTGTTGCTGGTCGGGCATCGCGAGTTCAGATCCATGTCAGCGCGACATAGCAACGGCGTGGTGATTGATGCTGCCGGCGTACTGGCGAACTGACGATGAATAATCCACCGCCACTCGCCGATACCCATGATCGTGTCATGGAAGCCTATTACGGCAAGCTGGGCGAACACTTCATGCAGGAAACCCGTGCGCGGATCCATTGGATCTGCGCACAGGTCACCGGCAGGACAATACTCGACATAGGCTGCTCCCAGGGCATTATCCCCGTGTTGCTGGCCCGTGAAGGCCACAGGGTCACGGGCGTGGATAACGACCCCAGGGCGTTCGAGCAGGCCAAAGATTACCTGAGGGCCGAACCCGATCACGTGCAGCGCAACGTCCGCTACTTGAATGCAGACTTTATGTCGCTGGACACCCAGGGCTTGGAACCTGACAGCATCGTGATCAGTGAAGTGCTTGAGCACCTCATCCACCCGGCAACCTTCGTCGAAAAAGCCGCATCGATGCTCAAGCCGCGTGGCCGGCTGATCATCACCGTGCCGTTCGGGGTGAATGACTTCCTTGACCACAAGCACACGTTCTACCTGCTGGAACCCTTTCGGCTGTTGAGTGCGTACCTGCAGGTCATCCAGGTCGAAATGCTGGGCAAGTGGGTGGGAATGGTCGCCATCAAAACAGAACCCGAGGGCTGTTCGCTGGGTGTCGAGCATCTACGTCAACTGGAAGCGGCGTTCGAGTCCGTCGAGCGTAACCTGCTAGGCCAGGTAGCCGGCGGTCGCCAACAGCGGGAACAGGTCAATCAGAAATACCGTGAAGCGACTGAGCGCATTCAGCAACTCAAGAACGAACTGGCGTACTCAACCGAGTGCAATACCCGGCAGCAAGCGCAAATAGAGGTCCTGACCGCCAATCTGCAGCGCACAAACGCCAGGTGCCACCTGCTGGAAAATCGCTTGATCAAGACGCGGGCCAGCACCACCTATCAGTTGGGGTATCAACTGCGTATGGGGGTGGGCTCGCTACGTGAATGCCTGCTTTTGCCTGGCGCCTTGTTCAAGCTGTATCAACAAGCCCGCGCACGTCGCAAAGGCAACGCACCTACGGCCCCCCCTGGCGATGATGCGATCCCACCGGCGCTGCCTGGCACCGCCGTTTTCCTTGTAACGCCGGCCCCCACTCCGCTGGCGGATGCAGAGCATGTGCGCAGCCAGCTGTTGCTCGCCCCCCACGACACGGCCAAGCCCTTCAGAATGGCCTGTGTGATGGACACCTTTACCCATGAGGCCTACCGGTATGAATGCGAGCTGTTGCAACTGACACCGGACCAGAGCCTGGCCGAACTGCAATCGTTCCAACCCGACCTGCTGTTTATCGAATCCGCATGGCGCGGCCAGGATGGCCGCTGGCATAACAAGATCGCCCAGAACAGCACAGAGCTGCGCCAGGTCTTGCAGTGGTGCCGGGAACACAAGGTGCCAACGGTGTTCTGGAACAAGGAAGACCCGGTGCACTTCGAGACGTTCCTGGGTACCGCCACACAGTTCGACCTGGTGTTCACCACGGATATCGACTGTATTCATCGCTATAAAAGCGCGCTGGGGCATGAGCGTGTCTACCTGCTGCCCTTTGCCTGCCAACCGGCGATGCACAACCCGATCGAGTTGTATGAGCGCAAGGATGCGTTCTGTTTCGCCGGTGCCTACTACTGCCGATACCCCGAACGGGCGCGGGACCTGGAACACTTCGTCAATGCCCTGCCGGGCTTTCGTCCGCTGGAAATCTACGATCGCAACTTCGGCCAGCCAGAAGCCAACTATCAGTTTCCGGCCCGATATCGGGGCTACATTGCCGGTACGCTTGACGCGACGCAGATAGACCTGGCTTACAAGGGCTACCGGTATGCGATCAATCTCAATTCGGTCAAACAGTCGCAATCCATGTTCGCCCGTCGTGCCTTTGAATTGCTGGGTTCCAACACCCTGACCGTCAGCAATTTTTCTCGCGGCCTGCGTGTGCTGATGGGCGACCTGGTCATCTGCAGCGACAACGGCCAGGAGGTCTTGCGTCGCCTCGGCACGCCCGCTGGACACGCCAGGCTGCGGTTGGCAGGGCTGCGAAAGGTGATGCTGGAACACACCTATGCCCACCGTTTGATGTATGTGATGAACAAGGTGACCCATCGCGTGCATGACCTGCCACTGCCGACGATTTGCCTGGTCGCTGACGCGGCCGACGAGGCTCAATTGCAGGCCCTCATTGAGCATCTGCGGCGTCAGCGCTACCCCCGCGTCAAGCTGTATGTCGCGGTAAGCGACGCGCCGGCAAGGCAGCCCGCCACCGTTGACCCGCGCTTGCAACTGATTGAGCGCAAACAGCTGGACAAACTCACCCTCGGCGAGCTGGCAGGCGGCGCCGACTGGTTCGGCGCCATGCTTGCCGTGGACTACTACGGCCCTCACTACTTGCTCGACCTGGCCTTGGCCACGCGTTACAGCAAGGCCCGGGTGATCGGCAAGATGGCGCACCATGCCGCGGACGAACGGGATATACGCCTGATCAACCCAGGCCAGGAATACCGCTGTGCCACCGGGATAGCGGCACGTCGGGCCTTGATCAAGACAGAAGTGCTGGCACAACAGCCCGCCCGAGCCTGGCTGGAAAGCCTCCCGGCGCTCACCTACACCCACCCTCGATCCCTCGCGATCGATGCGTTCAACTACTGCGAAAACGCCGCGGGCACTGATCGACAGCACGTCGTTGCGGTGGTGGATGACCTCGAGCTGAACAGCGGAATCAGCCTCCAGCATCTCCAGCGCAGCAGTGAAACGATCCCGCCATTGAGTGCAGATACTACTGGCCCGCTGAGCAACGGCCGGGACCTGTCAGAACTGTTCGGCCCGCTGCGCAGCAAGTATCTGCGCGCGCAGGTCGAAGGCGGCACCTGGCATATCGACTCCTCCCTCGCGGACGGAAAACATGAATATCACTACGCCAGGCACGAGTTGAACGTTGCCCACCTGAAACAGGCCGACGACACCTTGAGATTGCTGCTCGATGCCACGCCGGGCCTGAACCTGCAACTGGTCGTGCTGTATCTGGATGCGCAGAAACAACGGATCAGCCATGTCATGCAGCAGGCCAATCGCAATCAGGCCTGGGATATACCGCCCGAGACAGCGTACCTGCGCCTGGGCCTGCGGGCCCACGGCAGCGGCAGCACGACGATCAAGGCACTGGTTCAAGGACACCGGGAAATCCAACCCTTCCACCTCCTCGCCAAGGCCGCGCACCTGCTGCTGACCAACCACTACCCGGCCTATGACGACCTGTACCGTAATGGCTTTATTCATACCCGTGTCATGGCCTATCAGGAACAGGGCCTGCCGGTAGATGTCTTTCGTCTGCGCCCCGACGAGTCGATCAGTTATCACGAATTTGAAAATGTCGACGTGGTGACCGGCCCGGGCAGCGCCCTGGCAAGCATGCTGGACAGCGGACAGTACACGACACTGCTGGTGCACTTCCTGGATCCGCAGATGTGGGAAATAGTGCGCCCCTACTTGCCCCGCCTCCGGGTGATTGCCTGGGTACACGGCGCGGAGATCCAACCCTGGTGGCGCCGGGCTTACAACTATGGCGACGAAACACTGTTGCAACTGGCCAAGCTCGACAGTGAACGACGCATGGGGTTCTGGCTCAGCCTTTTGCAACCCATGCCGCCCAATCTGCAACTGGTATTCGTCTCCCGACAGTTTGCCGAAGACGTCATGGAAGACCTGGGGTTCAGGTTGCCGAGGGGTCAATACCGAGTGATCCACAACCCCATCAATACGCGGCTGTTTGCCTATCAGGAAAAACCGCCTGAGCAGCGCAAGAAAATCCTCTCGATCCGCCCCTATGTGTCACGCACCTACGCCAACGACCTGAGCGTCAAAACCATTCAAATGCTGGCGACCAAGCCATGGTTCAACGAACTTGAGTTCCTGATGGTCGGTGACGGACCTTTGTTTGAAGAAACCCTCGCACCGCTGCGTCAGTACCCGAACGTCACCCTCGAAAAACGCTATTTGAAACAATCCGAGATCGCCGACCTGCACAAACACTATGGCGTGTTTCTGTGCCCCAGCCGCATGGACACACAAGGGGTATCGCGTGACGAAGCCATGGCTTCGGGCCTGGTCCCTTTGACTAATCGGGTCGGGGCCATCCCTGAGTTTGTTGACGACGACTGCGGTTTTCTATCGGCCCCCGAGAGTTTCACCGGGCTCGCCGAAGGAATAGAAACACTGTTTTTCAACCCGGAAATATTCAGGGCGAAATCATTCAACGCCAGGCAACGCGTGCTTGCGCAAAGCGCTATGCATTTGATCTCCGCGTCCGAACTAAGCCTGATACGGGAACCCCACGGTGAGCCGAGACGTTAAGGCATTGCAATACCGTATCCTGTCGGCACTTCTCTGGTGCGTACGCCTGGGCCAGAACCTCATGAGCATCGCTCCACGTGCGGTGTTGATGGCCCATGCCGCACATTTCTGCGCACAAGTGTTGTTGATAACGACGTACTTCCTGCCGATCAAGATTGTCATCCTGCTCGGTTCAGAGACGGTCCCCGCCTATTTGCCACCCCCGTTGAAAGGCCTCGATCAAACCGCCCTGATCATCGGGCTCGGTCTGTTGACGGTGATCCTTTACGCTTTTTACCTGGGCGCCGGGTTCATGGCCTCCCGTTACTCAAGGGCGGGGGCACGCGCCCTGATAGACGGCGGTGCCGAACCTGCGCGGCTAAAAACCCAATTGGCCCTGGCAGCCAGGACATTTTCCAGGTTTGCGCGGGGTTTATCGGACGCCATGTTTACCCTGATCGTCTTCTGCGTGTTGCTCTACCTCTACCCGTCTCTCCTGGCGATCGGCCTGACTTATTCCGTGCTCGCTGCAGCTGTGCTGATTGGCTTGAACAACCGTAGCCAACGTGTGCACGCGGTACTCTCCCGTCACCCACTCACGGTGGCCGATGCGTTTTACTCAATGGGCTTTCTGGCGGCATTCGCCTTCATCATTGTCGACTTTCTCTGCCTGACGCCTCCCCACCTGTACATCGCGCTGATAGCGCTGATCCTGATACGTCAAAGCCTCAGCAGACTGAAGGTCCTGACCCAGGACATTCTTTACCTGAACACCCACGCCCCGAGCATCAATCGGATGTTTCTCGCCCTCCACCCGACTCGCTGAACCCCGTCCACATCAACAGGAATCTCCCGTGCCCCGCATCGCCATGATCGTCTGGAATGAGTTTCGCAACGACGCCCGCGTATTGAAGCAAGCCCGGACACTCCAGGCAGCCGGTTATCAAGTCACCGTGTTCGCCCTGCATGCGCCCGGCGTGACGCATCGCAAGGAGGTGCTGGCCGAAGGCATCCGTGTGGTACGCGTAGCGCGCAGCGTGCGCTGGCGTGCGGCCAACGCCGGATCGCACCCATCGCCAGGCCCGTTCGCAGCCGAACAATCGATGCCCCTGCGACGCATTCTTTCGCGGCTTTGGGTACATGCAGGGCTGCTGCTACGCATCGCCCTGCATCGCGCTGCGGTGGTGCATGCCCACGACGTCAATACCCTGCCCACCGCCTGGCTGGCGGCCCGGCTCAGCGGCGCCAGGCTGGTGTATGACGCCCACGAAATCAGCACCAGCCGCGAGGGGTATGCGCGCTTTCGCAGCTGGGTAGGTTGTATCGAAAAAACCTTGATGCCCAGGGCCGAAGGCATCATTACCACCACGCAAAGCCGGGCCAGGTTTTTTGCCAGGGCCTATGGAATCGCCCGCCCGCTGGTACTGCAAAACCGCCCCTGTCTGAGCGCCTCCTCGCCCGGCCAGAGGATTCGTCTTGAGTTGGGCTTGCAACACCCCTGGCCCATCGTTGTCTATCAGGGCGGCCTTCAACAGGGGCGCGGGCTGGAACGCTTGCTACGCGTGGCGGCGTCGTTGCAAGGCGCTTACCTTGTATTGATCGGGAGCGGCAGGCTTACCCCTGCCTTGATGGCATTGCGCACGGAACTTGGCCTGACAGACCGAGTGCACTTTATCCCGACCGTTGCACTGGCGGATTTGCCCAGCTACACCGCATCAGCCGATATCGGTGTGCAGCCGATCGAAAATACCTGCCTGAACCACTTCACCACCGACTCGAACAAATTATTTGAATATGTCATCGCCGGGCTGCCCGTGGTGGCCACGGACTTTCCGGAGATTCGCAAGATTGTCCGGGCCTACTCCGTAGGACTTTTGGTACCGGCAGGCTCGGAGCAATCACTGCGCACCGCACTGCAGCGCCTGATCGATGAGCCGTTATTGCGTCAGGCACTGGCGCAAAACGCGAAAAATGCCGCCTTGCATTTAAATTGGGAGCGGCAGGAAAGCACGCTGGTGGCGCTGTACGAGCGTGTACTGCGGCGTAAAACCGAGGTGCGCGCATGACCAAGCGCATTCTCATATTGAGCTATTACTTTCCGCCCGATCTGTCGGCATTTCGCGTCGAGGCGTTGGTCAAGGCCTTGCTCACCCACGGTAACGGTGAGATAGAGATCGACGTGCTGACCACCCAGCCAAACCGCTACCCGTCCTATGAGGCTGCCCCTGCCCACACCGCGCATCAGCCGAAGCTGTCCGTCACCCGCATCGGCCTCCCCGCGCACAGATTCAGCGCATGGGGCCAGGCCTGGGGGTTTGCCCACTATGCCTGCGGCGTCCTTCAGGCCGTGAAGGGTAAGCCGTATGACGTGATCGTGGCCACCTCTTCGCGGCTGATGACGGCCGCACTGGGCGCCGCCATCGCGCGCAAAAAACACGCGCCTCTCTATCTGGATATTCGCGATATCTTTGTCGACGTCCTGCCCGAGCTTTTCCCCGGTATTGTCGGCAAGCTCCTGGCACGGCTGTTTTCCCGCCTGGAAAAAATCACCCTTGGGTATGCGACGCGGGTCAACCTGGTATCCCCCGGCTTCCTGAGTTACTTCGCGCCTCGTTATCCACACAAGACCTTCTCAACCTACACCAACGGTGTGGATGATCTGTTTCTTGAAACCCCCTTCCATACCGAACCGCCTGACGACCCGACACGCCTGCTGAAGATCGTCTACGCTGGCAATGTCGGCGCCGGCCAAGGCCTGGAAAAAATCCTGCCCCCCCTGGCCGAACGGCTGGCAGACAGGGCCTGTTTCTACGTCATTGGCGATGGCAGCACGATGAAAAAACTGAGCGAGGCGCTGATCAAAAGAAACGTAAGGAATGTCGAGCTTATTCCTCCCATGCCTCGCCATAGACTGATTCACTACTATCAGCAAGCGGATGTGCTTTTTTTGCACCTTAATAGCTTTAAGGCATTCTTGAAGGTCATCCCTTCCAAGCTGTTTGAATATGCAGCCACTGGAAAGCCAATCCTGGCGGGGCTGGAAGGCTATTCAAAAGCGTTCACTCTTAACCATATTCCCAATGCTTGCGTGTTTGCCCCCGCAAACCCGGACGCTGCCGTTGCCGCACTCGCCCGTCTTGATCTGGGTAGCACCGACCGAGCGGCATTTCTACGGGAGTATTCCCGCAGCAGGATCCAGCAACGCATGGCTCTGGACATTCTCGATACCACAACACCCGAAGAGCCGTGACCCTGGAAACTGCCAAGCCGATTGTTGCAAAAATAAGTTAAATAAACCCCCGTTACCGCCGATACCCAATGAAAGCCTTGCGGATTGAACAATCATGCGTAATAACCAGCCCGTTACCCAGCGCGAACGTACCTTCCCCGCTCAGCAACGGTTGATCTCCACCACAGATGCCAAAGGCGTGATCACCTACTGCAACGACGCGTTTGTCGAAATCAGTGGGTTCTCTCGCGACGAACTGGTGCGCGCCCCGCACAACCTGGTCCGTCACCCGGACGTGCCAGCGGCCGTGTTCGGGCATATGTGGACCACGCTCAAACAAGGCTTGCCATGGATGGGCATCGTTAAGAACCGCTGCAGGACGGGCGATCACTACTGGGTCAACGCCTATGTGACGCCGGTCTTCGAAGGCAACCAGGTGGTCGGCTACGAATCGGTGCGCATCAAGCCCACCGCCGAGCAGATCCGCCGTGCCGAAGCGCTCTACCAACGCATCAACCAGGGCAAGTCGGCCGTCCCCCAGCGGGACAAGTGGCTGCCGGTGTTGCAGGACTGGCTGCCGTTTATCCTGATCAGCCAGTTGAGCTTCATGATCGGTGCGTCGCTCAACTCCCACTGGGGCTTTGCCCTGGCGGCGGGTTTGTCGGTGCCATTGGGGCTGCTGGGCCTGAGCTGGCAACAGCGCGGCCTCAAGCGCCTGCTGCGCCTGGCCGAGCAGACCACCTCCGACCCGTTGATCGCGCAGATGTACACCGACAGCCGTGGTGCCCAGGCGCGCCTGGAGATGTCCATTCTCAGCCAGGAGGCACGCCTGAAGACCTGCCTGACGCGCTTGCAGGACACTGCCGAGCACCTCAACGACCAGGCGGCGCAGTCCAATACCCTGGCGCATAACAGCTCCAGCGGCCTGGAACGCCAGCGCGTGGAAACCGAGCAGGTGGCCACGGCGGTCAACCAGATGGCGGCGACCACCCAGGAAGTGGCCAGCCATGTGCAGCGCACGGCCGATGCGACCCAGGAAGCCAATCGCCTGACCGGTCGCGGTCGCGATATTGCCGGGGAAACCCGCGAGGCGATTCAGCGTCTGTCGGTGGCCGTGGGCGAGACCGGCGTGACCGTCACCCAACTGGCCAAGGACAGCGACGAGATCGGCGGCGTAGTCGACGTGATCAAAGGCATTGCCGACCAGACCAACCTGCTGGCGCTCAACGCCGCCATTGAAGCGGCGCGAGCCGGTGAGATGGGCCGTGGGTTTGCGGTGGTCGCCGATGAAGTGCGCCAACTGGCGCAGCGCACGGCTGAGTCGACCGGGCAGATCCATGCCCTGATCGCCAAGCTGCAGCAAACTGCTGCCGCTGCCGTGCAAACCATGGACACCGGGCATCGCCAGGCCGAAGAGGGCGTGGCGCGGGTAATGGAGGCGGACCAGGCATTGGTGGGCATCAGTGAAGCGGTGGCGCATATCACCGACATGACCACCCAGATCGCGGCCGCCACCGAAGAGCAAAGCTCGGTGGCCGAAGAGATCAGCCGCAATATCAGCACCATTGCGCTGTTGGCAGATCAGACCTCGGAGCAGGCGTTGAACTCGGCGCAGTTGAGTGAAGAGCTGACGCATACGGCGAATACCCAGTATTCGTTGGTCGAGCGTTTCAACCGGTAGACCGATATCGGGAGCAAGCCCCCTCCCACAGTTAACCGCGTACATCCCTTGGAATGCGGTCGAATGTGGGAGGGGGCTTGCTCCCGATTGGCCCTAACAGGCGCTGAGAAACTCAGCCACCTGCACGGCCGCAGCCTCCAAATGCTGCTCATGCGCAAACCCCGAAGCCTTCAACGGCTTCAAATCATGATCCCCCGCCACCAGCCACATCACTTCGATGCTCGGCGACAAGTCATACCCTTCCACCGCCGCCCGATTGCCCAGTGCATCGCGCTCGCCCTGCACAATCAACGTCGGCGTCTTCAATCCGGCCAAATGCGCTACACGTGGTTTCTCCGGCTTGCCCACCGCATAAAACGGATAACCCAGGCACACCAGCCCATCGACGCCCAATTCATCGGCCAAAAGACTGGCCATCCGCCCGCCCATCGACTTGCCGCCAATGACCAGTTTCCCAGCGACATGACGTCGCACCTCGGCATACACCCCGCGCCAGGCTTCCAGCAGTCTTGGCGCCGGGTTGGGCGGGCGTTTGCCGCCGTCCAGTCGGCGCTGGGCCATGTAGGGAAACTCGAAGCGCAACACGTTGACGCCATGTCCGGCAAGGCGTGCAGCCATGTCGTTCATGAAGGATGAGTCCATCGGTGCGCCGGCGCCATGGGCCAGGATCAACGTCACGCAATCACCGGAAGCTACGCCCGGCGCGGCATCCCACAGCCAGCCATGTTCCCGCACACACTGCGCCCATTGATCCCCGTCAATACTGGCCTTGTGCTCTTTGCCCATGCTTGCCTCGCTATTCAGTCTGCCTATAACTCCAGCCCAAGTGCCGCATTTGCTTGGGTTGAACCGTGGATGGGGAACCATGAACACTACTTTAAGTACCGCCTATAACTACAAGGTGGTCCGCCAATTCGCCATTATGACGGTGGTGTGGGGCATCGTCGGCATGGGGCTCGGGGTTTTTCTCGCCGCCCAATTGGTTTGGCCCGCGCTCAACTTCGACTTGCCCTGGACCAGCTTCGGCCGCCTGCGCCCACTGCACACCAATGCCGTGATCTTCGCGTTCGGTGGCTGTGCGCTGTTCGCCAGCTCCTTCTACTCGGTGCAGCGTACCTGCCAAACCCAGCTGTTCGCGCCGAAAATCGCCGCGTTCTGCTTCTGGGGCTGGCAACTTGTCATCCTCCTGGCCGCGATCAGCTTGCCGCTGGGCTACACCAGCTCCAAGGAATACGCCGAACTGGAATGGCCGATCGACATCCTGATCACCATTGTCTGGGTGGCCTACGCCATCGTGTTCTTCGGCACGGTGATGAAGCGCAACACCAAGCATATCTACGTCGGTAACTGGTTCTTCGGCGCGTTCATCATCACCGTGGCGATCCTGCATATCGTCAACAACCTGGAAATCCCGGTCAGCCTGACCAAGTCCTACTCGCTGTATGGCGGTGCGACGGATGCCATGGTGCAGTGGTGGTACGGGCATAACGCGGTAGGCTTTTTCCTCACCGCCGGTTTCCTCGGGATGATGTACTACTTCGTGCCGAAACAGGCCGAGCGTCCGGTGTATTCCTATCGCCTGTCCATCGTGCACTTCTGGGCGCTGATCACCCTGTACATCTGGGCCGGTCCTCACCACCTGCACTACACCGCGCTGCCGGACTGGGCACAGTCCCTGGGCATGGTGATGTCGCTGGTACTGCTGGCGCCGAGCTGGGGCGGCATGATCAACGGTATGATGACCCTGTCAGGCGCCTGGCATAAGTTGCGCAGCGACCCGATCCTGCGCTTTTTGGTGGTGTCCCTGGCGTTCTACGGCATGTCGACCTTCGAAGGGCCGATGATGGCGATCAAGACCGTCAACTCGCTGTCCCACTACACCGACTGGACCATCGGCCACGTACACGCCGGCGCCCTCGGCTGGGTAGCGATGATCTCCATCGGCGCCCTGTACCACATGATCCCGAAAGTCTTCGGTCGCGAGCAGATGTACAGCCTCGGCCTGATCAACGCGCACTTCTGGCTGGCCACCATCGGCACCGTGCTCTACATCGCCTCGATGTGGGTCAACGGCATCGCCCAGGGCCTGATGTGGCGTGCGATCAACGAAGACGGCACCTTGACCTACTCCTTCGTCGAAACCCTGGTGGCCAGCCACCCAGGCTTCATCGTGCGGCTGGTGGGCGGTGCGGTATTCCTCAGCGGCATGTTCCTGATGGCTTACAACACATGGCGCACCGTGCGCTCGGCACAACCTGTCGAAGCCGCCCCTGCCGCGCAGATGGCCTGAGGAGTCAGTGATGAAACACGAAACGATTGAAAAGAACGTCGGCCTGCTGATGCTGCTCATGGTGCTCGCCGTGAGCATCGGCGGCCTGACCCAGATCGTCCCGCTGTTCTTCCAGGACGTGACCAACAAGCCGGTGGAAGGCATGAAGCCCTACACCGCGCTGCAACTGGAAGGCCGCGACATCTACATCCGCGAAGGCTGCGTACAGTGCCACTCGCAGATGATCCGCCCGTTCCGCGCCGAGACCGAGCGCTACGGCCACTACTCGGTGGCCGGTGAAAGCGTGTGGGACCACCCGTTCCTGTGGGGCTCCAAGCGTACCGGGCCAGACCTGGCCCGCGTCGGCGCACGCTACTCGGACGACTGGCACCGCGCGCACTTGTACAACCCTCGCAACGTCGTGCCTGAGTCGAAGATGCCGGCCTACCCGTGGTTGGTCACGGCTGCGGTCGACAGCAGCCACACCGAGACCAAGTTGAAAGTAATGCGCACCCTCGGCGTGCCGTACACCGACGACGACATCAGTGGCGCCGTGGCCAGCCTCAAGGGCAAGACCGAAATGGACGCGCTGGTTTCGTACCTGCAAGTACTCGGCACTGCCATCAAGAGCAAGAGGTGAGCCATGGGATTTGAATTCGATGCGGGCACCATCCGCGGCCTCGGCACGCTGGTGGTCGCCATCGCCTTTATCGGCCTGTCGCTGTGGGTATTCAACAACCGGCGCAATTCGGAATTCGAGGAAGCGCGCCTGCTGCCCTTCGCCGATGAACCTTCGCCATCCGACGCTCACCAAGAGCCTGCAACAAGGAGCAACCGGCCATGACTACCTTCTGGAGTACATGGATCTGCGTACTGACCATTGGCAGCCTGATCGGCCTGACCTGGCTGTTGTTCGCCACCCGCAAGGGCGAGACCAAGGGCAGCGTCGACCAGACCATGGGCCATGCCTTCGACGGCATCGAGGAATACGACAACCCCCTGCCCCAGTGGTGGTTCATGCTGTTCGCCGGCACCCTGGTGTTTGCGGTCGGCTACCTGATTCTCTACCCGGGCCTGGGCAACTGGAAAGGCGTGTTGCCGGGCTATGAAGACGGTTGGACCTCGGCCAAGGAGTGGGACAAGGAGATGGCCAAGGCCGACACCAAGTTCGGACCGATCTTCGCCAAATTCTCGGCCATGCCCGTGGAACAAGTCGCCAAAGACCCGCAAGCGCTGAAAATGGGCGGTCGCCTGTTCGCCTCCAACTGCGCGGTGTGCCACGGCTCGGATGCCAAGGGCGCATTCGGCTTTCCCAACCTGGCTGACAACATCTGGCGTTGGGGCGGTTCGGCCGAAGCGATCAAGACCACCATCATGAACGGTCGCCACGCGGCGATGCCGGCCTGGGGTGACATGCTCGGCGACGACGGCGTAAAAAACGTCGCCGCCTATGTGCGCCACGACCTGGCCAAGCTGCCATTGCCGGCGGACAGCACCGCCGACCTGGCCGCTGGCCAGGCCGCGTTCAACACCACCTGCGTGGCCTGCCACGGTCCGCAAGGCCACGGCATGGAAGCCATGGGCGCGCCGAACCTGACCCTGCCCGCCGGTTACATCTACGGCACCAGCCTTGCGCAGTTGCAGCAGACGATTCGCCACGGCCGCCAAGGCCAGATGCCAGCGCAGGAAGTGCTGCAGGGCAATGACAAAGTGCATCTGCTCGCCGCCTACGTTTACAGCCTGTCCCATAACGCTGATGGCGCAACGCCAGAAAGCCAAGCCCAGTAACACCTGACTGCCGCCCCAATCTGGGGCGGCAGCTCTACCGCGCTACGCGACCAAGTGTCGCACCCTTCCAAAGCACACCTTTCCCCTCCTGCCATTCGGGTCTACGCTTGCTTGCACAGCGGACCGATCCTGGCGTACGCGACGACAGTCGTTGCGACCCCCGAAATTTCCTGTCCACTCGATCAGCTTTCGATTTCGGATTTTATCCTTACGCCAAACATGGAAAGGGCGCAGAATCTGGCGTGGAACGCATTGACACAGGTCAGCCTTGCGTTGCAATGGCCCCTTGCTTTCTACATACTTGCGGCCGAATTTTACCTATAAAAAAACCTAAACCGTGGAACCTTAGAATGAGCACAGCAATCAGTCCGACTGCTTATAACTATAAGGTAGTCCGCCAGTTCGCCATCATGACGGTGGTCTGGGGGATCCTTGGCATGGGGCTCGGGGTGTTCATCGCCTCGCAACTGGTGTGGCCGGAATTGAATTTCGGTCTGCCATGGACAACCTTCGGCCGCCTGCGCCCGCTGCACACCAACCTGGTGATTTTCGCCTTCGGCGGATGTGCATTGTTTGCCACCTCCTACTATGTCGTGCAGCGAACCTGCCAGACGCGACTCATCTCCGACAGCCTCGCGGCCTTCACCTTCTGGGGTTGGCAAGCGGTGATCGTCGGCGCCATCGTCACCCTGCCGCTGGGCTACACCACCACCAAGGAATACGCCGAGCTGGAATGGCCGATCGCGATTCTGCTGGCCATCGTCTGGGTGACCTACGCAGTGGTGTTCTTCGGCACCATCGTCAAGCGCAAGACCAAGCACATCTATGTGGGCAACTGGTTCTACGGGGCCTTCATCCTGGTGACGGCGATGCTGCATATCGTCAACCACGCCTCGTTGCCGGTCAGCCTGTTCAAGTCCTACTCGGCCTACGCCGGGGCGACGGATGCGATGATCCAATGGTGGTACGGCCACAACGCCGTAGGTTTCTTCCTCACCACCGGTTTCCTGGGGATGATGTACTACTTCGTGCCCAAACAGGCCGAACGGCCTATTTACTCGTATCGCCTGTCCATCGTGCACTTCTGGGCGCTGATCACCCTGTACATCTGGGCCGGCCCGCACCACCTGCACTACACCGCATTGCCGGACTGGGCCCAGTCCCTGGGCATGGCGATGTCGATCATCCTGCTGGCCCCGAGCTGGGGCGGCATGATCAACGGCATGATGACCCTGTCGGGCGCCTGGCATAAGCTGCGCACCGACCCGATCCTGCGCTTTTTGGTGGTGTCCCTGGCGTTCTACGGCATGTCGACTTTCGAAGGGCCGATGATGGCGATCAAGACCGTCAACTCGCTCTCCCACTACACCGACTGGACCATCGGCCACGTACACGCCGGTGCCCTCGGCTGGGTAGCGATGATCTCCATCGGCGCCCTGTACCACATGATCCCCAAGCTGTTCGGCCGTGTGCAGATGCACAGTGTCGGGCTGATCAACGCGCACTTCTGGCTGGCCACCATCGGCACCGTGCTCTACATCGCCTCGATGTGGGTCAACGGCATCACCCAGGGCCTGATGTGGCGTGCGATCAACGATGACGGCACCCTCACCTACTCCTTCGTCGAAGCGCTGCAAGCCAGCCACCCTGGTTTCATCGTCCGCGCCCTCGGGGGTGCGTTCTTTGCCAGCGGCATGCTGTTAATGGCCTACAACGTCTGGCGCACCGTGCGTGCCTCGGACCCGGCAGAAGCCGAAGCCGCCGCCAAGATCGCCGTTGTGGGAGCCCACTGATGAAGCATGAAGTCGTCGAGAAGAATATCGGCCTGCTGGCCTTCTTCATGGTCATCGCCGTGAGCATCGGTGGCCTGACCCAGATCGTTCCGCTGTTTTTCCAGGACGTGACCAACAAGCCGGTCGAAGGCATGAAGCCGCGCACCGCCCTTGAACTGGAAGGCCGCGACGTCTACATCGCCAACGGCTGTGTCGGCTGCCACTCGCAGATGATTCGCCCGTTCCGCGCCGAAACCGAACGCTACGGCCACTACTCGGTGGCCGGTGAAAGCGTGTGGGACCACCCGTTCCTGTGGGGTTCCAAGCGCACCGGCCCGGACCTGGCCCGTGTCGGCGGGCGTTACTCCGATGACTGGCAACGTGCGCACTTGTACAACCCGCGCAACGTGGTGCCTGAGTCGAAAATGCCGGCGTATCCGTTCCTCGTGGAAAACAAGCTCGACGGCAAGGACACCGCGAAGAAGATGGAAGTCCTGCGCACCCTGGGCGTGCCCTACACCGACGAAGACATCGCCGGTGCAGCCGCAGCCGTGAAGGGCAAGACCGAAATGGACGCATTGGTGGCCTACCTGCAAGGCCTGGGCACCATCATCAAAAGCAAACGGTGATTCTTCATGGATATCGGGATGATTCGAGGCCTGGGCACCGTTGTGGTGATGGTGGCCTTTATCGGCCTGGCGCTGTGGGTGTTCAGTCCCCGGCGCAAGTCGGAGTTTGACGACGCGACCATGTTGCCCTTTGCGGATGATCCCGAAGCCATCAAGCACGTCGAGCAAGCTTCTAGGAGTAACAAAGAATGACTACGTTCTGGAGTCTGTACGTCACTGTCCTCAGCCTGGGTACCATCTTCGCCTTGACCTGGCTGTTGCTGTCGACCCGCAAGGGCCAGCGCGCCGAGCAGACCGACGAGACCGTCGGCCACTCGTTCGACGGCATCGAGGAGTATGACAACCCGCTGCCCAAGTGGTGGTTCATGCTGTTCGTCGGCACCATCATCTTCGCCCTTGGCTACCTGGTGCTCTACCCCGGCCTGGGCAATTGGAAAGGCCTGCTGCCGGGCTACAACTACCTCGACAACGACAAGCAAACCCCGTTCGCCAACGGCCAGACTGGCTGGACCGGCGTGCACGAATGGGAAAAGGAAATGGCCAGGTCGGACGCCAAGTTCGGGCCGATCTTCGCCAAATTCGCGTCGATGCCGATTGAAGATGTCGCCAAGGACCCGCAAGCCTTGAAGATGGGCGGTCGCCTGTTCGCCTCCAACTGCTCGGTATGCCACGGCTCCGACGCCAAGGGCGCCTATGGCTTCCCCAACCTGACCGACGCCGATTGGCGCTGGGGTGGCGAACCGGCCACCATCAAGGAAACCATCATGAAGGGCCGTCATGCCGTCATGCCGGCCTGGCTGGACATCCTCAAGGAGCAAGGCGTCAGCGACGTTGCCGCGTTCGTCGTCACCAACCTCGACGGCCGCAAGCTGCCGGAAGGCGTGAAAGCCGATGTGGCCAACGGCGAGAAACTCTTCGCCGCCAACTGCGTGGCCTGCCACGGCCCCGCCGGCAAGGGCACCCCCGCCATGGGCGCGCCGGACCTGACCCACCCGGGTGCATTCATCTACGGTTCGAGCTTCGCCCAACTGCAGCAGACCATCCGTTGGGGCCGCCAGGGCCAGATGCCTGCGCAGGAGCAACTGCAAGGCAACGACAAGGTGCACTTGCTTGCGGCGTATGTCTACAGCTTGTCCCATGGGGATAAGAAGGCTGACGAGCAGTAAAGCTCACCGACACACAAAAGCCCCGCCTGAGTGATCAGGCGGGGCTTTTTTATAGATCGCATCGACACCCCCATGGGAAAAGCACGTTGACCGCTTGTAGCTTTAAGCTTGTGGCTCGCCAAGGCCAAGTAGTAACGTAACTACATTCAACCCGCTCCAGGGGAGGCGCACCATGACTTTCACCACCATTTCCAGTCGCGAATTCAATCAAGACACAAGCGGTGCCAAAAAAGCCGCTCGCCAAGGCCCGGTTTTTATCACCGATCGCGGCAAGCCTGCCCATGTACTGCTAAGCATTGAGGACTACCAGAAGCTGACAGGTCTCAATGCCAACATCGTTGACCTGCTGGTGATGCCGGAAGCGGCCGATATCGACTTTGAAACCGAACGTGCCGTGGTCACTCATCGACCCGTGGACCTCTCTTGATGTATCTACTCGACACCAACGTAATCTCTGAACTGCGTAAACCCCAGGCTGATGCAAACGTGGTCGCCTGGGCCAAAAGTGTCAGCGCACCGCGTATGTTTATTTCGGCAATCACCCTGAAAGAATTGGAAACCGGGGTCTTGCGCATTGAGCGGCGCGACCCGGCTCAGGGGAAAGTGTTGCGAACCTGGCTCAAGCGTCATGTGATGCCGGCCTTTGATGCCAGAATCCTGCCCGTCGATGCGGCAGTCGCGTTGCGTTGCGCACACTTGCATGTGCCGGACCGCGCCAATGAAAGTGACGCATTGATTGCCGCGACCGCGCTGGTGCATGGGCTCACGGTTGTCACGCGCAACGTCAGCGACTTCAAATCCAGTGGCGTTCCACTGATCAATCCTTGGGACGAATGACCGCCTCCCCCACGAAAACCGTCCATACTTCCCAAGTCAATTGATCCAGGTCACGTACACCATCAATTGATTTCCCCCAACGCGACCAAAGGTCGCACCCTTTGAGCACCATCGGGGGCGTATCATTACGCCACTGCAAGACCCTTAATTTGACCCCGGTTGGCACGTACTGGCCGAGGCAAATCTCCACCGCCGTGGGATGCAATGATGAGCAACCAGATACCGGTACATGACGTTACCCCGCCTGCCAAAAACGCCAGCAGTGCTGACACCAAGACTGTCGACCTGTACGCCTCGCGCGAAAAAATCTACACCCGCGCCTTCACTGGCCTGTTCCGCAACCTGCGCATGCTCGGCGGTGCCGGCCTGTTCCTGCTCTACTTCGGCACGGTGTGGCTGAATTGGGGTGGCCACCAGGCGGTGTGGTGGAACCTGCCGGAACGTAAGTTCTTTATTTTCGGCGCGACCTTCTGGCCCCAGGACTTCATCCTGCTGTCGGGCATCCTGATCGTCGCGGCGTTTGGCCTGTTCTTCATCACGGTGTACGCCGGCCGCGTGTGGTGTGGGTATACCTGCCCGCAAAGCGTGTGGACATGGATCTTCATGTGGTGCGAAAAGGTCACCGAAGGCGATCGCAACCAGCGCATCAAGCTGGACAAGGCGCCCATGGGGGCCAACAAGTTCCTGCGCAAATTCAGCAAGCATACCCTGTGGTTGTTGATCGGCTTTGTCACCGGCATGACCTTTGTCGGCTACTTCTCGCCGATCCGCGAGCTGGTGTTCGACTTCTTCACCGGCCAGGCCGACGGCTGGTCGTATTTCTGGGTCGGCTTCTTCACCCTCGCCACCTATGGCAACGCCGGCTGGCTGCGCGAGCAGGTGTGCATCTACATGTGCCCGTATGCACGCTTCCAGAGCGTGATGTTCGACAAGGACACCCTGATCGTTTCCTACGATCCACGCCGTGGCGAAGTGCGTGGCCCGCGTAAAAAAGGCACCGACTACAAGGCCCAGGGCCTGGGTGACTGCATCGACTGTACAATGTGCGTCCAGGTATGCCCCACCGGTATCGACATCCGCGACGGCCTGCAAATCGAGTGCATCGGTTGCGCCGCCTGTATCGACGCCTGCGACACCATCATGGACAAGATGGAATACCCGCGCGGCCTGATCAGCTACACCACCGAGCACAACCTGTCGGGGCAGAAAACCCACAAGTTGCGCCCACGCCTGATCGGTTATGCCCTGGTGTTGCTGGCGATGATCAGCCTGTTGGCCGGGGCGTTCTTCATGCGTTCGCTGGTGGGCTTCGACGTGAGCAAGGACCGCGTGCTGTACCGCGAAAACGCCGAAGGCCGCATCGAAAACGTCTACAGCCTGAAGATCATGAACAAGGACCAGCGCGATCACACCTACGTGCTCGACGCCGCCGGCCTGCCGGACCTCAAGCTGCAAGGCCGACGTGAAATCAGAGTGGCGGCGGGCGATATCGTCAGCATGCCGGTGGAGCTGTCGAGTGCACCGGAGCAACTGCCGTCAAGTACCAACGAGGTGAAATTCATCCTCACCGATGCCGATGACGCCAGCGTCCACGTTGAAGCCAAGAGCCGATTCATCGGCCCACAAGTTCGATAACGAGAGAACTGAACAATGCCCGTAGCCACTGCCGCAAGCCCCTGGTACAAGCACCTCTGGCCCTGGATCATCATTGGGATCCTGGCCTGCTCGGTGACCTTGACCTTGTCCATGGTGACCATCGCGGTGAACAACCCGGACAACCTGGTCAACGACAACTACTACGAGGCCGGCAAAGGCATCAACCGCTCCCTGGACCGCGAACGGTTGGCCCAGACCCTGCAACTGCGCGCCAAGCTGCACCTGGATGAGCTGACCGGCGAAGTCGAGCTGCAACTTACCGGCTACAGCAACCCGAACACCCTGGAACTGAACCTGATCTCCCCGACCCAGCCGGAGAAGGATCGCAAGATCAACCTGACCCGCAGCGACAGCGAACCGGGCCGCTACATCGGCCAGGTCACCGACAAGGTCGAAGGCCGCCGCTTCGTGGAATTGCTGGGCGTGGAAGGCGACAGGACCTGGCGCCTGTTCGAGGAAGAAGAAGTCAGCCACGACAAGGACTTGCTGCTGGGTGATGAACCGTTGCAGGGTGCTGAAGACCTGAAAAAATAGCAGCGCCCATGACCAGCCCAACCCCCTGCTACCACTGCGCCCTGCCCGTCCCGTCCGGCAGTCGGTTCACCGCCGTGATCCTCGGCGAGCGCCGCGAGCTGTGCTGCCCCGGCTGCCAGGCCGTGGCCGAAGCGATTGTGGCCGGTGGGCTGGAAAGCTATTACCAGCACCGCAGCGAAGCCTCGGCCAACCCCGAGACGCTGCCGGTGCAACTGGTGGATGAACTGGCGCTGTATGACCGCGCCGACGTGCAAAAACCCTTCGTGCACCACGAAGGCGACCTCGCCGAAACCACCCTGCTGATGGAAGGCATCAGTTGCGCCGCCTGTGGCTGGTTGATCGAAAAACACCTACGCAGCCTGCCCGCCGTGGTCGAGGCGCGGCTGAACCTGTCCAACCATCGCCTGCAGGTGCGCTGGGCCGACGGGCAATTGCCGTTGAGCCAGGTGCTCAGTGAACTGCGCCATATCGGCTACGCCGCCCACCCGTATCAAGCCGACCGCGCGGCCGAGCAACTGGCCAGCGAAAACCGCCTGGCCCTGCGCCAGCTGGGGGTCGCCGGACTGCTGTGGTTCCAGGCGATGATGGCGACCATGGCCACCTGGCCGGAATTCAATATCGACCTGAGCCCCGAGCTGCATGTGATCCTGCGCTGGGTGGCAATGTTTCTGACCACCCCCATCGTGTTCTACAGCTGTGCGCCGTTCTTCAAGGGCGCCATGCGCGACGTGCGTACGCGTCACCTGACCATGGACGTGTCGGTGTCCCTGGCCATTGGCGGGGCTTACCTGGCCGGGATCTGGACCGCAATCACCGGCGTGGGCGAGTTGTATTTCGATGCGGTGGGCATGTTTGCGCTGTTCCTGCTGGCCGGTCGCTACCTGGAGCGCCGTGCCCGGGAGCGCACGGCCGCCGCCACCGCGCAGTTGGTCAACCTGCTGCCCGCCTCATGCCTGCGCCTCAAAGGTGACGGCCAGAGCGAACGCACTCTCTTGAGCGAACTGGCGCTGGGCGACCGCGTGCTGGTGCATCCGGGCGCGGTTCTGCCGGCAGATGGGGTGATCCTCGACGGCCGCTCCAGCATCGATGAATCGCTGCTCACCGGTGAGTACCTGCCGCTGCCGCGCCAAACCGGTGATGCCGTCACCGCCGGCACGCTGAACGTCGAAGGCGCGTTGACCGTCGAAGTCCGCGCCCTGGGCCACGAGACCCGCCTGTCCGCCATCGTACGCCTGCTGGAGCGGGCCCAGGCCGAGAAGCCGCGCCTGGCGCAGATCGCCGACCGCGCCGCGCAGTGGTTCCTGTTGTGTTCGCTGATTGCCGCGGCGGTGATCGGCCTGTTGTGGTGGGAGCTGGATTCATCGCGGGCGTTCTGGATCGTGCTGGCAATGCTGGTGGCCACCTGCCCCTGCGCGTTGTCCCTGGCCACGCCGACCGCCCTCACCGCCGCCACCGGCACCCTGCACAAGCTCGGGCTATTGCTGACCCGTGGCCATGTGCTCGAAGGCCTGAACCAGATCGACACGGTGATCTTCGACAAGACCGGCACCCTCACCGAAGGCCGCCTGGCGTTGAAAGCGATCCGGCCGCTGGCCGCCTTGAACAGCGACCAGTGCCTGGGCCTCGCCGCCGCCCTGGAAAACCGCTCCGAACACCCGATTGCCCGCGCCTTCGGGCGTGCGCCGCTGGCCGCCGACGAGGTGCTCAGTTCCCCGGGCCTTGGCCTGGAAGGCCGTGTCGGCACACGCCAGTTGCGCATCGGCCAGCCGGGGTTTGTTTGTGCACTCAGTGGTTGCCCGATTCCCGCCGCTCCGGAGGATGACGGCCAATGGCTGCTGCTGGGCGACGGCGACGGTGCCCTGGCCTGGTTCGTCCTCGACGACCGCCTGCGCAGCGATGCCCCTGCCCTGCTGGCCGCCTGCAAGGCGCGAGGTTGGCGCACGCTGCTGCTGTCGGGGGACAGTTCGCCGATGGTCGCCAGCGTCGCTGCTGAACTGGGTATCGATGAAGCCCACGGCGGCCTGCGCCCCGACGACAAGCTCCACGTGCTGCAACAACTGCACAAGGAAGGCCGCAAGGTGCTGATGCTCGGCGATGGCGTCAACGATGTGCCGGTGCTGGCCGCCGCCGACATCAGCGTGGCCATGGGCTCGGCCACCGACCTGGCCAAGACCAGCGCCGATGCGGTGCTGCTGTCCAACCGCCTGGATGCCCTGGTGCAAGCCTTCACCCTGGCGCGGCGCACCCGCCGGGTGATCATTGAAAACCTGCTGTGGGCGGGACTGTACAATGGCCTTATGCTGCCGTTTGCCGCCCTCGGTTGGATCACTCCGATCTGGGCGGCGATCGGCATGTCCCTCAGTTCGTTGACCGTGGTGCTCAATGCCCTGCGCCTGACTCGCCTGCCGAGTGCGCAGGCCAGAAGCGCCCCTTTGGTAACCCGTCCGCTGCCGGCTTGAGCCGCGCGGGCATGGAGTGCAGATGCCAGCTCTATACGTGATGATTCCGGCGGCGCTGCTGTTAGTGGGCGTGGCCATCTACATCTTCTTCTGGGCGGTGGACAGCGGCCAGTACGACGACCTCGACGGCCCGGCCCACAGCGTGCTGTTCGACGACCAGGACCCGAACCACCTGGCGGCCGTCGACGAAGCCAACGGCCCCGAGCAACCGCCCGTGCCCAAAGCCCCACCCCATGCTTGAGCTGGCGCCGCTGCTGGTCTCTGCGCTGATCCTCGGCCTGCTGGGCGGCGGCCATTGCCTGGGCATGTGCGGCGGGCTGATGGGCGCGCTGACCCTGGCGATTCCCAAGGAACAGCGCAGCCGCCGGTTCCGCCTGCTGCTGGCGTACAACCTGGGGCGCATCCTCAGCTATGCCACCGCGGGGTTATTGATCGGCCTGGCCGGCTGGGCGGTGGCCAACAGCCCGGCGGCCCTGTTCATGCGTGTGCTCGCCGGGTTGCTGTTGATCTGCATGGGGCTGTACCTGGCCGGTTGGTGGAGCGGCCTCACCCGTATCGAAAGCCTCGGGCGCGGCCTGTGGCGCTGCATACAGCCCGTCGCCAACCGTTTGCTGCCGGTATCCAGCCTGCCCCGCGCGCTGCTGCTGGGCGCGCTGTGGGGCTGGTTGCCGTGCGGGCTGGTCTACAGCACCCTGCTGTGGGCCGCCAGCCAGGGTAATGCGCTGGACAGTGCGCTGCTGATGCTGGCTTTTGGCTTAGGCACATGGCCGGTACTGCTGGCGACCGGGTTGGCGGCCGAACGCGTGACCGCGTTATTGCGCAAGCGCAGCGTGCGGATGGCCGGTGGCCTGCTGGTGATTGTTTTCGGTATCTGGACCCTGCCAGGTCCGCACCAGCACTGGCTGATGGGCCATTAAAAGGCTATGTGGCATAGCGCCGCTCCCCGTTGATGCAAATCAAGATGCCCTACCGGCCACGCCCCTAGACTCGGCTCACTAGCCTATCCGGGGAATGCCCGCATGCTCGACGCCATTCGTTGGGACTCACATCTGATTCACCGCTACGACCTGGCGGGACCGCGCTACACGTCCTACCCCACCGCCGTACAATTCGACAGCCAGGTCGGCACCTTCGACCTGCTCCACGCCCTGCGCGAAAGCCGCAAGGCCACGCGACCGTTGTCGCTGTATGTGCATGTGCCGTTCTGCGCGAACATTTGCTACTACTGCGCGTGCAACAAGGTGATCACCAAGGACCGCGGCCGCGCCCAGGCCTACCTGCAACGCCTGGAGCAGGAGATTCAGTTGGTGGCCTGCCACCTCGACCCGAAACAGTCGGTTGAACAACTGCACTTCGGCGGCGGCACCCCGACCTTTCTCAGCCACGACGAACTGCGCCAGGTCATGGGCAGCCTGCGCCAGCACTTCAATCTGCTCGACGACGACTCCGGCGACTACAGCATCGAGATCGACCCGCGCGAAGCCGACTGGGCGACCATGGGCCTGCTGCGTGAACTGGGCTTCAACCGTGTGAGCATCGGCCTGCAAGACCTCGACCCGGACGTGCAGCGCGCGGTCAACCGCCTGCAAAGCCTGGAAGAAACCCGCGCGGTGATCGACGCCGCGCGCACCCTGCAGTTTCGCTCGATCAATATCGACCTGATCTACGGCCTGCCCAAGCAGACGCCGATCAACTTCGCGCGCACCGTGGAGGAAGTGATCAAGCTGCAGCCGGACCGCCTGTCGGTGTTCAACTACGCGCATCTGCCGGAACGCTTCATGCCCCAACGACGGATCAACAGCGAGGAACTGCCGTCGCCGGAATCCAAGCTGCTGATGCTGCAGACCACCATCGAGCAACTGACCCAGGCCGGCTACCGCTATATCGGCATGGACCACTTCGCCCTGCCGGACGACGAACTCGCCATTGCCCAGGAAGAAGGCACGCTGCAACGTAACTTCCAGGGCTACACCACCCACGGCCATTGCGACCTGATCGGCCTCGGCGTGTCAGCCATCAGCCAGATCGGCGACCTGTACTGCCAGAACAGCAGTGACCTGAACGGCTATCAGAACGCCCTGGCCAACGCCCAACTGGCCACCAGCCGTGGTTTGATCTGCACCACCGACGACCGCTTACGTCGGGAAGTGATCCAGCAGTTGATCTGCACGTTCAGCCTGGCCTTCGAGCAGATCGAACAGGCGTTCAACATCGATTTTCGCGGGTATTTCGACGAGGTCTGGCCGCAACTTGAGGCGATGGCGCAAGACGGCCTGATCGAACTGGATGCCCAAGGCATTCGCGTGCTGCCCGCCGGACGGCTGCTGGTGCGTTCGGTCTGCATGGTGTTCGATGCGTACCTGGAGCACCAGAACCGGCAGCGGTTTTCGCGGGTGATCTAGTTACATCGACAACGACGCGGCTTTGAGCGCGTCATCGGCGCTCATGGTCTTCATCGCTTTGGCCAGAGAGGTCTGGGCCGTCATCAAACCTGCCTGCAACGAACTGATCGCGCCTTGCACATTGGCGGTCTTGGCCCGGGCCTGCTCCGGGGTCAAGCTTTTGTCTGCCGCGATCGCCTGAAGCTCAGCCATTTTCTCGGCGATCTGCTGTTTCAGCTTGCGGATCATTTTCAGCACCTGCTTGACGTTATCGTCCAGGCCGCTGTCGTCGATATCGGCATTCGCGCTTTTGGGCGCCCCGGCCGCCTTGAACGCTGCGGCGGAAATAGTCACCGTCACCCCTTCAATCACCTTGGTTTCAGGCGCCGGCGCGGTCACGGGCAGCTTTTCCTCGGCCTCGGCAGCGGGCTTCAAGTCCTGCACGCTGGGTACACGGATGGCAGGGTTGTAAGCCGCGATAACAGACATGATCCGAGCTCCGAATGGTAGATGTGCAACTGTATCGGCATCGGTACAAAAAGCTTTATACCGTTGCTTGTTTTTTGTACAGGCTGGCTTCACTGCCCACCAGTGCGGTACCCTTACGTATTATGTGTGTTTTCCCACAAGGATTTAAGAAATGTCCGAGCCAGTCAAACTGCGCGCTCACAGCCAGGCTCACTGCAAGGATTGCAGCCTGGCTCCCCTCTGCCTGCCACTTTCGCTGAATCTGGAAGACATGGAAGCGTTGGACGAAATCGTTAAACGCGGTCGCCCGCTGAAGAAAGGCGAGTTTCTGTTTCGCCAGGGGGACAAGTTCGATTCCGTCTATGCAGTACGTTCGGGCGCGCTGAAGACCTTCAGCCTGAGCGACAGCGGCGAAGAGCAGATCACCGGTTTCCACCTGCCCAGCGAGCTGGTCGGGTTATCGGGCATGGACACCGAGATTCACCCGGTGTCGGCCCAGGCCCTGGAAACCACGTCGGTGTGCGAAATCCCCTTCGAGCGCCTGGACGAACTGGCCCTGCAATTGCCACAACTGCGCCGTCAGTTGATGCGCGTGATGAGCCGCGAGATTCGTGACGACCAGCAGATGATGCTGCTGTTGTCGAAGAAAACCGCCGACGAGCGCATCGCCACCTTCCTGGTCAACCTGTCGGCGCGGTTCCGTGCCCGTGGTTTCTCGGCCAACCAGTTCCGCCTGAGCATGTCGCGCAACGAAATCGGCAATTACCTGGGCCTGGCAGTGGAAACCGTATCCCGTGTGTTTACCCGCTTCCAGCAGAGCGAACTGCTGGCCGCCGAAGGCAAGGAAGTGCACATCCTCGACCCGATCCAGCTGTGCGCACTCGCCGGTGGTTCCTTGGAAGGCTGATGCAGACGCTTGCGGCCGCGCCAATCGGTGAGGCCGCAGGTATACTTCGAGTCCGTTTTCCGCCCAGGACTCTTCGACGATGACTTTCGATTCGTTCGACATCAAATCCCTGATCCGCCCCGTCATCGACTTCCCCAAGCCTGGGGTGATCTTTCGTGACATCACACCGCTGTTCCAATCGCCCAAGGCCCTGCGCCTGGTGGCTGACACCTTTGCCCATCGCTATGTCGAGGCCGATTTCAGCCATATCGGCGCGATGGATGCGCGCGGCTTCCTGATCGGCTCGATCATCGCCTACCAACTGAACAAGCCGCTGATCCTGTTCCGCAAGCAGGGCAAGCTGCCGGCTGACGTGCTGTCCGAGGGTTACCAGACCGAATACGGCGAGGCCTTCCTCGAAGTGCATGCCGACAGCCTGTGCGAAGGTGATTCGGTGCTGATGTTCGATGACCTGATCGCCACGGGCGGTACCTTGATCGCGGCGGCCAACCTGGTGCGACGCATGGGGGCGAAGATCTTTGAAGCGGCGGCGATCATTGACCTGCCGGAACTCGGCGGCTCGCAACGCCTGGAAGACATGGGCATCCCGACGTTTTGCCTGACCCGCTTTGCCCTCACCGAGCGGTAACGGTTGCGCGGACTGACGCTATCAGGGGCAAGTGGATTCGCCGCACTGCCCCTCCCACATTTGATCCTGCGCTGATCGTTAGAGCGCGATCGGTTTACGACCGGCGAACGAATGCGCCAACGTGCCGCCGTCCACCAACTCCAACTCGCCCCCCAGCGGCACGCCATGGGCGATTCGCGAAGTGACCAGGCCTTTGTTGCTCAGCAGTTGGGCGATGTAATGCGCGGTGGCTTCACCTTCCACGGTCGGGTTGGTGGCCAGGATCACCTCGGTAAAGGTGCCCTGCTCCTCGATACGCGCCACCAACTGCGGAATGCCGATGGCCTCCGGCCCCAGCCCATCGAGCGGCGAGAGGTGGCCCTTGAGCACGAAGTAGCGCCCGCGATAACCAGTCTGCTCTACCGCGTACACATCCATCGGCCCTTCCACCACGCACAGCAGCGTGTCGTCGCGGCGCGGGTCGGCGCATTGCGGGCAGAGTTCTTCTTCGGTGAGGGTCCGACACTGGCGGCAGTGACCCACCCCGATCATGGCCTGGCTCAAGGCCTGGGCCAGCCGGGTACCGCCGCTGCGATCACGCTCCAGCAGTTGCAGCGCCATGCGTTGGGCGGTTTTCTGGCCGACACCCGGCAACGTGCGCAGGGCGTCGATCAGTTGGCGAATCAGGGGGCTGAAGCTCATGGGCGAGTGGTCCGACAAAACAACGAGACGCGGTTTATACCCGCGCCTCGGATTAGCGTCAAATGCTCAATCCTGCGCGACCCGTACCACCAACTTGCCGAAGTTGCGCCCTTCCAGCAAACCGATAAAGGCTTCGGGCGCCTGCTCCAGGCCCTCGACCACGTCTTCGCGGAACTTGATCTTGCCGTCGCGTACCCACGGCGCCATGGCGCTGAGGAACTCCGGCTGGCGATCACCGTAGTCGTCAAACACGATAAAGCCCTGGATCCGTACACGCTTGGTCAACAACGTGCGTTGCAGCGCCGGCAAGCGGTCAGGCCCGCTGGGCGCTTCATGGGCGTTATAGCCGGCGATCAGCCCGCACAGGGGGATGCGCGCCTTGGGGTTGAGCAACGGCAGCACGGCGTCGAACACCTTGCCACCGACGTTTTCGAAATAAATGTCCACGCCCTTGAAGCAGGCCTGGGCCAAGTCGTCGGCAAACGTTGCGCTTTTGTGGTCGATGCAGGCATCAAAACCCAATTCGTCCACCACGTAGCGGCACTTCTCGGCACCGCCCGCAATCCCGACCACACGCAGGCCCTTGAGCTTGGCCACCTGGCCGACCACCGAACCCACCGCGCCGGAGGCAGCCGCCACCACCAGGGTTTCTCCGGCTTTCGGCTGGCCGATGTCCATCAGGCCCATGTAGGCGGTCATGCCCGGCATGCCCAGTACCCCCAGGGCCATGGACGGGCTGGCCAGGCCATTGGGCACCGGGATCAGGTTGCGGCCGTCGGAAATGCTGTGGCTCTGCCAACCGGTGGCGCCGACGACCAGATCACCCACCTCGAATTTCGGATTACGCGATTGCTCGACACGGCTGACAGCCCCGCCGGTCATCACCTCGTCGATTTCCACCGGCGCGGCGTAGGACGGTGCGTCGCTCATGCGCCCGCGCATATAAGGGTCGAGGGAGAGGTAGAGCGTCTTCAGCAGGACCTGGCCGTCTGCCAATTCCGGCAAGGTCACCCGTTCCAGGCGGAAGTTTTCCGGCGTGGGTGCGCCTTGAGGGCGTGAGACCAGGACAATGCGCTGGTTCAAAGTCGGTTCGTGAGGCATGAAGGGCTCCTTGATCGAATCTATCGGTATAGGGTGCAGACCATGGGTGCCGCGCCAGGGTTCGATTGGATTGGCACAAACAAAAATGCCAGGCACAAGGCCTGGCATTGGAGTCTAGCTAAAGCCTGGCGATCAGAACGGCAGCTTCATGCCCGGTGGCAGTTGCATGCCGGCGGTCACGCCGGACATTTTGTCCTGGCTGTTGGCTTCGATCTTGCGCACGGCGTCGTTGACGGCCGCGGCGAACAGCGCCTCCAGCATTTCCAGGTCATCTTCGCCCACGCCTGGCAATACGCTTGGGTCGATGCTCACGCGCTTGATGTCGTGACGACCGGTCATCACCACACTGACCATATCGCCACCGGCTTTACCGGTGACTTCGGCGTTGGCCAGTTCTTCCTGCATCTTGGCCATCTTTTCCTGCATCTGCTGCGCCTGCTTCATCAGGCCGGCCATGCCACCTTTCATCATGGGAATCACCTCAAAAGTACGTGGATCAATGAATAGCCCGGTGTCAGGACGCCTGGGGCACCGGGGCTTCGACAGGTTCAATTGTATCTTGGCGAACGACCGCCCCGAACTGCTGCATCATTTGCTGGATGAGCGGATCGCCGTGGATCGAGTCCTCAGCCTCCCGCTGGCGGTTGATACGCCGGCGGGTGGCAGCCTGGGCCGGGGTTTCCTGCTCGGGCTTGATCAACTCGATAGCGATGGTCAGCGTGCGCCCATGGTACTGGTTCAGGGCGTCGTTGAGGCGCCGCTGCTGGGTCGCGTTGAACAGCGCACTGTGGGCCGGGTCCAGGTGCAACAGCCAGTGGTCGCCATCGATGGCGATCAGGGTGCAGTTGGCGGCGATGCTGCCGGTCATGCCGGAAATCGGCAGTTTCGGGAACAGCTCCAGCCATTGCAGGGCCAGGCCGGTGGCTGGTGCCGCAGCGGGCTCCACCTCGGGTTCCGGGGCAGGCTCGGCGGTGTGCTCGCTGGCCAGGTCGTCCAGGTAGCTGTAGGCCGAATCCATGTCCGGCTCGATGTAGTCTTCGTCCAGCGGCGGTTCGTCGTCGAGGTCGATGCCCGGGGTTGCGGCTTCGACCTGGGCCACAGTCGGCTCGGGAACCGGGGCCGTCACCCACTCGGGGGCGGCCGGTACCACGCTGTCCGGCGTCGGCGCAGGCATCGGCGTCAGCTCAGGCTGCTCACCGACGGTTTCCAGGACGGGCTCGACATAGGGCTGCTGTTCAACCTCGACCTCAGCGTCTACCGGGTCATTCCAGGGCAGGTCGACGACAGGCTCGGGCTCGACAACCGGTTCCGGCTCAACCACCGCTGCCGCCACCACCGCTGCCGGCTCAGGCGCCGGTGCAACAGGGGCAGCAACCACTGGCGCGACCACCGCCGCGCCAGCCACTGGTTTGGCGGAATCAACTGTGGCCTGGCTGATCCCCACTGGCTTTAGCGGCTGTCTCGGTGCGTCCGCCGAATCCGCCGGCCGGAAGGCCAGCATCCGCAGCAGGACCATCTCGAAGCCTCCGCGTGGGTCGGGCGCCAAAGGCAAGTCGCGACGACCGATCAGGCCCATCTGGTAGTAGAACTGCACGTCTTCGGCCGGCAACGCCTGGGCCAGGGCCAACACGCGGTCACGGTCGCCATGGCCGTTGTCGACACCTTCCGGCAACGCCTGGGCGATGGCGACGCGGTGCAGCACATTGAGGATTTCCGAGAGCACGCCGTTCCAGTCCGGGCCTTGCTCCGACAGGTGGCGCACGGCTTCGAGCAACGCCTTGGCATCGCCCTCGATCAGCGCATGCAGCACGTCGAACACCTGGCCGTGGTCCAGGGTGCCGAGCATGGCGCGCACATCGGCAGCCATGACCTTGCCTTCACCAAAGGCAATGGCCTGGTCGGTGAGGCTCATGGCATCGCGCATCGAGCCATCGGCGGCGCGGCCCAGCAGCCACAGTGCGTCGTCTTCGAACGGTACGTTCTCGACGCCCAGCACGTGGGTCAAATGCTCCACCACGCGCTCGGGGGTCATGTTCTTCAGGGAGAACTGCAGGCACCGCGATAAGATCGTTGCAGGCAGTTTCTGCGGGTCGGTGGTGGCCAGGATGAATTTGACGTACGGCGGCGGCTCTTCCAGGGTTTTCAACAAGGCGTTGAAGGAATGGCTGGAAAGCATGTGCACTTCGTCGATCAGGTAGACCTTGAAGCGGCCGCGACTGGGCGCGTACTGCACGTTGTCGAGCAGCTCGCGGGTGTCTTCGACCTTGGTGCGGCTTGCGGCGTCGATCTCGATCAGGTCGACGAAACGCCCTTCGTCGATCTCGCGGCACACCGAGCAGGTGCCGCAGGGCGTCGAAGTGATACCGGTTTCACAGTTCAGGCATTTGGCGATGATGCGCGCAATGGTGGTCTTGCCCACTCCCCGGGTACCGGTGAACAGGTAGGCGTGGTGCAGCCGCTGGCTGTCCAAGGCATTGATCAGAGCCTTGAGCACATGGGTCTGGCCGACCATTTCGCGGAACGAGCGCGGACGCCATTTACGTGCAAGAACCTGATAACTCATCGAAAACCGTCGCAACTGGGAAGCGGAAGCGGGTAATGCTAGCGGAGCAAGGGGGAAATTGCATCCGGCACGCTCGCCTAATCTGACTAAGCTCTGCTGACTGGCCCCGAAAAGGCCTGAACCCGGAGAGTGTATGCGCGTAGTCCTGGGCGCTTTATGGATGATGACCACGGCTTGCCTGGCGGCGCCTGCACCGCTGCGTTTCTCGGTTTCCGACAGTTGGGCGATGCCCATGGTGCAGGTCGAGAACGGCCGGCCTACACAGGGGATTTTGTATGATTTGATGTTGAGCCTGGCCACCCAGGTCGGCCAGCCGGCGGAATTCCACGTGCTGGCCCGCGCCCGTATCGCCACAGCCATGGGCCACGGGGATATTGATGTGCGCTGTTATGTCACCCACGCGTGGGTCGACAACCTGTCCGGCGACTACATCTGGAGCTTGCCTTTAATGGTGCAGCGCAATGTGCTGGTCAGTGTGCGCAACCAGCCGGTGCAGGTGCTCAAGCTGACACCCCAGCCGATCGGCACGGTGCTCAACTATCGCTATGGCGCCCTCGACCCACTGTTTGCCAGCGGCCAACTCACCCGCGACGACGCCCGCAGCGAAGAACAGGTGCTGCACAAGCTGGTGGCGGGGCGATTCAACTACGCGGTGAGCAATGAATGGATCGTCGACCGTTTCAACCAGAAAATGCCGATCAGCCAGCGCTTGCACAAAGTTGCGCTGATTGAGGAGCAAAACCTCGGCTGCATCGTGCGCAACGATCCCGACGTACCGGCCCAAAAGATCCTGCGCACCTTGCTGCGGATGAAAATGTCCGGCGAAATCGACGACATCATCAAGCTATACACTGGCGAAGACCCGGTCCCCCTGCACGCTCCTGACAAAAACTGACAGGCACTCCTTATAGACTCGGCGCCACACCACGCCTGTTCTCAAGGAGCCCACATGAACACCCTCGCCCATTACTTCCTGCTGTACGTCGACAGCCCGGCCACCAGTGCCAATTTCTATAGCCGCCTGCTGGGCAAGCCGCCGGTCGAATTGAACCCGACCTTTGCCCTGTTCATTCTGGACAACGGCGTAAAGCTCGGGCTGTGGTCGCGTCATACTGTCGAGCCGGCAGCCCGGTTCACAGGCGGTGGCGGTGAAGTGGGCTTCTCGCTGCCCGACACGGCCGCCGTGGACGCGTTGCACGACCAATGGGCAGAACAGGGCGCCATCATTGTCCAGTCACCGACGCCCATGGACTTCGGCTACACCTTCGTCGCCCAGGACCTCGACGGCCACCGCTTGCGCGCGTTTTGCCTGAACGACTGACCGACAGCGCCCCTCCAGGCTGATGGCCGCCACACTGGCCAGCACGATCACAGCGCCCAGCATCACCTGCACGGCAATGTGTTCGCCCAGCAACGTCGCGGCCATCACCATTGCCACCGGCGGGATCAGGTACATCGCCACCGACGCGCGGCTGACCTCCACATGCTTCAACACATACCCCCAGGCCAGATACGCCAAGGCGCTGGGGAAAATGCCGAGCACCAGCACCGCCACATTCTCCGCCAACGGCGCCTGCACCACTGCAGCCGGCAGGCCCGGCAGGTTCACACACAGCATCAGGGTGCCCGCCCACACCATGTAGCACGCCATGGTCAGCGGACTGTAGCGGTGGGCATAGTGCTTCTGCAGGGCGAAGTACACGCTCCACGACACCGCCGCCAGCAGGATCAACAAGCCACGCGGGTCGATCTCACCCAGCCCCTGATCCCCCCAGATCACCACCAGCACGCCGAGCAGCCCCAGCAAGACGCAGCCCCAGCGCCAGGCACTGACTCGCTCCTTCAGGCACAAAAACGCGATCAGCACACTGAACAACGGCGCCGACTGCGCCAGGACGCTGGACGCCGCTGCCGTTACCCATTGCTGCCCATAGTTGAGGCTGGTGTGATGCAGGAACACGCCGAAGAACCCCAGCACCAGCAACCACGGAACATCCCGCAGGCGCGGCCGGCCGATGCCCATCACCAGTGCCACACCGCCCATGAACAGCGAGGCAATCAAAAACCTTAACAACGCCAATTGGCCGGGACTGTAGCTGTGCAGCCCGATGTGCACGCCAATCGGCGAATAGGCCCAACACAGGATGACGCTGGCGATGACTAGCGTAAGCTTTACAGGTGAAGGGGTATTCATCGACGGCGTCCAGAAACCGGGAAGGAGGGCCGTCAGTCTTGGCCCGGGCAAGGCGCACGACAATTAACCGTTTCTGACTTCTGCAATCACTGGAACTGAGCAATGGAACTGGCCCAATTGAAAATGGTGCGAGCCGTGGCACAAACCGGCAGCGTGGCCCAGGCGGCCGTGCTGCTGCATTGCGTGCCGTCCAACATCACCACGCGCATCAAGCAGCTCGAAGGCGAGTTGGGCACACCGCTATTCATCCGGGCCGGGCGTGGACTGGCCATCAGTGCCGCCGGTGAGATTTTCCTGGATTACTGCGAGCGCATCCTGGCGCTGGTGGATGAGTCCAAACGCGCCGTGGACGCCAATGCCATTCCCCGTGGCACCTTGCGTATCGGCGCGGTGGAGTCCAGCGCCAGCGGGCGTTTGCCGCCCCTGCTGGCGGAGTATCACCGGCGCTACCCCGATGTCAGCCTGGAACTGGTGACCGGCGCCTGGGGCCCGTTGCTCGACGACCTGCAACACCACCGCCTGGATGTGGCGCTGGTGGCCGCCGGCAACAAACGCACCAAGCTCGAACACAGCGTGGTCTACAGCGAGCGCCTGGTGCTGATCGCCAGCGCGTCCAGCGCCCCCATCAGTGGCGCCGAGGACCTCGCCGGCCGCACCTTGCTGGTCTGGCCACCCGGCTGCCCGTATCGCGCGGCACTGGAAAACTGGGTCAAGCCCCATGACTTCAAACCGACCATTGCCAGCTATGCCAGTTGGGGCACGATCATCGGCTGCGTCAGCGCGGGGATTGGCGTAGCGTTGGCGCCAGAGGGCATCCTGGCCCGCTATGAGCAGGCCAACCAGCTGGCGTCCTATCGATTTGAAGAGCTGGCGGCCGTGGATAACCTGTTGTTCTGGCACAAGGACACCCAGCGGCATCTGGCCCGGGATGCGTTTGCCGAGCTGTTGCGGGAGACTTTTGGCTAACTCGCAACATGTTGTTTCGGTTATCCTCCAGCGAAATTAATTCAAAATGTAAGGGACTACCATGAATTACTTCCGCCTGTTGTTGGCGGCGGCTGCTCTGAGCCTGCCTGCCGCACCTGCCGTTGCTGCTGCCTCGCCTGCCCCCGTTGAAGCCAGTGCCCCCGCCGAAACAGCCGAGCACTTTCTGGCGTCACTCAACCAAAAGACCGGCACGGTCACCCTGCCCAGCGGCATCGCCACCCTCAAGCTCACCGACGAGTTCTACTACCTCGACCCCGCCGATACCGAGCGCTTGCTGACCGATGGCTGGGGCAACCCGCCGGGCTTCAAGACCCTGGGCATGATCGTGCCCAAAGCCGTCAGCCCATTGTCGGAACGCGGCTGGGGCGTGATCGTCAGCTACAAGGCAGATGGGCACATCTCCGACGAAGATGCGGCAAAAATCGACTACGCCGATCTGCTCAAGCAAATGCAGGAAGAAGACGAAGCAGAGAACAAGGAGCGCCAGAAACAAGGCTACGCCGGCCTGCACCTGCTGGGCTGGGCCGAGCCACCGCGCTACGACGACACCACCCACAAGATGTATTGGGCCCGCGAACTGAAGGCTGACGACGCCGACCAGAACACCCTCAACTACAGCATCCGCGTGTTGGGCCGTGAAGGCGTACTGGAACTCAACGCTGTGGCCGCCATGGCCGACCTGGCCACCATCCAGCAGGAATTGCCTAAGGTGCTGGCCTTTACCAACTTCACCGACGGCAACCTCTATACCGACTTCAATCCGAAAACCGACAAGCTTGCCACTTACGGCCTCGCCGCGTTGGTTGCCGGTGGGATCGCCGCCAAGGCCGGGCTATTTGCCAAGATCGGTATCTTCCTGCTGGCTGCGAAGAAGTTCCTGGTGATCGGCGTAGTGGCGCTGCTCGCAGTGATTCGCAAGCTGTTCAACCGCAACAAGGCCTGAACCCCAGGCACAAAAACGCCGCAGCGTGCCCGGCACACTGCGGCGATTGGGATGACTCAGTTGGGCGCGGCCAGACGACTGTATTGATCCTGGCTGATCCAGCCGCTGAACGAGCGGTCGTCGGCATTGATGAACTCGACCTGGGCCCAACCGTCCTTGAAGGCCAGCACACCGACCACATCGCGCTTGACGATATACGGACGCTTGGCGACCTTGGCGCCTGGGGTTTTCAGCAGGTAAGCCTTGTCGGCGGATACCGTCACCAGGCCGATCCATTGTTTGCTGGCGGTCTGGGTCAGGTCCAGGCCGGTGGCAATCTCCGGCATCAGTACATTCAGGCAACCGGGGTGCTGGCGGCCCTCTTCCACCGTGAGGGTCACGCCATCGGACGAAGGCGCCAGGCTGCCGGGATGAGCCTCGTCAAGCCACGTGGTGAGCGCCTCAGGCTTGCCTTGCAGGTAAAACGCGCAACGGCGGGTGACGCCCTCGCCCATGGCTTCCGAATAGAACCCTTCGACCTGATGCTCCGGCGTCACCGCCAGCATCAGCCCTTCGTACTTGCCCGAATGCAACGCGGCCGGACCGGCCAAGGCAGGGCCCACGGCGCACAACGACAACACACCTATCGCTAGAAAACGGATCATCCTATTTTTTCCCTTCAAGTTTTTCGTAGGCTTTTTGCATAAGGACGTCGTAGTTGCCGTAGTCCTCGCCGTTATAGTTACGTGCCATGCCGGTAAAATCCTTGGCTTTCATGGCCTTCATCAATGCCGGGCTCTTGCTGCAAAAACCGAGGAAGGCTTTTAGTTGGTTGCCGGCATTTACCTTTAATGCTGCGGCGAACTCAAACACCGTCTTGTAACCGCACGACGCGTAGTTGAAGCCCATGATCTGGAACATGCCCCACGACGCCGACATGAGTGCCGCTTCCTGATCCAAGGCAAACGCGGTGGCCATGGTTTCCCAAGCCTTGATCTGGTCCTTGTTATTGGCCTGCCACTGCGGCCCGGCCTTTTTCTTGTAGGGGTAGGACAGCAGCGGGTGCGCCTGGTCGTAGATGTGCTTGGTGTACTTGCGAAACAAGTGCCCTTCAAACGCGATCACCGGCAACTTGGCCGGCCCGAACCCGGAACGCCCACCTGATTCCACGGTGGCGAAGGCCTTGATGATATTCACCGAAATACCGCTGCCCAACTGCGTGGCGGCATTCTGAAAGTCCGTTTCGCTGAGGGTCATACCCCCATCGCACGTGGCCTGGAGCATCAACTGCCGGTTACGTCGCTCGGCCTCGATCATCGCGCGCATGCGGTCCAGGTACACATTGACCGTGGCCTGCACCGCATCGCCCTGATTGTTGCCGAATGCATTGAGAAAACTCGGGATGCGCATCGTCGGGAAGGCCTTCAGCGGTACCTTCACCGCTTCTTCGATCAGGCTATTGAACGTGCGACCGGTGGGGTCGACCACGCCATCGGGATGGGCATACTTGAGGTGGCGAAACTGGTATTGGCTGATGCACTGTACCAACTGGCCATCGCACTTGCCGTTTTCGGCCAGCGGGAAACCCATCTTGGGAATGATCAGATTGAATAAATACTGGATGCACTGCACATCGGCGGGCAAGTTGCGGGCTTTACCCGGCGCACCTACCGAGGCACTGATAAGACGGGGTAACCCTTGCAGGCTTTTCATCACAGACATCCTTGTTAGTTAAAGAAGTGATAGCACTTCAATATCAAGTCGGCGCCCTCGTCATACTCTGTAACAAGTGGCCGGCGGAAACTAACAAGGCGGTTTGGGGTTGTCCAGAGGGGTGTTGGAAAGTTGTGAAACAACCATCATCGACCGCGCAATAAAACATCGGCAGTTGACTGAAAACAGGTCATTTGAATTTGAATCGAAGGAGGACTGCAAGGAAGAGCGTTATGGAGGCAACCCCACCAGCCACACCCCGGCACACAATGTTCCCGCTGTGGCTGCTGCCTTCCGGCTCTGACCAGGTTCACGGGTAATCGTTGCGGGGGGACCGATGGGGTCACCATAACGACGCTGGCCTCTCGGCAAGCGGGGCCATTGTACCGATCTCATCGGAAGTTACAACCGTTGGCGACGGATTAAAAATATGAAGGGGTTCAAGCACTTGCCACCGCCGTCAGCATCCCCTCCCACAGGGGTTCATCATTGTGCCTGCAACACCTCGTCCGCCCGGCCACCCTCTTCCTGGATCACCAGGTGGATGAAGTGCAGCTTGGCAATCACCGCCGGTGGCAGCACGAACGGGTAGAAGTCCGGCTGGCCCATGGCGCGGGACAGCTCATTGAGCATGCCGGCCAGTTCGATCCAGGCGTTGACGAAGGACAGGAATGCCACGCCGCCGGGATGTTCGGGGTCATAGAGGGTGGTGAGGGGGAATGGCTGGTAATCCAGGTCCATCTCACGGGCGCTCATGCCAAAGCCCAGGGCGGTGTCGACAGCGTCCATCATGTGCAGGTAGTGGGCCCAGGTTTCGGCCCAGTCTTCCCAGGGGTGCATGGTGGCGTAGGCACTGACGCAGGTCTGCTGCCAGTCGGGGCGTGGGCCGTTCTGGTAGTGCTGATCGAGCGCGTCGGCATAACTGGCGCGTTCGTCGCCGAACAGGCTGCGAAAAGGCTCCAGCCAGTGGCTGTTGGCGATCAGGCGATCCCAGTAATAGTGGCCGACCTCATGGCGAAAGTGGCCCAGCAAGGTGCGGTAGGGTTCGCGCATCTGCACGCGGATTTTTTCGCGGTGGGCGTCGTCGGCTTCCTTGATGTCGAGGGTGATCAGGCCGTTGGCATGCCCGGTCATGGGCGCGTTGCCTTCCAGGTCGATGCCGACGAAGTCGAAAGCCAGGCCGCTGTCCTCGTCGACGCTCTTGGGCACCACTTGCAGGCCCAGGCTGATCAACTGTGCCACCAGCCGACGCTTGGCGGTCTCCACCTTGCGCCAGCGCTCGGGGTTCTCCGGGATCGACAGGTCGGGGATGGTGCGGTTGACGCTGCACGCCACACACAACGGTGCGGTGCTGTGGGCGGGAATCAGCCAGTTGCAGGCCGCCGCGGTGTCGAGATTGGCACAGCGGCGGAAGGCGCCGGCATCGAGGTTGTCGTCCTGTAGCCAAGTGCCTTCCACAGGCCCCGGCTGCAGGGAGGACAAGCGGCTTTGCTGCGGCTGATAACCCAGCAGCGCCTGGCAAGCCAGGCATTGGCTGTTGCGAAAGAACAGCGCTTGCCCGCACCGGCACTGCCACACCTTGCTGTTACGCGAGGTTTCGGCCATGAACGGTGCGGCGATGCGCGAGCTGAGTTGCTCGAAGTAGCGGAACATGGCGATCTCTCCCTGGGTGACTGAGACTAGATCATTTGGGACTCAGGATCGTTCCACTTTCTTCAAGGGCGGCTTCGCAGCCCGGCGCGGGCGGTGCGACGATTCGACAAGCCCGCTCACCATCGGCGCCGTGTCAGACCGAAATGTTGTGTTTGGCAAGGAACGCGACAAAGGCCTCTTCGTCCAGCACCTTCAACCCCAGTTCGCTGGCCTTGGCCAACTTGGAGCCGGCACCCGGCCCGGCCACGACGCAATGGGTCTTGGCCGACACGGAGCCGGCCACCTTGGCGCCGAGGCTTTCGAGCTTGTCCTTGGCCACGTCGCGGCTCATCAACTCCAGGGAGCCGGTGAGCACCCAGGTATGCCCTGCCTCGGGTAGGCCTTCGACCACCTTCTTCTCGCTCTGCCAATGCATGCCGAAGTCCTTGAGCTGCTGCTCAATCGCCACGGCGCGGCTGGCGTTGTCCGGGTTATCAAAGAAGTCGCGCACAGCCTTGGCCTGCTTCTCCGGCAGCGCCTGGCGCATGTCGAGCCAGTCCGCCTTGATCACACCTTCCAGGCTGCCGAACTTGTCCGCAAGTTTCTGCGCGGCGCCGGGGCCGACGGAGGGTACGTGCAGCTTGTCGAGGAAGCCGCCCAAGGTGGTACTGGCGGCGAACTCGGCGCTCAGCTCACCCTGATCCTGCAATTGCAGGCCGCATTCATCAGGCGACAGCAACGCGCCGATCACTTCCTGGTTGTGGCTGTCTTCGAAGAAGCTGTGGATCTCATGGGCCACTTCCAGGCCCACATCCGGCAGGTACGTCAACACTTCCGGCAAGGCCTTCTGCACACGCTCAAGGGACGCCAGGGAGCGCGCCAGCACCTTGGCCGTCTCTTCGCCCACGTCGGGAATGCCCAGGGCGTAGATAAAGCGCGCCAGGGTCGGGGTCTTGCTGTTTTCGATGGCAGTGATCAGTTTCTTGCTGGAGATATCGGCAAAGCCTTCCAGGTCGATGATCTGCTCGTACTTGAGTTTGTAGAGGTCGGCCGGCGAACCGATGAGTTTTTCATCCACCAGTTGCTCGATGGTTTTGTCACCGAGCCCGTCAATGTCCATGGCCCGGCGCGAGACGAAATGGATAATCGCCTGCTTGAGCTGGGCACCACAGGCCAGGCGCCCGACGCAGCGGTACACCGCGCCTTCGCTGACGGTTTCCTTGCCCTTGCTGCGCTTGACCAGTTGCGTGCGCTCCACATGAGAACCGCACACCGGGCAGCTTTCGGGAATCTGCACCGCACGGGCGTGTTCCGGGCGGCGCTCGGTGACCACGGAGACAACCTGCGGGATCACATCCCCGGCACGGCGGATGATCACGGTATCGCCGATCATCAAGCCCAGGCGCGCGACTTCATCCATGTTGTGCAGGGTGGCGTTGGACACGGTGACGCCCGCGACCTTGACCGGTTTCAAGCGCGCCACCGGCGTCACGGCGCCGGTGCGGCCGACCTGGAACTCCACGTCGAGCAACTCGGTGAGTTCTTCCATGGCCGGGAATTTGTGCGCGATGGCCCAGCGCGGTTCGCGGGCGCGAAAGCCCAGTTCACGCTGGGAGGCGATGCTGTTGACCTTGAACACCACGCCGTCGATTTCATAGGGCAGGCTGTTACGTCGCTCGCCGATATCGCGGTAATAGTCCAAGCACTCCTGGATGCCCTTGGCCAGTTTCAGCTCATGGCTGATGGGCATGCCCCACTTCTGCAGTTGCTTCAAGTTACCGATATGGGTGTCGCTGATATCCCCGGTCACCTGGCCGATGCCGTAGCAGCAGAACTCCAGCGGACGACTGGCGGTGATCTTCGAATCCAGCTGACGCAAGCTGCCCGCCGCCGCATTACGCGGGTTGGCGAAGGTCTTGCCGCCGAGTTCCAGTTGCGAGGCGTTGAGCCGCTCGAAACCGGCCTTGGACATGAACACTTCGCCGCGCACTTCCAGGGTCGCCGGCCAGCCGCTGCCATGCAGTTTCAAGGGGATATTGCGCACGGTACGCACGTTGACGCTGATGTCCTCGCCAGTGGTGCCGTCACCTCGGGTGGCGCCGCGTACCAACTCGCCATCCTGATAAAGCAGGCTGACCGCGAGGCCATCCAGCTTCGGCTCGCAACTGTATTCCACCGCTGCGCCACCGCCAAACAGGTCGCCCACCGGCAGGTCAAGACCCTCGGTGACCCGGCGATCGAACTCGAGCATGGTGTTTTCATCAAACGCGTTGCCCAGGCTGAGCATCGGGATCTCATGGCGTACCTGGGTAAAGGCTGACAACGCCGCACTGCCGACCCGCTGCGTCGGCGAATCCCGCGTCACCAGGTCCGGATGCTCGGCCTCCAGGGCCTTGAGCTCGTGGAACAGCCGGTCGTACTCGGCGTCCGGAATGCTCGGTTCGTCGAGGACGTGGTAACGGTAGTTGTGCTGATCCAGTTCAGCGCGCAGTTCGAGGATGCGGGTGTGGGCGGCGGTCATGGGTGTTCTCTCATAAAGCAAAAGAGCAGCCGAAGCTGCTCAAATGTTGGTGCGCTTATTCTAATGACAACGCTGGAAACCAATCCTCAGCGTTTCTGTGTCAGGGCGCGACGCTCGAACTCGACGATGCGCTGACGGTAGTGTTCGATGGTCTGGGCGGTCAGGACGCTGCGTTGGTCATCCTTGAGCTCGCCGTTGAGTTCCTGGGACAGCTTGCGGGCAGCGGCCACCATCACGTCGAACGCTTGCTTCGGGTGACGCGGGCCCGGGAGACCGAGGAAGAAGCTCACCGCAGGGGTGCTGAACAGGTCGATGTCGTCCAGGTCGAAAGTGCCTGGCTTGACCGCGTTGGCCATGGAGAACAGCACTTCGCCGTTGCCGGCCATGCTTTCGTGGCGGTGGAAAATATCCATCTCGCCAAAGCGCAGGCCGCTTTCGAGGATGTTCTGCAACAGCGCCGGCCCCTTGAAGCCGGCGGCGTCGCGGCAGATCACGCTGATCACCAGCACTTCTTCAGCGGCAGGCTGATCGTTGACCGATTGGCGCGGCGCATTCTTGCCGGCGTTTTCATCCGGGAAATCGTCATCACGGCTGCTGAAGCTCGGGCCTTCATCGACATCGAGGTTCAGGTCACCCTGATGCGGTTCGGCAGCGGCTGCACTGGCGCGTTTGCCACGCTTGGAGGACGGCTCGCGGGCTTCACGCAGCGGCGCACTCATCGACGGCAGGTCATGCTCGTCCAGTTGCGGTTCCTTATGGGTATCCAGCACACGGGGCGGCCCCAGCAGCTCGGCGCTGCCGTCGTCGTCGGGCAAGTTGGACAGGTTGCGGTCCAGACGGAATTTGAGCTTGCCCTTGCCACCGCGCATGCGGCGCCAGCCATCAAAAAGAATACCGGCAATGACAATGATGCCGATGACGATCAGCCACTCGCGCAGACCGATTTCCATGTAATCCCGTGCCTCTAATAAAAAATGCTGAAAAATAAGGGGTTTAGCACCGTGCAAACCGCTTTAAAACGTGGCGCCAACTCTATGTTCTGACTGACGTTTTGCCCACGCATACGAAAAATTGACATTAAACTAGCACGACCAAAGATAACTTTACACCGTCTGTCAAAATGCCTTGAACAAATATGTCCATTTGCCACTTTCACTCGGCCGGTAAATCACCTGACATCGCGCGGAAAACTTTCTCTCATGGCGCAGCTCAGGATTCCACCATCGCCATCGCTTCTTCGACATCCACCGCGACCAAACGTGAACAACCCGGTTCATGCATTGTCACCCCCATCAACTGATCAGCCATTTCCATGGCAATCTTGTTGTGGGTGATATAGATGAACTGCACCGTCTGGGACATCTCCTTGACCAGTCGCGCATAGCGTCCAACGTTAGCGTCATCCAATGGTGCATCAACTTCATCGAGCATGCAGAACGGCGCCGGGTTCAACTTGAAGATGGCAAACACCAGGGCCAATGCGGTCAGGGCTTTTTCGCCGCCGGACAACAAATGAATGGTGCTGTTCTTCTTGCCCGGAGGCCGCGCCATGATCGTTACCCCTGTATCGAGTAGATCTTCGCCCGTCAGTTCCAAGTAAGCGCTGCCACCACCGAAAACTTTCGGGAATAACGCCTGTAAACCGCCATTAATCTGATCAAAGGTATCTTTGAAGCGATTACGGGTTTCCTTGTCGATCTTGCGGATTACGTTTTCCAGGGTGTCCAGGGCTTCCACCAGGTCGGCGTCCTGGGCATCCAGATAACGTTTGCGCTCGGACTGCTGCTGGTATTCATCGATGGCCGCGAGGTTGATCGCGCCCAGTCGCTGGATACGTGCGGCAATCCGTTCAAGTTCTTCCTCGGCTTCTTTCTCGCTGGCCTGGGCGGTCAAGGTATTGAGCACACCGTGCAAGTCGTAGCCGTCTTCGAGCAATTGGTCTTGCAGGGCCTTGCGGCGCACGGTCAGGGCTTGCCATTCCATGCGCTGTTGCTCGAGCTGGCCGCGAATCAGCTGGGATTGCTGCTCGGCCTGGGTCCGGCGTTTTTCTGCGTCGCGCAATTCGCGGTCGGCGTCTTCCAGGGCGATCTGTGCGGTCTTGAGTTCTTCGTCGACGGTCATGCGCTTGTCGAGCAACTCTTCAAGCTTGAGGCGCAGCTCTTCCAGCGGCGCTTCGCCCTCCTCCAGGTTGAGGCTCAGTTGCTCGCGTTTTTCGGTCAGGCGTTCGGACTGCATCTCCAGGCGCTCAAGGGCCTGGGCTGTGGAATTGTGCTGGGCCTTGAGCGAACCCAGGCGCACGGCCAACTGATGGGCGTGGTCCTTGTGCTGGCGGGCTTCCTGGCGCACACGATCAAGGCGCTCGCGCAGGCTGTCACGCTGGGCCAGCAGCAATTCGCGCTGCTCGGTGTCCAGGGCCATGCTGTCGAGGGCTTCCTGCAATTGCAGGCGCGCTTCGCCGATCTGCTCGTGTTCCAGGGCGCGCTGCTCGCCCATCTCGGCCACTTCCTCATCGAGACGGGTACGGCGCAGGGTCAGTTGCTCGGCCTTGGCTTTGCTCGCGGAAAGCTGGGCTTTCAATTCGCCTTGCTGGCGCGCTTCGTCCTGCAACAGGCGGCGCAGGTGTTCGCGGCCGGTCTCTTGCTGGCGCTGGGTGGCGCGCAGGGTTTGCAGTTCGGTTTCGAGGCTTTCCAAGGTAGCTTCGCGCTCTTCACGCTCGGCGATCAAGTTGACGATTTCCTGGCCACGGGCCAGAACGCCGCTTTCCGCTTCACTGGCACGGCGCACCCGCAGGAAGTGGCGGCCGACCCAGTAACCGTCGCGGCTGATCAGGCTTTCGCCGCCAGCCAGTTGACCACGCCGGGCCAGGGCCTGCTCCAGGGAATCCACCGGCCTGACCTGGCCCAGCCACGGCGACAGGTCAATCGCCGCCTCGACCTTATCCAGCAGGCTTCCCGGCACTCGCGTGCCATCAGCGGCGGGGCTGAGCAGACGCAGATCACCCTGGGCAAAACCGGCCAGGTCGAAGCCGCCGAAATCATCCACCAGCACGGCTTGCAGGTCGGCGCCTAAAACGGTCTCTACGGCCAGCTCCCAACCGGCTTCAACTTTCAAGCCTTCGGCCAAGCGCGGACGCTCGGCCAGGTGCTGATCACGCAGCCATTCGGCGGTGCCGGTGCCTGGGTCCAACGCCGCTTGCTGCAAGGCTTCAAGGGACGCCAGCCGGCCATTGAGCCGCTGCAAATCGCCCTGGGCCTGCTGCTGGGCCTGGGTCGCCTGTTGCAGTTGCTGACGCAATTGCTCCAGGCGCTCCACTTGTTGTTCTTCGCTGGCTTCCAGCTCCTCCAGCGTCATTTCGCTTTCGGCCAGTTGCTCGCTGAGCTCCATGATCGCCGCGTCTTCCGGGTCAGCGGCAAGCAGCACGCGCTCTTCCTGCAGGCGACGCTGGCGCTCGGCCAGGCGCTCCATGCTGGTTTCCAGTTGCTGGATGCGCGACTGCTGCACCTCGGCCTGGCGCCGCGGTTCGGCGGATTGCAGGTTGAAGGCGTCCCACTGCTCCTGCCAGCCGTGCATGGTGGTTTCGGATTCTTCCAGCGCAGCGGCGGCCTCTTCGGCGGCGGCGTTGGTGATTTCCTGCTCGGGGGTGAGCATGTCCAGCTCTTCGCCCAACGTCAGCAGCAAGGTGCGGTCGTGGCCCAGGTGCGATTCGGTCTCCAGGCGCGCGCGTTCGGCTTCCTTCAGATCATCCTGCAACTGACGCAGGCGCTGCTGGCCGTGCTGGATGCTTTGCTCGACCCGGGCAATATCACCGCCCACCGAATAGAAACGGCCCTGCACCAGATTGAAGCGCTCGGACAGGTCATGGTGCCCGTCGCGCAGGCGCTCGATGGCGGCGTCGGCATTGCGCTGTTCGGCCACCAGCGCTTCAAAGCTGATTTCCTGGGTGCCGATGATCGCTTCGCGCTGGCCCACCTGATCGTTCAACGCCTGCCAGCGCAGGGCCGACAGTTGCGCCTTGAGCTGGCGCTCTTCGCCCTTGTATTCCTGATACTTCTCGGCCGCCTGGGCCTGGCGGTGCAGGCGCTCCAACTGGCGCTCCAGCTCTTCGCGCAGGTCGGTGAGGCGGGCGAGGTTTTCATGGGTGCGGCGGATACGGTTTTCAGTCTCGCGGCGGCGCTCCTTGTACTTGGAGATGCCGGCCGCCTCCTCGATAAAGTTGCGCAGGTCTTCGGGCTTGGCTTCGATCAGCTTGGAGATCATGCCCTGTTCGATGATCGAATAGCTGCGCGGGCCCAGGCCGGTACCGAGGAAGATGTCGGTAATGTCCCGGCGTCGGCACTTGGTGCCGTTGAGGAAGTAACTGTTCTGGCTGTCGCGCGTGACCTTGCGGCGGATGGAGATTTCCGCATAGGCCGCGTATTCGCCGACCAGGGTGCCGTCGGAGTTGTCGAACACCAGTTCGATGCTGGCCTGGCTCACCGGCTTGCGGCTGGTGGAGCCGTTGAAGATGACGTCGGTCATCGACTCGCCACGCAGGTTTTTTGCCGAGCTCTCGCCCATCACCCAGCGTACGGCGTCGATGATGTTCGACTTGCCGCAGCCATTGGGCCCGACCACTGCCGCCATGTTACTGGGGAAGTTCACCGTGGTCGGGTCGACGAAGGATTTGAACCCCGCCAGTTTGATGCACTTGAGCCGCACGTTTAGGCGTCCGCCAACGCAGCGATGACCAGCGAGCTACTGCGCTGGCAGTAGGCCGACAGCACCTGGCGGATCTGCTCCAGGTCACGGGCGAGTACGGCGGCGAGCAGTTGCTCGAACAGCGCCAGGTACTCGCTCATGGACGCCTTGCGCTGATCCAGGGCCAGGTAATAGGCACGGTTCATCGCCGGCTGCAGGTTTTCGACGGTTTCCTGCAAATACGGGTTGTTGGCAAAGGGGTACGCGGCGCGCATCACATTGAAGCATTCTTCGACAAAGGCGCGGATGTCCTGGCGCTCGAAATTGCTCACCAGGCGCTGCTGGATCTGGACGAACGGCGCCATGTCGGCCTGGGTCTGCCAGCCCTGGGCGACCGCATTGCCAAGCAGGATATACAACTCGCTCATCAGCGTGCACAGGCTCTGCACCTTGTGCGCCGTGAGCTCGGTCACGTGGGCGCCACGGCGCGGCAGGATCGCGATCAGGTGGCGGCGTTCGAGGATCAGTAAAGCTTCACGCACGGAGCCACGGCTGACATTCAGCGCCAGCGTGACTTTCTGTTCCTGGATCCGCTCCCCAGGCTTGAGATCGCCGCGAATGATACGTTCGGCGAGGTGGTGAGCGATTTGCTCGGCGAGACTGTCCGGCGCCTTGAACGTCATGTTTTCCCTTCAAAATCGTCTATCGGTACAAGCGCGGCAGTGTAGCGCATTGGCCCGCTGATGGCGCTACGCCCACCGTGGCGAATTTGGCATGAAATAAGCAAAGCTGAACACCCACACGCCCCCAAAAACGCCGGTTTCAGAAGACTGAACCATAATTGAAAGTGTTGCGATCGCAATTTCCTGACCTCCCAGTCAGAAAATCATTGACCGAAAAGTCAGACATGACTAGATTCGGCGCAAAGCGGTTAACAACAATAATGAGTCTGCGAGGCCTTCCGTGATCCAGTTTTTACTTAACCAGGAACTCCGTAGCGAGCACGCCCTGGACCCCAACCTGACCGTGCTCAACTATCTGCGCGAGCATGTGGGCAAACCCGGTACCAAGGAAGGCTGCGCCAGCGGCGACTGCGGTGCGTGCACGGTGGTGGTCGGCGAGTTGCACACCGACCCTCAGGGCGTTGAGCAGATCCGTTATCGCAGCCTCAATTCCTGCCTGACATTTGTATCGTCGCTGCACGGCAAGCAATTGATCAGCGTCGAAGACCTCAAGCACCAGGGCCAACTGCACAGCGTGCAACGGGCCATGGTGGAGTGCCACGGTTCGCAATGCGGCTTTTGCACCCCCGGGTTTGTGATGTCGTTGTTCGCCCTGCAAAAGAACAGCGACGCCCCCGACAGCCAGAAGGCCCACGAAGCCCTGGCCGGCAACCTGTGCCGCTGCACCGGCTATCGGCCGATCCTGGCCGCCGCCGAACAGGCCTGCTGCAACAAACCGGCGGACCAGTTCGACAGCCGCCAGGCCGAGACCATCGCCCGCCTCAAAGCCATCGCGCCGACCCAAACCGGTGAACTCAACAGCGGCGACAAACGCTGCCTGGTGCCCCTCACCGTTGCCGACCTGGCCGACCTCTACGACGCCTACCCGCAAGCCCGCCTGCTGGCCGGCGGTACCGACCTGGCGCTGGAAGTCACCCAGTTCCACCGCACCCTGCCGGTGATGATCTATGTCGGCAATATTGAAGAGATGAAGCGCATCGAGGACTTCGACGACCGCCTGGAAATCGGCGCCGCCACTGCCCTCTCCGACTGCTACACCGTGCTGCACCACGAATACCCGGATTTCGGCGACCTGCTGCACCGCTTCGCTTCCCTGCAAATTCGTAACCAGGGCACCCTGGGCGGCAATATCGGCAACGCTTCGCCCATTGGCGATTCGCCGCCGCTGTTGATCGCTCTCGGCGCGCAGATCGTGCTGTGCAAAGGCAACACGCGCCGTACGTTGGCCCTGGAAGACTACTTCATCGACTACCGTGTGACGGCGCGCCAGGACAGCGAGTTCATCGAGAAAATCATCGTACCCAAGGGCCACGCGCTGTTCCGTGCCTACAAGGTTTCCAAGCGCCTGGACGATGATATTTCCGCCGTCTGCGCTGCATTCAACCTGAAGATCGACAACGGTGTGATCAGTGATGCCCGCGTCGCGTTCGGCGGCATGGCCGCCACGCCAAAACGCGCGAAAAACTGCGAAGCCGTGTTAGTCGGTGCCACCTGGAACGCCGCCACCGTCGAGAAAGCCTGCGCTGCCCTGGCCGAGGATTTCACCCCGCTGTCGGACTTCCGCGCCAGCAAGGAATACCGCCTGCTCAGCGCCCGGAACCTGCTGCGCAAATACTTCATCGAACTGCAAACGCCGCACATCGAGACTCGGGTGACCGCTTATGTCTAACCATCACGCCGTGGAAAAAACCCAGGCCGAACTGGCCGCGCTGTTTGCCCAGGACCTGACCTCCGGGGTCGGCCGCAGCGTCAAGCATGACAGCGCCGCCAAGCACGTGTCCGGTGAAGCGCAGTACATCGATGACCGCCTGGAATTCCCCAACCAACTGCACCTGTATGCACGCATGTCCGACCGCGCCCACGCCCGGATCATCCGCATCGACACCACGCCCTGCTACGCCTTCGACGGTGTGCGTATCGTCATCACCCACGAAGACGTGCCGGGCCTGAAAGACATCGGCCCGCTGCTGCCCGGCGACCCCTTGCTGGCCATAGACACGGTGCAGTTCGTCGGCCAGGTGGTTTTGGCCGTGGCCGCCCGCGACCTGGACACCGCACGCAAGGCCGCGATGGCGGCCGTGATCGAATATGAAGACCTGGAGCCCGTACTGGATGTGGTCGAGGCCTTTCGCAACAAGCACTTCGTGCTCGACAGCCACACCCACCAACGGGGTGATTCGACCGGCGCGCTGGCGACCGCCAAGCACCGCCTCCAGGGCACCCTGCATATCGGCGGCCAGGAACACTTCTACCTGGAAACCCAGATTTCCTCGGTAATGCCCACCGAAGACGGCGGCATGATCGTCTATTGCTCCACGCAGAACCCCACCGAAGTGCAGAAGCTGGTGGCCGAAGTGCTGGATGTGTCGATGAACAAGATCGTCGTCGATATGCGCCGCATGGGCGGCGGTTTCGGCGGCAAGGAAACCCAGGCCGCCAGCCCGGCGTGCCTGTGCGCGGTGGTGGCGCGCCTCACCGGCCAGCCGACCAAGATGCGCCTGCCGCGCGTCGAAGACATGCTGATGACCGGCAAGCGCCACCCCTTCTATATCGAATACGACGTGGGCTTCGACGACAGCGGTCGCCTGCACGGGATCAACCTAGAGCTGGCCGGTAACTGCGGCTGCTCGCCGGACCTGTCCAACTCGATCGTCGACCGCGCCATGTTCCACGCCGACAACGCGTATTACCTGGGCGATGCCACGGTGAACGGCCATCGCTGCAAGACCAACACCGCGTCCAACACCGCCTATCGCGGCTTCGGTGGCCCGCAAGGCATGGTCGCCATCGAGGAAGTGATGGACGCCATCGCGCGCCATCTGGGGCTGGACCCGTTGGCGGTGCGCAAGGCCAATTACTACGGCAAGACCGAGCGCAACGTCACCCACTACTACCAGACCGTCGAGCACAACATGCTCGAAGAGATGACCGCCGAACTTGAAGCCAGCAGCCAATACGCCGAGCGCCGCGAAGCGGTCCGCCTGTACAACGCCCACAGCCCGATCCTGAAAAAAGGCCTGGCGCTGACGCCGGTGAAATTCGGGATCTCGTTCACGGCGAGCTTCCTGAACCAGGCGGGCGCGCTGATCCATATCTACACCGACGGCAGCATCCACCTGAACCACGGCGGCACCGAGATGGGCCAGGGCTTGAACACCAAAGTCGCGCAAGTGGTGGCCGAAGTGTTCCAGGTGGACATCGACCGCGTGCAGATCACCGCCACCAACACCGACAAAGTGCCCAACACCTCGCCGACTGCTGCCTCCAGCGGTGCGGACCTGAACGGCAAGGCCGCCCAGAACGCCGCCGAAACCATCAAGCAACGCCTGGTGGAATTCGCCGCGCGCAAGTACGACGTGAGCGAAGCGGATGTGGAGTTCCATAACGGCCATGTGCGCGTGCGCGAGCAAATCCTGAGCTTTGAAGCGTTGATCCAGCAGGCGTATTTCGCCCAGGTGTCGCTGTCGAGCACCGGCTTCTACAAGACTCCGAAAATCTTCTACGACCGCAGCCAGGCCCGCGGTCGGCCGTTCTACTACTTCGCCTTCGGCGCGGCGTGCTGCGAAGTGATCGTCGACACCCTGACCGGCGAATACAAGATGCTGCGCACCGACATCCTCCACGATGTGGGCGCCTCACTGAACCCGGCCATCGACATCGGCCAGGTAGAAGGAGGCTTTATCCAGGGCATGGGCTGGCTGACCATGGAAGAGCTGGTGTGGAACAACAAGGGCAAGCTAGAGACCTGCGGCCCGGCCAGCTACAAGATCCCGGCGGTGGCCGACATGCCTTTGGATTTGCGTGTGAAGCTGGTGGAAAACCGCAAGAACCCGGAAGACACGGTGTTCCATTCCAAGGCCGTGGGCGAGCCACCGTTCATGCTCGGAATTGCCTCGTGGTGCGCGATCAAGGATGCGGTGGCGAGCCTGGCTGATTATCGCCATCAGCCGAAGATCGATGCGCCGGCGACACCGGAGCGGGTGTTGTGGGGGTGTGAGCAGATGCGCAAGTTGCAGACGGCGACAGCTGTCGAGACTGAAACTGAAATGGCTTCGCTCTAGACCGAGGCGCTGCCCGAACTGACAACAGTAATGTTGAGGTAAACATGAACAACTGGATCAGCGCCCTCGCCGACCTGCAAAACCAGAGTGAACCCTGCGTACTGGTGACCATCATCGAAGAGCTCGGCTCCACGCCGCGCAATGCCGGTTCGAAGATGGTGATCAGTGCCGCGCAAACCTTCGACACCATCGGCGGCGGGCACCTGGAATACAAGGCCATGCAGATCGCCCGCGACATGCTTGTGCGTGGCCAGCAGAACACCCATCTGGAGCGCTTCAGCCTCGGCGCCAGCCTGGGCCAGTGCTGCGGTGGCATCACCGTGCTGCTGTTCGAACCCATGGGCCAGGTACAGGCGCAGATCGCGGTGTTCGGCGCCGGCCATGTCGGCCGCGCGCTGGTGCCGTTGCTGGCGAGCCTGCCGTGCCGGGTACGATGGATCGATTCCCGCGAGCAGGAGTTTCCGGAACATATCCCCCAGGGCGTGCGTAAAATCGTCAGCGAAGAGCCGGTGGACGAAATTGCCGACCTGCCGGTGGGCAGTTACTGCATCGTCATGACCCACAATCACGCGCTGGACCTGGAACTCACCGCCGCCCTGCTCAAACGCAATGACTTTGCCTACTTCGGCCTGATCGGCTCGAAGACCAAACGCGTCAAGTTCGAACACCGCCTGCGCGATCGCGGCTTCGACGCCGCGCAGATGCAACGCATGCGTTGCCCCATGGGCCTCAGCGAGGTGAAGGGCAAGTTGCCGGTGGAGATCGCCATCTCCATCGCCGGCGAAATCATCGCCACCTATAACGCCAGTTTCGGCCAGCACACCGCGAGCGCCGAACCCATTGCCAAATTGCTGCCGGCCTCGCGCCGAAGCCAAGCTATCAATTGAGACGACCATGCCTTTGACTCGCAAAGCCTACCGTGCCGCCCTCCTGCACAGCATCGCCGACCCCGCTGAAGTTGGGATCGAAGCCTCCTACGAGTATTTCGAAGACGGCCTGCTGGTGATCGAAAACGGCCGGATCAGCGCCGTGGGCCATGCCGCCGACCTGCTGCCGAGCTTGCCTGCCGACATCGACATCACCCATTACCAGGATGCGCTGATCATCCCCGGCCTGATCGACACCCATATCCACCTGCCGCAAACCGGCATGGTCGGCGCGTATGGCGAGCAGTTGCTGGACTGGCTCAACACCTACACCTTCCCGTGCGAAGGCCAGTTCGCCGACAAGGCCCACGCCGAAGAAGTCGCAGGCATTTTTATCAAGGAACTGCTGCGCAACGGCACCACCACCGCACTGGTGTTCGGCAGTGTGCATCCGCAGTCGGTGAACGCATTCTTTGAGGCGGCGGAAAAACTCGACCTGCGCATGATCGCCGGCAAGGTGATGATGGACCGCAACGCTCCGGACTACCTTACCGACACCGCCGAATCCGGCTACCAGCAAAGCAAGGCGCTGATCGAACGCTGGCACGGCAAGGGCCGCCTGCACTACGCGGTCACCCCGCGTTTTGCGCCGACCAGCACGCCGGAACAATTGGCGCTCGCCGGGCAACTGCTGGGCGAGTACCCGGACCTGTACATGCAGACGCACATCAGTGAGAACAAGCAGGAAGTCGAGTGGGTGAAGGCGCTGTTTCCGGAGCGCAGCGGCTATCTGGATGTGTACGACCACTACCAGCTGCTGGGCGAGCGCTCGGTGTTTGCCCACGGCGTGCACCTGTGTGATGACGAGTGCGCACGGTTGGCGGAGACGGGGTCGGCGGTGGCGTTCTGTCCGACCTCGAACCTCTTCCTCGGCAGCGGCCTGTTCAACCTGCCGATGGCCGAGAAACACAAGCTGAATGTCGGCCTGGGCACCGATGTGGGTGGCGGCACCAGTTTCTCGCTGCTGCAAACCTTGAACGAAGCCTACAAGGTCATGCAACTGCAGGGCGCGCGGTTGAGCCCCTTCAAGTCACTGTACCTGGCTACCCTGGGTGGTGCGCGGGCACTGCGCCTGGAAGACAAGATCGGCACGCTGCAGCCGGGCACCGATGCCGACTTCCTGGTGCTGGACTACAACGCCACGCCGCTGCTGAGCTATCGCTTGAAGCAAGCCAATAACATTGCCGAGACGTTGTTCGTGTTGATGACCCTGGGGGATGATCGGACGGTGTTGCAGACGTATGCGGCCGGCCAACTCGTGCACCAACGCTGATCTGCGCCACGACACAAAACAAATGTGGGAGGGGGCTTGCTCCCGATAGCGGTGGATCAGGCACTTAATTCAGTGACTGACACTCTGCCATCGGGAGCAAGCCCCCTCCCACATTTTTTAATCGGGTTTACAGCTTGACCGAAGAACGCCCCGGCTTCTTGGTCTGCAACAGATGCGAGAACACCGCATGCAAATCATCCGACGCACTTTCCTCGTCGAGGTTGAGCTTGCTGTCGATGTGATCCATGTGATGCATCATCAAATTCACCGCCAGCGCCGCGTCCCTCGCTTCGATAGCGTCGATCAGTTGCGTGTGCTCATCGTAGGAGCAGTGCGAGCGGTTGCCGCTTTCGTACTGGGCGATGATCAACGAGGTCTGGGACACCAGGCTGCGCTGGAAGCTGATCAGCGGCGCGTTTTTCGCGGCCTCGGCCAGCTTGAGGTGGAACTCGCCGGAGAGGCGGATGCCCGCCCCGCGATCGCCGCGGGAGAAGCTGTCGCGCTCGTCGTTGACCATCTGGCGCAGTTCGGCCAGTTGCTCGGCGGTGGCGTGCTGCACCGCCAGCTCGGTGATCGCTCGCTCTACCAGGCGCCGGGCCAGGAACACCTGGCGTGCTTCTTCCACGCTTGGGCTCGCCACCACCGCGCCACGATTGGGCCGCAGCAACACCACGCCTTCATGGGCCAGGCGCGACAGCGCGCGGCGAATAATGGTGCGGCTGACGCCGAAGATTTCGCCCAGTGCCTCTTCGCTCAATTTGGTACCGGGTGCCAGGCGCTGCTCGAGGATCGCCTCGAAGATATGCGCGTAGACGATATCGTCCTGGGTTCCGCTGCGACCGACCTTGCCGGCTCGCGGTTGTTTCTTGAGAGGTTGCAACTGTTCGTTCATGGGCACTCGGGTAGGGAGAACGGCGGCGAATTAACGGTAATACGGCAACTTTAAGGTAATACGGCAACACGGGGTCGCTGGCAAGTATCACCTAAAAACAGCGCACATTGTACACAACCCACTGCGCCAACACACTGTACGGCTGTTTGCGGTGCCGTCTGTATTGCAATGAGTCGTTACGTTTGAGTTTAGGCTTGAATCTGCGCCGTCACCGGCAAACACCCAGGTAAAAGGAACACCTCTCCATGACCGACGCCACCCAAGCGCCCTTGCGCCCGCTGGCCGACACTTCTGCCTCCGCCGTCGTCGCCGGCTTTATCGCCATGATGACCGGCTATACCAGCTCCCTGGTGCTGATGTTCCAGGCCGGCCAGGCGGCCGGCTTGACCACGGCGCAGATTTCTTCGTGGATCTGGGCGATTTCCATCGGCATGGCGGTCTGCAGCATCGGCCTGTCCCTGCGCTATCGCACGCCGATCACCATTGCCTGGTCCACCCCCGGCGCGGCGCTGTTGATCACCAGCCTGGGCGGTGTGACTTACGGCGAGGCCATCGGCGCCTACATCACCTGCGCGGTGCTGGTGACGCTCTGCGGGCTCACCGGCAGCTTTGAAAAACTGGTCAAGCGCATCCCGGCATCGTTGGCGGCCGCGTTGCTGGCGGGGATCCTGTTCAAGATCGGCAGCGAAATTTTCGTCGCCGCGCAGCATCGCACCGGCCTGGTACTGGGGATGTTTTTCACCTACCTGATCATCAAGCGTCTGTCGCCACGCTACGCGGTACTGGCCGCCCTGATGATCGGTACCCTGCTGTCGGGGCTGATGGGCTTGCTGGACTTCAGCGGTTTCCACCTGGAAGTGGCGACGCCGGTGTGGACGACACCGCACTTCTCGTTGGCGGCAACCATCAGCATCGGGATTCCGTTGTTCGTGGTGGCGATGACCTCGCAGAACATGCCCGGCGTCGCCGTACTGCGGGCCGATGGCTATAACGTGCCGGCCTCGCCGCTGATCACCGCCACCGGCCTGGCCTCGCTGGTGCTGGCGCCCTTTGGCTCCCACGGCATCAACCTGGCGGCGATCAGCGCAGCGATCTGCACCGGCCCCCATGCCCATGAAGACCGTAATAAACGCTACACCGCCGCCGTATGGTGCGGGGTGTTCTACGGGATAGCCGGGGTGTTCGGCGCAACACTGGCGGCACTGTTCGCAGCCTTGCCCAAGGAACTGGTGCTGTCGATTGCGGCCTTGGCCTTGTTTGGCTCGATCATCAATGGCTTGAGTATCGCCATGAATGAGCCGAAGGAACGGGAAGCGGCGCTGATCACCTTTATGGTCACCGCGTCAGGCTTGACGTTGTTTTCCATCGGCTCGGCGTTCTGGGGGATTGTGGCGGGGGTGTTGACGCTGCTGATTCTGAACTGGCGCAAGGCATAAAAAAACGGCGACCCTCAGGTCGCCGTTTTTTTCAGTATCACTTAGCCGCGTTGATCGGCTTTTCCGGATACCACACGTCCAGCAGCGGGCTGACTTCAGCCTTGGTCAGCTCGGAACGGGTTTTCAGCCAGGCTTCGACGGCAGCGCGCTGCTCTTCGGAGACCGAGCCACGCTTCTGCAGGCAAACCAGACCGTAGTCATCGCCGCCGACATAGCCCAGGCCGTTGGCTTCCATGGCTTCTTTGATGAATGCTTCGAGGAAAGCGTCGATAGCTTCTTCACTCAGGCCTTCTTTGAAGTCCAGGTTCAGTTCGAAACCCAGCTCTTGAAATTCATCAACGCACAGTTTTTTGCGCAGACGCTGGGAACGGTTAGTCGCCATTGGAACAATCCTCATAAGTAATAACGGGCGGCACTTTAGCAGTTTAAGACGACGATTGCCCGACTCTCTGGGACAGGCGGCCGTTTGCTGTTAAAAAAACGCCAATTACCAGCTATCGTTCAGCTACAAGTGCCTTCACCTTGGGGCATAATGCCGACACTTTCATGACCATTGAGGGAATTTTCCTATCTACCCCTCGCCTTTTTCACCCTCCTCAGCAGTAGGGTTTTACTTCTTATGATCAAATCTTTGCGTCCATTGCTACTCGCCAGTTTTCTCCTGCCACTGGCCTTTTCCACCTCCGCAGCCCCGATCAATAACACCCTGCCCCCGAACGTCCAGCAGGCACTCGCCAAAGCCAAGCTGCAAAACACTGCGCTGTCCCTGGTGATGATCCCGCTGAACGGCCCCGGCACCCCCACGGTATTCAACGCCGACGTCTCGGTAAACCCGGCTTCCACCATGAAACTGGTCACCACCTATGCGGCCCTGGAAATGCTCGGCCCCAACCACCAGTGGAAAACCGAGTTCTACACCGACGGCACCCTCAGCGGTGGCGTGTTGCACGGCAACCTGTACCTCAAGGGCGGCGGCGACCCCAAGCTGAACATGGAAAAACTCTGGCTGCTGATGCGCGACCTGCGGGCCAATGGCGTGCAGCAAGTCACCGGTGACCTGGTGCTGGACCGCAGTTTCTTCAACCAACCGCAGTTGCCGGAATTCAATGATGACGGCAACGACGAGAACAAACCGTTCCTGGTCAAGCCCGACGCCCTGCTGGTCAACCTCAAGGCCCTGCGCTTTGTGACCCGTAACGATTCGGGGCGCGTGCTCGTCTCGGTCGAGCCGCCGATTGCCAGCATCCGCATCGACAACCAGGTCAAGGCCTCCAACGCCAAGCAGTGCACCGGCGACGTACGCTACAACCCGGTCACAGGCGCCGATGGCAGTATGACGGTCACCGTCAGCGGCCAATTGGCCGATGGCTGCAGCTCGCAGACTTATCTGTCGTTGCTGGACCACGCCACCTACACCGCTGGCGCGGTACGGGCGATCTGGCAGGAACTGGGCGGCAGCATCCAGGGCCGCGATATCCAGGCACCGGTGCCCAAGGATGCCAAGGTACTGGCCCGCGCCTTTTCGCCGGACCTGGCGGAAATCATCCGCGACATCAATAAATACAGTAACAACACCATGGCCCAGCAATTGTTCCTGAGCCTGGGCGCGCAGTTCCGCAACGATGCCGACGGCGACGATGCCAAGGCCGCGCAACGTGTGGTGCGCCAGTGGCTGGCGAAGAAAGGCATCACCGCGCCACACCTGGTGATGGAGAACGGTTCGGGCCTGTCCCGTGCCGAACGGGTCAGCGCCCGCGAAATGGCCGCCATGCTGCAAGCCGCCTGGAAAAGCCCCTACGCTGCGGAATACATCAGCTCGATGCCGATCGCCGGCACCGACGGCACCATGCGCAAACGCCTGAAGACCACCGCCATGCGCGGCGAAGCCCACGTCAAGACCGGTACCTTGAATACCGTGCGCGCCATTGCCGGGTTCAGCCGCGACAACAACGGCAACACCTGGGCGGTGGTGGCGATCCTCAACGATCCGAAGCCGTGGGGCGCGTCGTCGGTGCTGGACCAGGTGCTGCTGGATCTGTACCGCCAGCCAAAACTGGCGGCGGCGGCTCCCGTCCTATAGGAGCGAGCATCAGGCCCGCGCCCTCTCGGCCTCTACCCGGTCCCTGCCCGCCTGCTTGGCCACGTACACCGCCGAGTCGGCACGCAACAACAGGCCATCAATGCCTTCATCCACCCGCCAGCTGGCCACACCAAAGCTGGCGGTGACGATGCCCACAGGCTCCATCGGCAGGTTACGCAGGGATTGCCACAACTCCATGGCCAGGCCATAAGCCTGCTCGCCATCGGTATTGGGGCACAGCACCATGAATTCCTCGCCCCCCAGGCGGCAGAACACGTCGGTGCGGCGCAGACGCTGACTGATGCGCCTGCATAACTCCTGCAACACCCCGTCGCCAACCGCATGCCCGTGCTGGTCGTTGATACGCTTGAAATGATCGATATCGAGCATGATCACCGACAGCGCCCCACTGGTCCGGTTGAGTCTCGCCATCTCGGTCCTGAGGCGGTCCTGGAAATAGCGACGGTTGTGAATCCCGGTCAGGGAATCTGTGATAGACAGCGCGCGCAGCTCCTCTTCAACCCGCTTCAAGTCCGAAATGTCCGACACATAGCCATGCCACAGCGTACCGCCCCCCGGTAACTCTTCCGGGGTGGCCTCGCCGCGAATCCAGCGCAACCCCCGTTGCGGCAACTGCACCCGGTACTCTTCGCGCCAGTGGCTCAACTGCAATGCCGACAGGCGAATCGAGGCCCGCACCCGTTCCGCGTCCAGCGGGTGGATTCGCTCGAAGACCTTCGTCGCATCCCGCTGCAACGCGCTGACCTCGATTTCATAGATATCGCGCATGCCGTCGCTGGCGTAGATAAAGCGCCAGTTATCCTGGGGTTCCAGGGTGAATTGGAAGATCCCCCCGGGTACGTGGGCACTGAGTTTCTTGAGCAGGCGGTCCCGCGCCGCCAGGGCCTCGTAAGCGCGTTTCTGCTCGGTGACGTCCAGGTAAATCGCGAGGTGACCGATCCACAGACCATGGTCATCCAGCAATACGGTGGCCAACATGTTCACAATCAACTGACTGCCATCCTGGCGGACCAAGGTCCACTCCCGGGCTTCGTGCAGGTTGTCGGGGCTTTCCACCAGCATCGCCTGGCTCGCCGGGATACGCTTGCCCAAGGTCACGCTCAGGCTCGCGGAACGTGCCTCCAACTCCAACGCCAAGTGCAGGCTTTCCAGGGTCAGCTTGCCCACCACCTGGTCGGCCTCGTACCCCAGCATCTGCTCGGCACCGGCGTTGAAGGTGTTGATCACACCGCGCAGGTCAGTGGCAATGATCGCCACTTGGGTAGCGGCGTTGAGTACGCTGCGCAACTGGCCATGGGCACCACGTAGTTCCTGCTCACGCAAGCGCAACTGCACAGTGCGCTGCTCCACCAGTTTCAACGCACGCTGGCGCTGGCTCACCAGCACATAGAGCAAGGCGCTGAGCAGCAGGCTGAGTAGGCTACCCATGGTCAGGATCGTGGACAGCGAGGAATAGTTGGCCTGCTCGAACACCTTGCTCGGGCGCAGGCTCAGGGCGTACACATGATCGCCCAGGGTCAGGCGACGCGCGCCAGCAAGGTCACTGTTGGCCACGGCATTGCCGGACTCGAAGAGCACGCGCTTTTGCAGGTCGGAGGTGTCGACGATCTGCATCACCAGGTTGTCCCGCTCCGCTTTTGGCAAGCCCTCGGCGACCAACTGGCGCATGCTGATCACCGCCATTACGTAACCGTATGGCTCATTTGGGGACGGCTCGGACGTGGGCAGGTGACTCACCGGCGCGACCAGTAATACACCCGTGGCATAAGCCGGCTCGACCCCCACCAACTGCATCGGTTGGGACACCGCCAGCTTGCCGCTCTTTTGCGCCCGCTCAAGGGTCGAGCGCCGCAGGGGCTGGGCCAACAGATCAAAACCCAGGGGCGACCCCAGCAAGCTTTGAGTCTGGCTGTAGAGCACCGGAACGTATTCATCACGCTCGGGCGCCGGGGCCAGTTCGCCGACGCTATTAAGTTCACGGATAACAAAGGGTACCCCACGCAGGCGGGACACCTCTTGTTCAAATTGGCTGCGCTGTCCGCGAAACACACGGGGTGCCCAGGCGTAGGCCCGGGCGCGCAACAGTAACGGCTGGGCAAACCCGTCGAACTCCTCGCGGGACACAACATCGGAGTTGACGAAGAACCGCCGCAGGCTGTTCAGGCGTTGTTCCTGATCCTCGAAACGTTCCTGCAAGCGGCTGTAACGCTCGTTGACCAGCAACTGAAAGCGCTGGCGAACCTGTTGCTGATAGAGGTCGGAGGCCGCCCAGGCGACGATGGCCGTCAGCGCAAAACCTGCCAATAACACCACCAACGCCACCAGCCAAGCCGACGCCTGTTCACTGATAAAGCCTAGGATTTTCGGGCGAACGGCTTGCAACGGCATAGGCAACACTCACAACGCCAGCGTGCGGGGGGTGTCACTTTGGCTAGGCCTTAAGTTATAGCCATCGGCCCAGGGTTTGACCAGCGTAAAAAAGCCGCAAGCCCGGAATAGTCCAGGCTTGCGGCTTTTTCGTGGCGGCGATCAGCGAGCAGTGATTTTCCACGCCCGGTGGATCTTCGCATTACGCGCAAAATCCGGATCGATGGTCTTGTCGCTGATTTCCTCGACCGCATAGCGTTCGCTGAGATTGTCCTCCAACTGGAACTTGCGGAAGTTGTTCGAGAAGTACAGCACGCCACCCGGTGCCAGGCGCGCCATGGCCAGGTCAAGCAACTGCACGTGGTCGCGCTGCACGTCGAAGATGCCTTCCATGCGCTTGGAGTTGGAGAAGGTCGGCGGGTCGATGAAGATCATGTCGAACTCATCGCGGCTGGCCTCCAGCCAGGCCATCACATCGCCCTGCTCCAGGCGGTTCTTGTCGGAAAAACCGTTGAGCGAGAAGTTGCGACGTGCCCAGTCCAGGTAGGTCTTGGACAGGTCGACACTGGTGGTGCTGCGCGCGCCGCCCTTGGCTGCGTGCACACTGGCGGTGGCGGTGTAGCAATACAGGTTGAGGAAACGCTTGCCGGCCGCTTCCTTCTGGATACGCATGCGCATCGGACGGTGGTCGAGGAACAGACCGGTGTCCAGATAGTCGGTGAGGTTGACCAGCAGCTTCACGCCGCCTTCGCTGACCTCGGTGAACTTGCCCTGGGCGCTCTGGCGCTCGTACTGCTTGGTACCGCTCTGGCGCTCGCGACGCTTGACCACCACGCGGCTCTTGTCGATGTTCAGTGCCTGGGGAATGGCCGCCAGGGCATCGAACATGCGGGCCGAGGCTTTTTCCGGATCAATGGATTTGGGGGCGGCGTATTCCTGCACGTGGACCCAATCGTGGTACAGGTCGATGGCCATGGAGTATTCAGGCATATCGGCGTCGTATACGCGGTAGCAATCCACCCCTTCACGCTTGGCCCACTTGCCCAGCAGCTTGAGGTTCTTTTGCAGGCGGTTGGCAAACATCTGCCCACCTTCGCTCAGGCGCGCCTGCTCGACCACGGGGGCCGGGGCGGGCTTGATCGGGTTGCCGTTCTTGTTGTACTGGCGCTCCTGCGGCTCGGCCGGGGCCTGGTCGTAAACCGCCTGCTCACGTTCGGCCTGGCGCTGTTCCGGGGTACGGCGCTCGCCGGTGACGAACTGATCCGGGTTGACCTTGATCAGCAGCAACTTGCACGGCAATGCGCCGTTCCAGAACGAATACTGCTTGTGGCTGCGGATCCCCATGCGCTTGCCCAGGTCCGGCGCGCCGGTGAACACCGCCGCTTCCCAGCCCATGCAAGCCTGGCGCAGGCGCTCGCCGAGGTTCTGGTAGAGGTACAACAGGCTGGCTTCATCACCCAGGCGCTCGCCGTAGGGCGGGTTGCAGATCACCAGGCCTTTCTGGTTCTGGTCCGGGCGCGGCTCGAAGGTGCCGACTTCGCCCTGGTACACCTTGATCCAGTGGCTCAGGCCGGCGCGCTCGATGTTGTTGCGGGCGGGCTGGATCAGGCGCGGGTCGGCTTCGTAGCCCCGCACCCACAACGGCGGCTTGTTCATGCCGATGGCCGCGCGTTCAGTGGCCTCGGCGTGGAGTTTTTTCCACAGCGCCGGGACGTGGCCGAGCCAGGTGGTGAAGCCCCACAATTCGCGATTCAGGTTAGGTGCCATGTCGGCGGCGATCATCGCGCCTTCCACCAGGAAGGTGCCCACGCCGCACATCGGGTCAGTCAGCGCGCCGCCTTCGGCAGCAATGCGCGGCCAGCCGGCACGAATCAGGATCGCCGCCGCGAGGTTTTCCTTCAACGGCGCGGCGCCCTGCTGCAGGCGGTAGCCGCGCTGGTGCAGGCTGTGGCCGGACAGGTCAAGGGACAGGATCGCTTCGCCACGGTCCAGGCGCAGGTGGATGCGCAGGTCCGGGTTGATCTTGTCGATGGACGGGCGTTCGCCGGTCGGGGTGCGCAGCTTGTCGACGATCGCATCCTTGACCTTCAGCGCGCCGAAGTGGGTGTTGTCGATGCCTGAGCCGTGACCGCTGAATTCCACCGCCAGGGTACCGTCAGAAACCATGTGATCGGCCCATTCAATATCCAGCACACCGTGGTAGAGGTCTTCGGCGTCCTTCATCGGGAAGCGCTTGAGCACCAGCAACACACGGTTGGCCAGGCGCGACCAGAGGCACAGGCGATAAGCGGTTTCCATGTCGGCCATGCCGCGCACGGCCGAGGTGTGCTCGCGGGCGTCCTCAAGGCCAAGCCCGACGGCTTCCTCGATCAGCAGGCCTTCGAGGCCCTTGGGGCAGGTGAGGAAGAGTTCAAAACGGTCCGACATGGGGCATTCCAGGCTTTTCAGCAATAAGTGAACGGGCGACGCATCGCCGGCTCGGTTTTCAATCAAGCACTTTTCTTGAAGAGTGCTCGCGTGGCACGAATGTGCCGTTCCACCCCGTCTGACGGGCCTTGGAGCCTTTATTGACGGGGCAGAGAGAGAATTTGACGCAACAAAAAGAAATATTCCGACCCTTCGTCGAATAATAACCGACAGCAACAGAAGGACATTCTCACTAAAGGATTAAACCCATCCTCTTTGCAGGGTGCATCATAGCTGGCTTTGCCCAACAAATGGGGCGAAAAGCCATCCCAGCTTATGGCTATAGCATCGTTATCGTTACGTGCTTATGACAAAACGATCATTGAATCCATGTGACCTATTGGTTAGAACTCAACACAGGTTGGCGCCGTAACGACGCCGACACCTAGGCTCGCCACGCCGGCAGCGAGCCCACCAACGGCAGAAAAACTCTGCCCGGCCTCAGACGAGGCCGAAGGATATCAAGACAGTCAACAAGTGAGGGAAACACCCTATGAGAAGACTTAAGCGTGATCCGTTGGAAAGAGCATTTTTACGCGGATATCAATATGGCGTTCATGGCAAATCCCGTGAGCTTTGCCCATTTACTCTACCGTCGGTACGCCAAGCCTGGATCAACGGCTGGCGAGAAGGACGCGGCGACAACTGGGACGGTATGACTGGCACTGCGGGAATCCACAGACTCAACGAACTTCACGCCGTCGGCTAATCAAGGGCATTTAATTCCGACACCACCTCGAATATGTAGCGACTTAACCACGCACGCCCTATCCAGGCGGCGGGCTTCGGCCCAGGGGCTCCTCTTAAGGAGCCCTTTTTATTGGCCTGAGAATAATGAGGACTACCGTAGGAGCGAGGGGGACGCCTAGTTCTTGCTCGCGAAGAACCTGAGGGCGCCGCGTTAAGCCAGATGCGCAGCGCTATCGTTGACGCTCTTCGCGAGCAAGAACTAGGCGTCCCCCTCGCTCCTACACGCGCAATGCCGCAATTGCATCCACTGACTGGCGGATCAGCGCCGGGCCTTTGTAAATAAAACCCGAGTACAACTGCACCAGGCTGGCACCCGCAGCGATCTTCTCGGCTGCATGCTTGCCTTCGGTGATGCCGCCCACCGCGATGATCGGCAAACGCCCGGCCAGCTCAGCGGCCAGCACCTTGACGATATGAGTGCTCTTGTCACGCACTGGCGCCCCCGACAGGCCGCCCGCTTCATCGCCATGGGCCAACCCTTCGACGCCGACACGGCTGAGGGTGGTGTTGGTCGCGATGACCGAATCCATGCCCGCATCCACCAGGGCCTGGGCCACCAGCACGGTTTCTTCGTCACTCATGTCCGGGGCGATCTTGATTGCCAGCGGCACACGCTTGCCATGGCGCACGGCCAGGTCTTCCTGGCGTTGGCGCAGGGCTTCGAGCAGTTGCTTGAGCGAATCGCCGAACTGCAGGCTGCGCAGGCCCGGGGTGTTGGGCGAGCTGACGTTGACGGTGACATAGCTGGCGTGGGCGTAGACCTTGTCCAGGCAGATCAGGTAGTCATCCACTGCGCGCTCGACCGGCGTGTCGAAGTTCTTGCCGATATTGATGCCGAGGATGCCCTTGTACTTTGCGGCCTCGACGCGCGACAGCAGATGATCGACGCCCAGGTTGTTGAACCCCATGCGATTGATGATCGCCTCGGCTTCCGGCAGGCGGAAGATACGCGGCTTGGGGTTGCCCGGTTGCGGTCTCGGCGTCACGGTGCCGATCTCCACAAAACCGAAACCCAACTGCGCGAAGCCATCGATGGCCGCACCGTTCTTGTCCAGGCCGGCAGCCAGTCCGACCGGGTTGGGGAAGTCGAGCCCCATCACCGACACCGGCGTTTTCGCCGGCGCCTTGCATACCAGGCCATTGAGCCCCAGGCGGCCACCGGCACCGATCAGGTCCAGGGACAGATCGTGGGAGGTTTCCGGGGAGAGTTTGAACAACAGCTGGCGGGCCAGGGTATACATGGGCGGGCTAGACTCGGATGGCGGCGAAAGGTGGCGGCGATTATAGCGGGGTGGCGGGGTGCACGCGAGGCGCGCCGCCCAAACGTCAGTAGCGTTGCTGTACCAGGGCCTCATAACGTGCCCAGATTTTTTCCGCATAGCGCATGCGCAACGCGTCGCGCTCAGGGCCGGAGCCGGGCCCGACATTGTAGGACCCCACCGCCGTCCAGTTGTAGCCAAAGCGCTGGATAAACTCGGCCAGTATGGACGCCCCGACTTCCACCGACAGGCAAGGCTCACTCAACAACCTTTCCTCGGTGATACCCAGCTTGAGCAGGCGAGGCAAATGGATACTGTTGATCTGCATCAGGCCGATATCCCGTGTGCCGTTACCGTTGGCGTAGTTCATCGCATCCGGGCGAAAATCCGACTCCACGGCGGCGATAGCCTGTAGCAACTCCGGCTCGATATCGTAGCGATGGGCGGTTTCCTCCCAGCAATAGGCCAGTGCCTGATTGCCGCTCGTCACCAGGCCAAGCCACAGCAGCCGGCGCCAGAACTCAGCCATGACTGACTTGTCCACAGGCCGAACACACATGCGGCAGGGTATCCATAGGCCCGGGCCCTGCTCGCTCAGCCTTCACCGGGCATGTAAAGCGATACCCGCGACCATAAATGGTCTTGATAAAGCCTTTGTCAGCGCCAAGATGCTTGCGCAGCGAATAAATGCAACGGGTCAGCGACTCCTCGGCGACCTCCCCCTGGGGCCAGGCCAACTCGAGCAAACGATCCTTGGTCATCAGTACACCGCCAGAGACCAACAGCAGCCGCAAAACATGCAGCTCCTTGGGTGGCAACTGGACGTCGCTGCCGTCGCCGGTCAGGCGACCATCGCCATGCAGCGTCCACTGGGAAAAGAGCAGGGACGTCGTCAACTCATCATTCACGACGGCCATATCTACCTCGACATCCGACTACTGACATTGAAGTCCTTATTTTCCAGTACTGGCTCTTGTGCCCACATCACGACTATAAAAAACCACCTTGCAGCCCACGCTAGGAAAAACCCCATACAGCCGACGCTTTTTAGCAACACCCTGTAAGACACTTCACCCACATACGTCAGGCGCTCCCCCATTTATAGACCTCGTGCAACTCAACACCCAACCGATCCTCCAGTTGCACCAACTCGCCCAATGCGAGCAACCGGCCATTAACCCGAACTTCCACGCAGTGGATGATGCCCGGCGACAATGGCAGCACCTTTCCAGCAGCAAAGGCTGCCAGGCGCCTGCGGCTGATCAGTTGTTCCTGTAGAAGAATTTCCAAATGCATGGGTCAACACCTTATTCACGGAGAGCTATCGCGACCCGGGCGTACAAACGCACGTTGCACGCGCTCGTATTGCGCCGCACTCAACGGTGGTGCGCCCACGCCTGTGGCCAACGCCTTCAACTCGCTACCCGCGGCCCGGGCCTGAATGACAAACAGGCGAACCTTGGCCGGGCCGGCTGGAGCGGTGCTGCGTCCCGGCTCATGCGCCTCACGGCTGAACGCTCCCAGCCACAGGCGCTTGCCCTGCGCGACCCTCACCACACTGCTGGCACTCACCCGTCCGACCGCGGTCGGTTTGCCGCGCCGCCCCGCCTGGCTCAATTGTCGACCATCCTCGACATGGAGCAGCATCTCGATCTGGTTCGCTTCGGCAAAACGCGGCAGTACGCTGACCTGGGAGCCGTATTGCACGGGCTTCCAATCAGCATGGTCGGCTCCGGGAGCAGGCAGGTAGAAGGTGTGGTTATCCTGGAACATGGCCGGCACATTCTCCTGGGTGAGAATCACCGGCAACGTCATCACCCTTGCTCGCCGCCGGCGCTCCAGCGTGGCGATTTGCGCCATCACGCGGTTATCGTCCATCGGCTCCAGAATGCGCGTGGCCTGGGCCTTCCCATCCTTGTCCCAGTCAAAGCCCAGCTTTTTCAGTTCGTCACGGTCCACGTCCACCATCCATAGCGAGACTTCGATAGACCGCTTGGGCGCGTCCAACTCCGCCACCAGGCGCTCGATGAACCCCAACTGCGCAGGTTTACCCTTGATCAGCAGGCTATTGGTATCCGGGTATGCGATCACCACCAGGTTCTTGTCGGCCAGCGGTCCCTTCTGTTCAGAACCCAACAGGGTTTCGATCGTCGACGCGATTCCCGGCACCGTGACCTTTTCGTCACCCATGGCATAGCCGCGGTCTGCCACGTGGGTGTTGAGTACCTGAACGACAGCAAACGCCTGGTTACCTACTTGTAATTCAGCACGCTCGCGATCCATCAATTGGGCCAGGCGCAAAACGTGGTCGACATAATGAGGTGGCCCGGATACATCGAATGTGCGTGCCCCGCTCACGCGCAGGGGGTAGCGCGTCTCATCAAGACCCGAACGGCGCATGAGGCCACGAAACCGCTCGACAGATATATGCCGCAGCACCACTGCCGAACGTTTTGCCTCGCTGGCGTTGTAGAGGTAGAGCGCCTGGCCATCGCTGTACCAGATCAAGCCGTACTGCAACGCAAGCGTCTCCAGGGCGTGCAGCGGCATAGCGAGGTCAATGACCTCGCTGATGCGTATGCGCGCCACTTCACCGCTCACGACGATGGGCAGGCCCATGGGCACGGACAAGGCGGTAAAGACGGTATGCAGGCTCTCGTCCTGCGCCTGGTAGGTTTCGCCCCGGGCACCGGCACTTCCCAGCATCAGCGCGGCAAGCAGCAGCCAGAGACAGGGAGTTGTTACGGAAAAGTGAGCGTACACCTGGGATTTCCTGGGCGGCCTGGCAGTAAGAAGCGGCCATACTGAGAGGCAGCCGAGTTTCAATCTTGATGAAAAGTTGACGGCTGGCGGCGCCCATCGGCCCGTGGCATGTGCCTTGCTACGGACTCCGTATCAAGGCGCGCACCAACGGCGGAGCGGGCTTACGGACAAAGGCGTCGTTACCCGCAATGGCCTTGCATCGCCATCTGAGGGAACGACGCTTTTTTGTGAAAGAAAAGGTAGGTGTTGATGAACGATTCGGTTGGCAACAGCCCGACGAACGACCCGCTGGCCTGGGTCAACGGCAGTGATGCGCCGGAAAAGAGCAGCCTTGACCTGGGCTTCATGGCCTTGAGCGATTGCGCATCCCTGGTGGTGGCAGCGACCCAAGGTTTCGCCCAGCCTTATGGCTTGACCCTCAACCTCAAGCGCCAATCTTCATGGGCCAACCTGCGGGACAAACTGGTCAGCGGCGAACTGGACGCCGCCCACAGCCTGTACGGGCTGGTCTATGCCGTGCACCTGGGCATCGGCGGCGTCGCACCTACCGACATGGCAGTCTTGATGGGGCTGAACCAGAACGGCCAAAGCATCAACCTGTCCCGCAGCCTGCAACAGCAGGGCGTGGTCACTCCTGAGGCGCTGGACCGCCACGTGCACCAAAGCCGAACAAAACTGACTTTCGCCCAGACCTTTCCCACAGGCACTCACGCCATGTGGTTGTACTACTGGCTGGCGAGCCAAGGCATTCATCCGCTACAGGATGTGGACAGCGTCGTGGTACCGCCCCCGCAAATGCTCGCGCACCTGCAGGCCGGGCGTATCGATGGCTTTTGCGTCGGCGAGCCCTGGTGCGCCAGTGCAGTCAAGCAACACCAGGGCTTTACCCTGGCGACCACCCAGGCGATCTGGCCGAACCATCCGGAAAAGGTGCTCGGCTGCACCCAGGCGTTTGTCGACCAGTACCCCAACACCGCCCGCGTGTTGGTGATGGCGATCCTCGAGGCCAGCCGCTTTATCGAGCAAAACACCGAAAACCGCCGCTCCACCGCACAATTGCTCAGTGGCCGCGAGTACCTCGATGCCCCGCTCGACTGCATCGAGCCGCGTTTGCTGGGCGCCTATGACGACGGCCTGGGCAACCAATGGCAGGACCCCCACGCCCTGCGTTTTTTTGCCGATGGCGAGGTCAACCTGCCCTACCTCTCCGATGGCATGTGGTTCATGACCCAGTTTCGACGCTGGGGCCTGTTGCGCGAAGACCCTGATTACCTCGGCGTTGCGCGCCAAGTACAACAGCTGGCGCTGTATCGTCAGGCCGCCGAGGCACTGGGCCTCGGCGACAACGGCCAGGACATGCGCAGCAGTCAACTGATCGACGGCAAGATCTGGGACGGCTCGGATCCCGCCGGCTACGCGCGCAGCTTCCGCCTGCATGCCATGGCGGACCCTACCAGCCGCCAAGCCTTGCGCTGACAGGAGGATGTCCATGCTGCGAATCCTGTTGATCAACGACACGCCACGCAAAGTCGGCCGCCTGAGGACAGCGCTGATCGAGGCTGGCTTTGAAGTGATCGATGAATCCGGCCTGACCATCGACCTGCCTGCGCGCGTCGAAACGGTGCGCCCGGACGTCATCCTGATCGATACCGAGTCACCGGGCCGCGATGTGATGGAGCAAGTGGTACTGGTCAGCCGCGACCAGCCCCGGCCCATCGTAATGTTTACCGACGAGCACGACCCCGACGTGATGCGCCAGGCCATCAAGTCCGGGGTCAGCGCCTACATCGTCGAAGGCATTCAGGCGCAGCGCCTGCAACCGATCCTCGACGTGGCCATGGCTCGCTTCGAGAGCGACCAGGCCTTGCGCGCCCAGCTCCAGGCCCGTGACCAACAGTTGGCCGAGCGCAAGCGCATCGAGTTGGCCAAGGGCATGCTGATGAAAATGAAGGCCTGCAATGAGGAAGAGGCCTACACCCTGATGCGCCGCCAGGCCATGAGCCGCCAGCAAAAACTGATCCAGGTGGCGGAGCAGATCATCGCCATGAGTGAACTGCTCGGCTGAACACCCGAAACAACAGGTTGGCGCAGGACTTGCTAAGTAATCACCACAGGTAACCAACGGCGGTTGCCCCTTCACGACAAAGACGTCGCACACCCGGTTTGCCCTTGCGAACCCGGTGGCGGCGTTTTTTTGTTTTGGCCCCGGTAGCACGGGGCCGGTGGGGCGGCCTCAGCCGGCGGCTCCATCACCAGGCCTTCTTACAAGACTCCCAACCGTTGAGGTGCGTGATGAAATCAAGCTTCTGGAAATCCGGGCACACCCCGACCCTGTTTGCCGCGTTCCTGTATTTCGACCTGAGCTTCATGGTCTGGTATTTGTTGGGCCCCCTGGCGGTGCAGATTGCCGCCGACCTGCACCTGACCACCCAACAACGCGGCCTGATGGTGGCGACGCCGATCCTGGCCGGCGCGGTGCTGCGCTTCCTGATGGGCATGCTGGCGGACAAGCTGTCGCCCAAGACCGCCGGGCTGATTGGCCAGGTGATTGTGATCGTCGCCTTGTTCAGCGCCTGGAAACTGGGGATTCACAGCTACGAACAAGCCTTGTTGCTGGGACTGTTCCTCGGCATGGCCGGCGCATCCTTTGCGGTGGCGCTGCCGCTGGCGTCCCAATGGTACCCGGCCGAACACCAGGGCAAGGCCATGGGCATCGCCGGTGCCGGTAACTCGGGCACGGTGTTCGCGGCGTTGCTGGCCCCGGTGCTGGCGGCGGCGTTTGGCTGGAGCAATGTGTTCGGCTTTGCGCTGATTCCACTGATCCTGACGCTGATCGTCTTCGCCTGGCTGGCACGCAATGCACCCGAGCGGCCGAAAGCCAAGTCCATGGCCGATTACTTCAAGGCCCTGGGCGACCGCGACAGCTGGTGGTTCATGTTCTTCTACAGCGTGACCTTCGGCGGTTTTATCGGTCTGGCCAGCGCCCTGCCCGGCTATTTCAACGACCAATACGGCCTGAGCCCCATGACTGCCGGCTACTACACCGCCGCCTGCGTGTTCGGTGGCAGCCTGATGCGCCCACTGGGCGGCGCGCTGGCCGACCGTTTCGGCGGAATCCGCACCCTGCTCGGCATGTACAGCGTCGCGGCGATCTGCATTGCGGCGGTGGGTTTCAACCTGCCCAGCTCCTATGCGGCACTGGCGCTCTTCGTCTGCACCATGCTCGGCCTGGGTGCGGGCAATGGCGCGGTGTTCCAGTTGGTGCCACAGCGTTTCCGGCGTGAGATTGGTGTGATGACCGGCTTGATCGGCATGGCCGGCGGCATCGGCGGTTTCGCCCTGGCCGCGGGCATGGGCGCGATCAAGCAGAGCACCGGCAGCTATCAACTGGCCTTGTGGCTGTTCGCCAGCCTGGGCGTACTGGCCTGGTTCGGCCTGCATGGCGTCAAGCGTCGCTGGAGAACCACCTGGGGTTCGGCCGCAGTGACCGCTGCGCGCGTCTGATGAGCCTGCAACTGAGCGTCGCCCACGCCAGCGCCATCGGCCCACGGGCGGAAAACCAGGATGCGCTGCGGGTCGTCACCCCCGCAGCGGAACTGGCGGCGAGCAAAGGTTACCTGTGCGCCATGGCCGACGGTGTGAGCCAGTGCGCCGACGGCGGACTGGCCGCACGCTCGACTTTGCAGGCCCTGGCCCTGGATTACTACGCCACGCCGCAAACCTGGGGTGTGGCACAGGCATTGGAGCGCTTGCTGCTGGCGCAAAACCGCTGGTTGCAGGCCAACGGCGGCGGCCAGCCGTTGCTGACCACCCTCAGTGCCCTGGTCTTTCGCGGCCAGCGTTTCACCCTGGCCCATGTCGGTGATTGCAGGGCGTATCGCTGGCTGGACGGTGAGTTGCAGCGCATCAGCGAAGACCATGTGTGGGAACAACCGGGCATGCAGCACGTACTCAAGCGTGCCCTCGGCCTGGATCAGCACCTGGTGCTGGATTTTCTCGACGGTCAATTGCGCGAAGGTGAGTGCTTCCTGCTGCTCAGCGACGGCGTCTGGGCCACCCTGGGCGATCACAGCATCAGCGCGATCCTGCGCGAACAAACCGACCTGGACCTGGCGGTCACCACGCTGGTCAATGCCGCACACCTGGCGGGCAGCCAGGACAATGCCAGCGCCTTGCTGGTGCGCATCGACACGCTTGGCGCCGCCACCCTCGGCGACGCCCTGGTGCAATTGCAGCAATGGCCCTTGCCACCGCTACTGAAATCCGGGCAACGCTTTGAAGGCTGGCAGGTGGACAGCGTGCTGGCGCAAAGCAGGCAGTCGTTGCTGTACCGGGTGCGCGATGCCCAACAGCAACCCTGGCTGCTGAAAACCTTGCCACTGAGCCGCGACGACGACAGCGACGCCGGCCAGGCATTACTGTCGGAAGAGTGGTTTTTGCGACGGGTAGCCGGGCGTGCCTTTCCTGAGGTGCACGCCGCCAGCGGGCGCCAGCATTTGTACTACGTCATGCGGGAATATCCGGGGCAAACCCTGGCCGAGCTGTTCCAGTACCAGGGCCCATTGCCCCTGGCGCAATGGCAGTCCGTCGCCGAGCGTTTGCTGCGCGCAGTCGGCATGCTGCACCGACGGCAGATCCTTCACCGCGACATCAAGCCGGAAAACCTGCTGCTGGGGGATGACGGTGAATTGCGCGTGCTGGATTTCGGTCTGGCCTACTGCCCCGGTCTTTCCGAGGACCGGGCCCACGTACTGCCCGGCACCCCGAGCTTTATCGCGCCCGAAGCGTTCAATGGCGACCGTCCGACAGCCCAGCAGGATTTGTACAGCGTAGGCGTCACCTTGTATTACCTGTTGACCGGGCATTACCCCTACGGGGAAATCGAAGCCTTCCAACGGCCTCGATTTGCCCAGGCTGTCAGCGCCAGCCGCTATCGCCCGGATCTCCCCGATTGGCTCCCCCTGAGCCTGGAGCGCGCCGTGGCTGCACAGCCGGCGCATCGCTATGAAACCGCCGAGGAATGGCTGCTGGTGCTGGAACAGGCCGACCGCCAGGAGCTGAGCATCCGCCCCAGGCCCCTGCTGGAGCGCGAACCATTGAAGGTCTGGCGCACCTTGGGCCTGGTCTCGATGCTGATCAACCTGATTCTTCTGTATTCACTCTTTCACAACTGACGTCAGCTCTAGACGAGGAAAAACCCATGAACGCAAAAGTCTGGCTGGTGGGCGCGGGCCCTGGCGATCCGGAGCTGTTGACCCTCAAGGCTGTACGGGCCCTGCACGAAGCCGATGTGGTACTGATCGATGACCTGGTCAACCCCGCAGTGCTGGAGCACTGCGCGGAGGCACGGGTGATCACGGTCGGCAAACGCGGCGGCTGCCGCTCGACCCCGCAGGACTTTATCCACCGCCTGATGCTGCGTTACGCCCGCCAAGGCAAGTGCGTAGTGCGGCTGAAAGGGGGTGACCCGTGCATTTTCGGCCGCGGTGGCGAAGAAGCCGTGTGGCTGCGCGAACGCGGCGTCGAGGTAGAGTTGGTCAACGGGATCACCGCCGGGCTGGCGGGGGCAACGAATTGCGCGATTCCACTGACGTTGCGTGGCGTCAGCCGCGGTGTGACCCTGGTCACGGCCCATACCCAGGACGACAGCAGCCTTAATTGGCGCGCATTGGCCGAGGGCGGGACGACATTGGTGGTGTATATGGGAGTGGCCAAGCTGGAGGAGATTCGCCAGCAATTGCTCGAAGGCGGGATGGCGACAGATATGCCGGTGGCAATGATCGAAAACGCCTCATTGCTCCAACAGCGCGAATGCCGCAGTGAGCTGTCGCGGATGCACGAAGACGCACAGGCATTTGCCTTGAAGAGCCCGGCGATTCTGGTGATCGGCCATGTTGCGGCCGCCGAGCAGACGGCTTATGTCGCTGCCGCAGTCAGCGCCTGAGGCAAATTCCAAGCAAAAAAAACCCGGCCGAGGCCGGGTTTCTTCTACATCTCAGTAATTACTGAGCGGTAGCTTCAACCGACGCTTCTACGCGACGGTTAACAGCACGACCAGCTTCAGTTGCGTTGTCAGCAACTGGGCGGGATTCGCCATAACCTACAGCAGTTACACGGCTAGGAGCCACGCCGTCTTTAACCAGGACTTGCTTAACAGCGTCAGCACGACGCTGGGACAGCTTCTGGTTGTAGGCGTCTGGACCTACGGAGTCAGTGTGACCAGCAACTTCTACGTTGGTAGCTGGGTACTGAGCCATGAAGTCGGCCAGGTTTTTCACGTCGCCGTAGCTGTTAGGCTTAACAACGGCCTTGTCGAAGTCGAACTTAACGTCCAGCTCAACACGAACAACCTGGGCAACTGGAGCTTCTGGCTCTGGAGTTGGCTCTGGAGCTGGTGCTGGGGTAGGAGCTGGAGCAGCTGCGCCAGCGTTACCGCCGAAGTTCACGCCCAGGCCAACCAGTGCGGAGTAGTCCCACTTGCCGTTGTCCAGACCGTAGTCAGCTTCAACACCGGCACGAGCGTACAGGTTGTTGGTGAAGTAGTACTTCACACCAGTACCAACGGTAGCGAAGGTAGTTTGGTCGCGACCGCTGTGGCCGTCAGCCTGGACGTTGGTACGGCTCTGGTGACCGAAGCCGCCTTCTACGTATGGACGCAGGCTGTCTACGCCAGCTTGACCGAAGTGATACTGGGCAACCAGGCTGCCGGTATCGCCTTTGATCTTCTGGTTACCAGTACCGTCGTTCGAACGGGTGTGGTTGGTCTTGTCGTAGGACAGGTTCAAGGACAGGTCGTCGGTCAGGAAGTAACCGATGCGAGCGCCAGGATTGAAGCCGTCTTCGATGTGCTTGACGCTATCGTTGTACTGCTTCTTGTAGAACAGCTCGCCTTCAACTGCGCCTTGGCCTTGTGCCAGAACGCCGAAAGAAGTAGCGGCAATAAGAGAACCAATGGCCAAGCCCAAGGTGTTTTTCAGTTTCATCCGTTAAATCCCCATCTGGTGATTGTAAAGCAGTCCCACAAACCGGGGGACAACTCGGCGACAAGTCTAACAGAACTTGCCTACACGTAAGAGATATTTGCCACGCACTAAGTTTCAGTCTCGCCCGCAAATTTCTCACGTAATTTATCTAGAGCACGCTTGTAACGCATTTTTGTAGCACTCAAACCCATGTGCATGATGTCAGCGATTTCCTGGAACTCCAGCTCTGCGACAAATCGTAGCACCAGAATTTCCCGGTCAATCGGGTTCACATACACCAGCCAGCGATCAAGTCCGCCCTTCTCCTCGGGTGCCGGCGCCTTTTCTTCAGACGCCTCCTCAAGGGGGTCCAGACTCAAGGCGTCCATCAAGCGACGCTTTCGCCGTTCCTTCCGATACTGCGTGATGCACTCGTTGTAGGTGATGCTGTACAGCCACGTCTTGAACTTCGATTTGCCCTCGAAGTTCTTCAGGCCGTACAGCACCTTGAGCATCACTTCCTGACAGACATCATCCGCATCTCTATCGTTCCCTAAATACCTTGAACAAACGTTGAACAGAGTGCGTTGATATCTGCGCATCAATTCTTCATACGCGCGAGTTACGTGAAACAGCTCCGTGTGTGCGCGCGCGACCAACTCCTCATCAGAGAGCTCACGGGGGTCATAGCGCGTGGACAGCGTTTGGGCTTTATTCAAAACAAGTCGTGCCGACAGTCAGGTCAATGTCCGCTACAGCCCGGTCAGCCGGGCTTGCGGCGGCGTACATTAGCAGGGTTTACCGGGTTAGCGGCTACTGACCTGCTGCTCGAGGAGAATCCGATTGGACAGCGACACCAGGTCGCCGTCATCGGTCAGCACCGTCGTCTTGACTGTGCCGATCTCCTCGATTTGCCCTTCGACCTCGCCCACACGCACCTGTTGCCCAACCTGATACAACTCACGCACATAGATTCCCGCGAGAATCTGGCCGGCAATTTCCCGGCTTCCCAAGCCCATGGCCAGCGCAACGGCCAGACCAACGGTAATCAAAACGATGACGATCACGTGGTTGAGCAGGTCAGTCTTGACCTCCAACTGGCTGATCGCGACCGAAATACTGATGATGATCACCAACCCCTGGGCGATACGCCCCAGGCCAGCGGCATAATCCAACCCCACACCTTCAGCGGCGCCGCGCACCAGCCCATTGGCCAGTTGAGCAAGCAAAACGCCTACGAGAAGCACCAGCGCGCCGCCGAAAACCTTCGGCAAATACAGCGCCAGCATGTCGAGCGTAGCTGAAACTCGCTCAAGTCCAAGGGATTGCGCCGCAGAAACCAGAAAAATCAGCAAAACAAACCAATAGACGATCTTGCCGATCAACGTGGAGATCGGCACCTGCAACCCGGCGCGGCCCAGCAGCTTGGTCAGGCCAGTGCCGGCCATCAGGCGGTCAAGACCCAGTTTCGCGAGCAATTTGGACAGCAGGGTGTCGAGCAGCTTGGCCACGACAAAGCCCAGCAACACCAGGACCAGGGCACCAAACAGGTTGGGGATGAAATTCGCCACCTTGGTCCACAATGCGGTCATCGCGGTGACCAGGCTCTGGGTCCAGAGATCAAGTTCCATATTCAATCAGCCTTATCAGCAGTGCGAGCAAGAGGTTTACGACGGGAAACCGGCGACACGTGGGCCGAACCGTTGTTCAGGGCCATCATCAACGCCGGCATCCAGCGGCCGAGCAGACCGAACAGGTCACCCGCGCCCACCTGGCGGTTAGCGGTTTTCAATACGCGGCCCAGGCAGGCATCGTCGTCACGGTTGGACGGCGAGGCATTGAGCATGTCACGCAAAGACTGTTCGAACGGATCGTGCATAAAGACCTCTCGCAAGTGTTTTAAAAGACGAGGGTAAAATTCCTGGGGTCACATAGGCCCCTTCCTACGTTCAGGTCATATTCAGCTCAAACCCAGCGCAATCGTCGAAACAGCCACCATTGTCCGAGTGCCACCGAGACCATCAACAGGCATGCAATCACGAATCCGTAGGGGCTGGCGGAGAACGGTATCCCCCCCACATTTATACCCAGCAAACCGGTCAGGAAACTCATCGGCAGGAAAATTCCCGTGATGATCCCGAAGCGGTACATGGTGCGGTTCATGCGCACGCTCAAGCGCCGGTCTTCGGCCTCAAGCACAAGCCCCACGCGCTCCCGGGTCAATTCGAGCTCTTCCAGGTAGCGGGTCAGGCTGTTGTTCAATTCGTTCCAGTAGTCGGCATCGTCGTCACAGAACCACGGCAATTTTATCCGCGTGAGCTGGGCAAAAATATCCCGCTGCGGCGACAGGAAACGCTTGAGCCCGGCCGCTCGGCGACGGATCTGCAAAACACTGCCATGTTCAGGTGTATACCGTTCGTCGGTATCGAGTTTTTCTTCCTCCGCATCGACGATTTCCGACAAATCCGTGACCAGATCCTGGACCTTGTTGGTCAGGTACTGCGCCATATAAAGGATGAGCTCCGAAGCGGTTTTCGGCCCCTTGCCATCCGCCAACTGCACCAGCAGTTCATCGGTGGCGCGCAACGGGCGCAGACGCAGGGAGATCACGCGGCTGGCGGCAGCGAAGATACGTACCGAGACCATGTCTTCCGGCTCGGCCCCCGGGTTGAGGTTGACCCCGCGCAGGAACAGCAGCAACTCGGCATCCGGCAGCGGCAACAGGCGTGGGCGGGTGTTCTCCTCCAGCAGCAGGTCACAGGCGAATTCGCTCAAGCCACTGGATTTGCGCAGCCAGGTCTGGGTCTGGGGATGGCTGCGATCCCAGTGCAGCCACAGGCTTTCCTGGGGCTGCAGTTGCAAGTCGTCGAGCTCAGTCCGGGCAATCGAACGCGCACCGCCTTTACCGTCCAGCACCAGGGCATGCACCAGCCCCCACTGCGCGTTTTCTTCCTCGAACATCCTCACCCCTGTCGGTTATTGCGGTTTATTCAGGCATCTGCAGCGGGCTTGGCGAGACGATCACGCCATTATTGTCGGCGTAGATGTACTCACCCGGGCGGAACGTCACACCCGCAAATGTCACCACGACGTTCAGGTCGCCGATGCCGCGCTTATCGGTTTTCATCGGATGACTGGCCAGCGCCTGTACCCCAAGGTCGGTCTGGGCGATCACATCGACGTCACGGATGCAGCCATAGATCACCAACCCTTCCCAACCGTTCTTCGCGGCTTTCTCGGCGATCATGTCGCCCAGCAGCGCGCGGCGCAGGGAACCACCACCGTCGACCACCAGCACCTTGCCGGCGCCCGGCTGGTCGGCCTGCTCCTTGACGAGGGAGTTATCTTCGAAACATTTGATGGTGACAATCTCGCCGCCGAAGGAATCTCGGCCGCCGAAGTTGCTGAACATCGGCTCGACTACCTGCACCAGGTCCGGGTAGGCGTCGCACAGGTCGGGGGTCACGTAATGGTTCATTGAAAAATTCCTTTCCGCCAAAGAAGTGTCTTTCGAAAGAAGCACCAGCCGGAGCCGGTGCGCAACATCCCATTCGCTACATCGCAACGCAATAACCACTGCGCGACTGAATATGACCAGAAGCGTTTAACGCGTCATATATTAGCCGCAACCACACACGAGCGAAACGCCCTTGGCAGAGCCCTGGGTCAAACTACGACCAATGCCTCGGGCTTGGCAGCCAATAAAGGTGTCAGCGGGTCGTTCAACCATTGCTCAACCAGCGGCCAGACCTCGGCCTGGGCGGCCTTGCTGACGAGCATTTCCACATGTCCGAAATCACCGCTAAACCCTTGCTGGCGCCCCAGGCACAGGTACTGACGGTGCTCGGAGCCGATCTGCTCGAACAGCTTACGGCACGCCCAGTCCGGATCCTGCCGGTCGCCCGCCGCGCTGACGGCCAGCAGCGGCACATCGACGTCCGCCAGGCCTTTCCACCAATCGCGCTTACCCTCGCCAAAGCGACCGAACAGGCCATTCCAGCGCATGGCTTCGATCAGCACGCCGGCCGGTTCGTCCTCCGGGCCCCGCTTGAGCCGCGAGCCGGACACTGCGCCGAAGCGCTTCAACAGCAGACGGCCGGTCCACTCCACTGGAGGAAGTTTCAATGGCCAGTGGCTGCGACTGACCTGACAGCCAAACAGTGCCACCGAGGCCACTGCCGGCGCGCCAAGGTACTGCCCACCCAGGGCCGCCGCCAGGGTTGTAGCGCCGAGAGAATGCCCCATCCAATGGGGAATCTGCGCACTTTGCTCACGCACAAAGGCACCAATGGCCGGCAGATCGTAACGCGCGTAGTCGGCGACGCGGTTGCTGGCGTAGTCCTGGTTGCGCCGGGACAGCCCATGACCGCGCATTTCCGGGATCCACACATCGAACCCCTGGCGGGCCAGGTAGGCGCCCAGGCCGATCCCCTTGGGCGAATACCAGAAACGCCGGTTGGAAAAACTGCCGTGCAACAAAATAACCGGGATGCCCCGGTTTTCCGGGACATCGGCCAGGCCCAAACGGGTCACCGCCAGCTCGACGGTACCGTCGGGGCTGTTACCGGGCTTGAGGCGATACACGTCTTCACTCAGGTCGCCACGACGCTCAGCGCTGATCAGGGCGACAGGAAACAGGTTGCTGCTGCTTTGCATAATGCTCTTGCACAAAAAAGGGCGACGTCCGCAAGGATTCCGCCCTGTACAGATAAGAATGCCGGTCACCCTGACGGGGGACCGGCACTTTTGACATGGCGACCTCAGGCGGACGCTTGGCCTTCCGCCAGGAAGAACCAGGTTTCCAGCACGGAGTCAGGGTTCAGCGAGACGCTTTCGATACCCTGCTCCATCAGCCATTTGGCCAGGTCCGGGTGATCGGAAGGGCCCTGGCCGCAGATACCGATGTACTTGCCGGCCTTGTTGCACGCCTGGATGGCATTGGCCAGCAGCTTCTTGACCGCAGGGTTACGCTCGTCGAACAGGTGGGCGATGATCCCGGAATCGCGGTCCAGGCCCAGGGTGAGCTGGGTCAGGTCGTTGGAACCGATGGAGAAACCGTCGAAGAACTCCAGGAACTCTTCGGCGAGGATGGCGTTGGACGGCAGTTCGCACATCATGATCACGCGCAGGCCGTTTTCGCCGCGGGACAGGCCATTTTCGGCCAGCAGGTCGACGACCTGGCTCGCTTCGCCCAGGGTGCGCACGAACGGCACCATGATCTCGACGTTGGTCAGGCCCATCTCGTTGCGCACACGCTTGAGGGCGCGGCATTCAAGCTCGAAGCAGTCACGGAACGCTTCGCTGATGTAGCGCGAGGCGCCACGGAAGCCCAGCATCGGGTTTTCTTCTTCGGGCTCGTAGAGCTTGCCGCCGATCAGGTTGGCGTATTCGTTGGACTTGAAGTCCGACAGGCGCACGATGACCTTTTTCGGGTAGAACGCCGCCGCCAGGGTGCTGATGCCTTCCACCAGCTTCTCGACGTAGAAGCCCACCGGGTCGTCGTAGCCGGCGATGCGCTTGTCCACGCTTTCCTTGATGTCCAGCGGCAGGCCGTCGTAGTTCAACAGGGCCTTGGGGTGCACGCCGATCATGCGGTTGATGATGAACTCCAGGCGGGCCAGGCCCACACCGGCATTCGGCAACTGCGCGAAGTCGAAGGCACGGTCCGGGTTGCCGACGTTCATCATGATCTTGAACGGCAGGTCGGGCATGGCGTCGATGGAGTTTTGCTTGATGTCGAAGCCCAGCTCGCCTTCAAAGATGAAGCCGGTGTCGCCTTCGGCACAGGACACGGTCACGCCCTGGCCGTCCTTGAGCAGTTGGGTGGCGTTGCCGCAACCGACCACCGCAGGAATCCCCAGCTCACGGGCGATGATCGCCGCATGGCAGGTACGCCCGCCACGGTTGGTCACGATAGCGCTGGCACGCTTCATCACCGGTTCCCAGTCCGGGTCGGTCATGTCGGAAACCAGTACGTCGCCAGGCTGGACTTTGTCCATCTCGGACACATCCTTGATGATCCGCACCTTGCCGGCGCCGATGCGCTGGCCGATGGCACGGCCTTCCACCAGCACGGTGCCGGTTTCTTTCAGCAGGTAGCGTTCCATGACGTTGGCCGAGGTACGGCTCTTCACGGTTTCCGGGCGGGCCTGCACGATGTACAGCTTGCCGTCGTCACCGTCCTTGGCCCATTCGATGTCCATCGGGCACTTGTAGTGCTTTTCGATGATCATCGCTTGCTTGGCCAACTCGCTGACTTCCGCGTCGCTCAGGCAGAAGCGCGCGCGCTCGGCCTTGTCGACGTCCACGGTTTTCACCGAACGACCGGCCTTGGCCTCGTCGCCGTAGATCATCTTGATGGCCTTGCTGCCCAGGTTGCGGCGCAGGATGGCCGGACGGCCGGCTTCAAGGGTGTGCTTGTGCACGTAGAATTCGTCGGGGTTGACCGCGCCTTGTACAACGGTTTCGCCCAGGCCGTAGGCGCCGGTGATAAACACCACGTCACGGAAGCCCGACTCGGTGTCGAGGGTGAACATCACGCCGGCGGTGCCGGTTTCCGAACGCACCATGCGCTGCACACCGGCAGACAGGGCCACCAGCTTGTGGTCGAAACCCTGGTGCACACGGTAGGAAATGGCGCGGTCGTTGAACAGCGAGGCAAACACTTCCTTGGCGGCGCGGATCACGTTTTCCACGCCGCGGATGTTAAGGAAAGTCTCTTGCTGGCCGGCGAAGGAGGCGTCAGGCAGGTCTTCGGCGGTGGCCGAGGAGCGCACGGCGACGGCCATGTCCGGGTTGCCGGCCGACAGGGTGGCGAAGGCGGTGCGGATTTCTTCGTTGAGCTTCTCGGGGAACTCGGCTTCCATGATCCATTGGCGGATCTGGGCGCCGGTTTTGGCCAGGGCGTTGACGTCATCGACGTCCAGGGCATCCAGCGCGGCGTGGATCTGAGCGTTGAGGCCGCTCAGTTCGAGGAAATCGCGGTAGGCCTGGGCCGTGGTGGCGAAACCACCCGGCACCGACACACCTGCGCCTGCAAGATTACTGATCATCTCGCCGAGGGATGCGTTCTTGCCCCCTACGTGCTCTACATCATGGACGCCGAGCTTATCGAGGGAAACTACGTACTCTACCAAGGTGATCTCTCCACTAACTGTGTTGGAAAAGCTCAGGACGCCGGCTGCTCGTAGGAGCGATTACCTGCGTTTGTGGCCTGGACCTGGAAAATAAGTGAGAATGCGGCCCACTATGGGACGGCAAAATCGCGCCTATCATATCCAAGATTCGTCATCAGCTTAAGGCCCAGGGCTCAAATGAAACGATCTGCTTTCTTTATCTCCGACGGCACCGGCATTACCGCCGAAACCCTGGGTCAGAGCCTGCTCGCGCAGTTCGAAAACAATACCTTCGCCAAATTCACGCGGCCCTATATCGACAGCGTGGATAAAGCGCGGGCCATGGTACAACAAATCAATCTGGCGGCTGAAAAAGACGGCTTTCGGCCGATCATTTTCGACACCATCGTCAATCAAGACATCCGTGAGATTCTCGCAACGTCGAATGGTTTCATGATCGACATTTTCTCGACGTTCCTGGCGCCGCTGGAGCAGGAATTGAGCGAACACTCCTCCTATTCGGTCGGAAAGTCCCATTCCATTGGGCATAACTCCAATTATATGGAGCGTATCGAGGCGGTGAACTTCGCCCTCGACAACGACGACGGCGCCCGCACCCACTACTACGATAAGGCCGACCTGATCCTGGTCGGCGTGTCGCGCTGCGGCAAAACGCCCACCTGCCTGTACATGGCCATGCAGTTCGGCATCCGTGCGGCCAACTACCCGCTGACCGAAGACGACATGGAGCACCTGACGCTGCCCGCCGCGCTGCGCGCCCATTCGCACAAGCTGTTCGGCCTGACCATCGACCCGGACCGTCTCACCGCCATCCGCAACGAGCGCAAGCCCAACAGCCGCTACTCCAGTTATGCCCAGTGCGAGTTCGAAGTGCGCGAAGTAGAAAATCTGTTCCGTCGCGAGAATATTGCGCACATCAATTCCACGCATTTTTCGGTGGAAGAGATTTCGGCGAAGATTCTGGTGGAAAAAGGTGTGGAGCGGCGCTTCAAATAATGCCTTGAGACACTGTTTTACTGTGGCGAGCGGGCTTGCCCCGCGCTGGGCTGCGCAGCAGCCCTAAACCAGTCACCGAGAACTGGCTGACACACCGCATTTATCTTGATTGGGGCTGCTTCGCAGCCCAGCGCGGGCGGTGCGACGATTCGACAAGCCCGCTCACCACAACGAGCCTGCTCACAGCATCGACGTCCACTCGCTATAGGTGAAACCGCCCTCCCCCTTGCCCCAACGCCGTCGCCAATGCATCAAACCCCGCCCGCAACAACTGATCATCGCCCGAGGTATTGCAGATACTCGCCCGAATGAACTGCGGCACCGCCGTCTGCCCTACGGCAAACGCCTCGGCGGTGGCGATCAGGTAATTATTCTGCTTGAGCTCCGCCTCGATTTCCGACGCGCGCCAGGGCTCCGGCACTTCGATCCAGAAGTGCGGGCTGTTCAGGTGGGTGCGGTACGCCAGGCCGGCCAACAAGTCCTGCACCAGGGTCTTGCGGCGGCTGATCTCGTTGATCTGTTGGCGCAGCAGGTATTCCGCCGTGCCGTTTTCGATCCACTGCGTCGCCAGTTCCAGGGTCACCGGCGTGGCCATCCAGCAGGTGGAGCGCAAGGCCGCCGAGATACGGCTGACCAGCGCCGGGGGCGCATGCACATAGCCCACACGCAGCCCGGCAGACACGGCCTTGCTCAGGCTGCTGATCAAAATCGTACGTTCGGGGGCGAAATGGCTGAGGGGCGGTGGACGGTCTTCAACCAATACGCCGTGGGCTTCGTCCTCAAGAATCAGCAGATTATGTTCCCGGCACACCTTCACCAAGGCTTCGCGGCGCGCCACGGATAACACCGCCGTGGTCGGGTTCTGGATGGTCGGCGTGCAATACAGCGCTGAAACCCGGTGATTACGACAGACTTCATCCAGCACGCTCGGCAGCACGCCTTCTTCGTCCATCTCCAGGCCGATCAGGCGGATACCCAGCATGCGTGCGGCGGTGATCAGCCCCGGATAAGTCAATTGTTCGGTGACCACCGTATCGCCGGCGCGCAGCAGGGCCATCATCGCGCACAGCAGTCCATGCTGGCCGCCGTTGACGCAGATCACCTGCTCGGGGATCGGATGAAAATCACGCTGCACCAGCCACTGCGCGCCCGCGTCGCGATAACGCGGCAGGCCGGCATCCGGGGTGTAGGCGCTGATGTCCTGGAGGAACTTGGCGTTGGTCGACAGGGTTTGGAAGCTCTGTGCCAGGAAGGTGGTTTCCTGACCCGGGATATGCATGTTGCGGCTCATGTCGAAGTACTGGCGCGGCTCCTCGCTGAAGTTACGAAAGCCTTCATCACGCTGGCGCTCCATCCCACGCTTGCGGACGAAAGTGCCGTCACCCACTCGCGCTACCACCAAACCCAGACGCTCCAGCTCACCGTAGGCCCGGCTGATGGTGCCGATGGTCACCCCCAGATTGTCGGAAAGCACCCGATGAGGCGGCAGTTTTCGTCCCGGCTCAATCAAGCCTTCGAGGATGCCCCGTTCCATGACATCGGACAGGCGCTTGTACTTCACGCCCTGCCCGTTGGACAACCCCTCACGCATAATTGACACCATGTCAATATTTGTTTTGACAGCCATCTTTCGCCCTAATAGTGTGCTTTTACGGGTTCAATCGCCGAATTTCATAACTCATTACAAGTTCAATATAGAGTTCAATTCAGGCTCAGGGAAGCAATAAACGATGCCAATGTCCGCCGTTCTCGAAAACAACGCCAAAACCAAAACGCAAAAGCAGTGGCTGGCCGGGCTGGTGACCAGCGTGATGTTCCTGATCGTGTGCCTGAGCTGGGGCACCACGTGGCTGGGGATCAAGATCGCCGTGGAGAGTGTGCCGCCGCTGACGTCCGCCGGTCTGCGCTTCCTGATCGCCTTCCCGCTGTTCCTGTGTTTTGCCAAGGTGCGCCGCGAGCCCATCCTGTTTCCCCGCGAGAGTCGCTGGTTTTTCGTATTCGTGACCCTGTCCTACTTCAGCGTGCCCTACTACCTGCTCAACTACGGCGAGATGCATGTGTCATCCGGTCTTACCGCCCTGCTGTTCAGTTGCATGCCGGTATTCATCCTGATTTTCTCCGCGTTGTTCCTGCGCGAGCGCATCTACTTTTCCCAGGTGGTCGGCATCGGTATCGGCTTCGGCAGCCTCTACATGATCATCAGGAGCCAGGGCCTGCACCTGGACCACGCCGAGTTCCTGGGGGTACTGGCGATCCTGGCGGCCGCGATCATGCACGCCTTGTGCTACGTCATCACCAAGCAAAAAGGCAGCGCCATCAGCGTGATCACCTACAACACGCTGCCCATCGGCATTGCCGGGCTGATGCTGTTCGTGGCCGGGTTGTGGTTTGAGACGCCGACCTTCGAAGCCATCACCCTGCGCTCCTGGAGCGCGCTGTTCTACCTGGGGCTGGTGGCCTCGGTGGGTGGGTTCATCGTGTATTTCATGCTGCTCAAGCGCTTGAGCCCGATCATCCTGTCGTTCGTGTTCATCATCTTCCCGGTGTTCGCGGTGATCATCGGCGCCTGGTACGAAGGCGTGGCGATTTCCCGCGACCTGATGCTGTATTCGGCCATCCTGCTGGCCGGCTTTGCGATCACCAAGTTGCCCATTGAAAAACTCCTGGCCAAGAAAAATTGACCCGCCATCAACGCGAGAGAAACATGGACGTCCTCCGCCCAAAAGCCCTGGAACAGATCTACGCCCACGCCAGCCGCAGCTACCCCGAGGAATGCTGCGGCTTTGTCTTCGCCGACGGCAGCGTGTACCTGGGCAGCAACATCCAGAACGAACTGCACCGCAAAAACCCCGAGATGTACCCGCGCAGCGCGGCCAATGGCTACACCTTCTCGGTGGCCGACACCCTGCTGATGAACAAGGCGTTTCGCAGCGACAACCCGGTGGTGGTGATCTACCACTCCCACCCGGATGTCGGCGCCTATTTCAGCGATGAAGACCAGGACAAGGCCCTGTTCATGGGCGAGCCGATCTACCCCGTCAGTTACCTGGTGGTCGACGTTCGCCAGGGCCAGGCCCTGGGTTCAAAACTGTTTGCCTGGGATGGCGAGCATTTCACCCTTAACCCCTTCAACGACCTGCACACGGAGTTGTCCATGAACGCTGTCTCTTTCCCCGACATTCTGGTTCGCGTGGCCAAGCTGCCGGAATCGACCCTCGAGGGCGCCGGATCGACATTGCGCGAAGTCATTGAAAACCTCTGCAGCAGCCACCCGCAGTTGCGCGCCCATCTGTTTCACGAAAAGAACAACCAGCTCAAGGAACACTTCCTGTTCACCGCCGAGGAAGAGCTGATTGGCGCCGATGACCGGCTGCCGGAAAAAGCCCGCATCGAAGTGCTGCTCGCCACCTCCGGCGGTATGGACGTCGACAGCCTCAGCAACGAGGAAGTGCAACGTTATGTGCGCCATATCACCCTGCCCGGCGTCGGCCGCGAAGGCCAGTTGAACCTCAAGAAAGCCAAGGTCCTGATTATCGGCACCGGCGGCCTGGGCTCGCCCATCAGCCTGTACCTGGCAGCGGCCGGCGTCGGTACCCTGGGGCTGGTGGATTTCGACGTGGTGGAAAGCAGCAACCTGCAACGCCAGATCGTCCACGGCAACAGCACCCTGGGCATGCCCAAGGTCGACTCGGCCAAGCAGCGCTTGCAGGACCTCAACCGCCATATCCAGATCAACGCCCACGACACCGCCCTGAACGCCGACAACGCCCTGGAACTGGTGGGCGCCTATGACCTGGTCATCGACGGCACCGACAATTTCGACACCCGCTACCTGGTCAACGACGCCTGCGTGCAACTGGGCAAACCCCTGGTGTACGGCGCCATCTACCGCTTCGACGGGCAGATCAGCGTGCTCAACTACCAAGGCGGGCCGTGCTACCGCTGCCTGTTCCCCAGCGCACCGCCCGCGGAACTGGCACCCAATTGCAGCGCCGGAGGGGTGATCGGCGTGCTTCCCGGGGTGGTCGGGATGATCCAGGCCACCGAGGCGATCAAACTGTTGATCGGCATTGGCGAGCCCCTGTCCGGCCGCCTGATGCGCTTCGATGCACTGGCGATGAAGTTCAGCGAAATCCGTTTCAAGCGCCGTGCCGACTGCCCGTGCTGCTCCGACCTGCGCCCCAGCGAAACCCTGGCGCCAGCCGTCTGTGCGGACGCCGTGCCCAGCCAACCGTCCCTGGCAGAAGAGCGCTACATCAAGCCGCGCGTACTCAAGCAGGTACTCGAACACCCCAGCAGCGCCGACGTCCTGCTGGATGTGCGCGACGCCAGCGAACTGGAGGTGTGCAAATTACCGGGGGTGGTGCATATCCCCCTGGCCGAGCTGGATGGCCAGCTCGGGCGCCTCAGCCGCGACAACACCCATTACCTGATCTGCTACGCCGGCACCCGCGCCGAGCAAGCGGCCAGCACCCTGTTGGCGGCGGGTTTCGCCAACACCAAAGTCCTGCAAGGCGGCATGAAACACTGGGTTCGCGACGTCGAACCCGACATGCCGTTGTACTGACCTGGGGGCTGACCGATGTTGCATAACTCTATCCTCGACGCCATCGGCCATACGCCGATCGTCCGCCTGGCGCAGTTTTCCGAAGACCTCGGCATCGAGGTCTACGCCAAGCTCGAATCCCTCAACCCGGGGGGCAGCCACAAGGCGCGCATCGCCCTGGGCATGATCCTCGACGCCGAGCGGCGCGGCGTGCTGATCCGTGACTCCGGGCAAACCATCATCGAACCCAGCGGTGGCAATACCGGTATCGGCCTGGTGATGGCCGGCAACGTGCTGGGCTACAAGGTGCTGCTGGTGATCCCGGACAACTACAGCCCCGAAAAACAGAAGCTGCTGCGCCTGTACGGCGCCAAGGTGGTGCTCTCCGACAGCCGCCTCGGCAACAATTCCCACGGTGAAAAATGCATGGAGTTGCAGCTGGAAAACCCCAGCTACGTGATGCTCAACCAGCAACGCAACGGCGCCAACCCGCAAACCCACCGTGACACCACAGCGCCGGAAATCCTCCGCGCCTTCGGTGATCGCCGCGTGGATTATTTTGTCAGCGGCATCGGCACCGGCGGCCATATCACCGGTATCGGCGAAACCCTCAAGGCCGCCTGGCCAGCCCTGCGCGTGATGGGCGTGGAGCCCGAAGAATGCGACCTGCTGAAGAACCAGCACGCGCCGCATCATATCCAGGGCCTGTCGATCGGCCTGATCCCGAGCATCCTCAACCTGGATGTGATCGACGGCATGCTCAAGGTCTCGCGCCAGGACTGCATCGACATGATCAAACGCATCATGCGCACCGATGCCATCAGCCTGGGCCTGTCCTCCGCCGCCAACATGGTGGCCATCGCCAGGCTCGCCCCCGAATTGCCGCCCGAAACGGTGGTGTTGACCATGGTCTACGACAATGCCGACAGCTACCTGCCCAGTTTCGAATAACGGGTCTTCCAACCAGCCAGAATGCGGGGGTGCCTCCATGGGCGGCTTTATCGACATGCAACAGTTGCACGATGAGTTGCTCACCCAGCTCATCAAGACCCTCACCCCCATGCAGATGAAACAGCTGGAGCCGCACCTCGCGCCACTGATCCAGAATGCCGCCCAGGCGGTGGCCGAGGACTTGATCGCCTACGCCTATCGCGACCCGGCATCCCGTGGGCGCGGCGAACTGATCCTGGAGTCCTACGCCTCGTTCAAGGCCGTGCTCTATTACCGGCTTGCGCACCTGGTGTGGAATTTCCCCGACCAGACCAACGGCGTGTTTTCACGCATCGCCCTCAAGCTGAGCAACCAGGGCAAGGTCCTGTCCGGGGCCGAAATCCACCCGGCGGCGCGTATCGGCCGGCGCTTCGTGCTCGACCACGGCTACGGCACGGTAATCGGCGAGACCTGCGAGATCGGCAACGATTGCTACATCCTCTGCGGCGTGACCCTGGGTGCCCGCGGCATCGCCAACAATCCCGATGGCAAGCGCCATCCGCGCCTGGGCAACAACGTCGAGGTCGGCTCCGGGGCCCGGGTGCTGGGCTATGTGCTGATCGGCGACAACGTGTTTATCAGCCCCTCCTGTGTGATCACCCAGGACGTACCCGCCGGCACCAAGGTGAAGGTGGTGAACCAGATCCAACTGCAAAAAAACGATGAATCGGACCACAGCAACTACCTCGGGGCCTTCGCCCTGGATGAGCGCCTGCACGTGGTCGGCGAGGTCAATGCCAGCCACAAGGTCACGGTGCTGGACGCCGACTTTCATCCGTTGCCAGGCCTGATGCTGGAGCCAACGGTGAAGGAACGTCACCACCTGCAATTCAGGCTGCACCGCCTCGAATCCGGCAACCACCTGCCGCGCCTGCCGCTGAACCTGAAAGTCTGCGGGCCGGAATTCGAAATCACCCTGCTCTCCCCCCCTGGCTTGAGCGCGATGGTGCGCCACCTGCTGCAAGCCAGCCCACTGATCGTCGGAGGTTGAACATGTCCGTGCACACCATGGAAACCCTGGCGCTGTTTGACAGCGCGCCCTACCAGAACGCATTCAGCGCCCGGGTGATTGCCGTCAGCGAACACGGCATCGCCCTGGAGCACACCCTGTTCTACCCCACCGGCGGCGGCCAACCCGGCGATACCGGCCACCTGACCCTGGCGGACGGTACCCGGGTCGACGTGACCGGCACGGTGCGCGACCCGGTGCTGCGTTCGATCATCTGGCACCAGGTGGAACACTGCCCGGAGCAGTTGATCGCCGGCGTGCTGGTGGACGCCGGTCTGGATTGGGAGCGGCGCTACCAGCACATGAAAATGCACACCTGCCTGCACCTGCTGTGCTCGCTCATCGACGCACCGGTGACCGGTTGCAGCATCAGTGCCGACAAAGGCCGCCTGGATTTCGACCTGCCGGAAATGACCCTCGACAAGGACAGCATCACCCGTGACCTCAATGCGCTGATCGAACAGGCCCACGAGGTGAAGACCCTGTCGATGCCGGCTTCGGAGTACGCCACCCTGCTGCAGATCACCCGCACCCAGGCGGTTGCGCCGCCGGTGATCCAGGGCTCGGTACGGGTGATTGAAATCGGCGGGATCGATATCCAGCCGTGCGGCGGTACCCATGTGCTCAACACCGAGGAAATCGGCCGGGTGTTCTGCGAGAAGATCGAGAAGAAGAGCAAGCACAACCGCCGGGTGATCCTGCGGTTTGAGTGAACGCAACAACTGTGGGAGGGGGCTTGCCTCTCCCACATTTTTGCTTTTGCGGCGCCTGCTAGATGACGAACAGGTCCACGAAGCGGTTGACCGGCGTGGCCTCGAGCTTAGCCTGGTCCGTGCACAACGCAAAGATCTCGGCACTGCGCTGGGCGGTAAAGCGCGTGGCCAGGTTGGCCTTGAACTTGTCTTCCAGCAACGCAATGCCCTCCACTCGACGACGGCGATGGCCGATCGGGTATTCCACCGCCACTTGCTCGGTGCTGGAGCCATCCTTGAAGAACACCTGCACGGCATTGGCGATGGAACGCTTGTCGGCTTCCAGGTATTCACGGCTGTAGCGTGGGTCTTCGACGATAACCATCTTGTCGCGCAACTGATCAATGATCGGGTGAGCGGCGTGGAATGCATCCTCGTAGTGCTCGGCCACCAGATTGCCGAATGCCAGGGGCACGGCGGTCATGTATTGCAGGCAATGGTCGCGGTCGGCGGCGTTGGCCAGTGGCCCGACCTTGGAGATGATGCGAATCGCCGACTCATGGGTGGTGATCACGATGCGCTCGACGTCGTGCAGGCGATCCTTGACCAACGGATGCAAGGTCACCGCGGCTTCACAGGCGGTCTGCGCGTGGAACTCGGCGGGGAAGCTGATCTTGAACAGCACGTTTTCCATCACGTAGGTGCCATACGGCTGGGACAGGCTGAACGCACGCTTGTCCTCGGGCTTGAGCGCCAGGTCTTTGTTGGTGTGGCTGAACAGCACGTCGTAGAAGCCCCATTGCGGCGCGCTCAGCACACCGGGGATGCCCATTTCGCCGCGCAGGGCGATGTCCGCCAGGCGTACGCCGCGACTCGACGCATCCCCCGCCGCCCAGGATTTGCGCGAGCCGGCATTCGGCGCATGCCGGTAAGTGCGCAAGGCCTGGCCATCGACGAAGGCGTGAGACAGTGCCGACAGCAGCTGTTCGCGGTTGGCGCCCATCAGCTGGGCGGTGACCGCCGTGGAGGCGACTTTCACCAACAGCACATGGTCGAGGCCGACACGGTTGAACGAGTTTTCCAGGGCAATCACACCCTGGATTTCGTGGGCCATGATCATCGCATCCAGCACCGCGCGCACGGTCAGCGGTGCGTCGCCATTGGCCACGCGCTGTTGCGACAGGTGATCCGCCACGGCAAGGATGCCACCGAGGTTATCCGAGGGATGCCCCCACTCGGCGGCGAGCCAAGTGTCGTTGTAGTCGAGCCAGCGCACGATGCAGCCAATGTCCCAGGCCGCCTTGACCGGGTCCAGGCGAAACGAGGTGCCCGGCACCCGCGCGCCAAACGGTACCACCGTGCCTTCAACCATCGGCCCCAGGTGCTTGGTGCACTCGGGAAAACGCAGGGCCAGCAGGCCGCAACCGAGGGTGTCCATCAGGCAGTTGCGGGCGGTGTCCAAGGCGGCCTGGGACTCGATCCGGTAGTTGAGGACATAGTCGGCGATGTCCTGCAAAACCTGGTCGTAGTCGGGGCGGTTGTTCTGGTCGACGTTGGTGCTCATGGCAGATCTCCAAAAATGGGTGGGGTCAATCCTCGGGCTAACGGTTACTGGAAGCAGATCTTGGATGCCTGCCTTTAGGAATAGAAATCCTCTGTGGGAGGGGCTTATCCTAATGCCAGTTCACATCGCCTCCTGTAGGAGCGAGCTTGCTCACGAAAAACGTCAACGATAACGCGTGCTTCCTGAATGAACGCGGCGCCTGTGAGTTTTTCGCGAGCAAGCTCGCTCCTACAAAAAGCCTCCTCCCACATTGGATCTGTGCAGGGTTTTAGAAGGCGTCGCCGGGTACGCGGACGAAACCTTCCATCAACACCCGTGCACTGCGGCTCATGATGGCTTTCTTCACCACCCACTCACCGTCCACCTGGGTGGCTTCAGCCCCCACGCGCAAGGTGCCGGAGGGATGCCCGAAGCGCACGGCATTACGTTCAATACCGCCCGCTGCGAGGTTGACCAAGGTCCCCGAAATCGCCGCCGCCGTGCCGATCGCCACCGCCGCCGTGCCCATCATCGCGTGGTGCAGCTTGCCCATGGAGAGGGCGCGCACCAGCAAATCCACATCGCCGGCCTTGATCGCCTTGCCACTGGACGCTACGTAGTCGGCAGGCTTGGCCACAAACGCCACCTTCGGCGTGTGCTGGCGCTGGGCCGCTTCGTCGAGGTGCTTGATCAGCCCCATGCGCAACGCGCCATAGGCCCGTACGGTCTCGAACATCGCCAGGGCCTTGGGGTCGCTGTTGATCGCGCCTTGCAGCTCGGTGCCGGTGTAGCCGAGGTCTTCGGCGTTGATGAAAATCGTCGGGATGCCGGCGTTGATCAGCGTGGCCTTGAAGGTGCCGACGCCGGGCACTTCCAGGTCGTCGACCAGGTTGCCGGTGGGGAACATCGAGCCGCCGCCGCCCTCTTCTTCCGCCGCCGGGTCCATGAATTCCAGCTGCACTTCGGCCGCCGGGAAGGTCACGCCGTCCAGCTCGAAGTCGCCGGTTTCCTGCACCGCCCCGTCGGTGATCGGCACGTGGGCGATGATGGTCTTGCCGATATTGGCCTGCCACACCCGCACCACGGCCACGCCGCTATGGGGCACGCGGGCCGCATCGACCAGCCCGGCGCTGATGGCGAACGAACCCACCGCCGCCGACAGGTTGCCGCAGTTACCACTCCAGTCGACAAAGGGCTTGTCGATGGAGACCTGGCCAAACAGATAGTCGACGTCATGATCGGCGCGGGTGCTTTTGGCGAGGATCACGGTTTTGCTGGTGCTCGATGTGGCGCCGCCCATGCCGTCGATTTGCTTGTCGTAGGGATCGGGGCTGCCGATCACCCGTAGCAGCAAGGCATCCCGCGCCGCTCCCGGCACCTGCGCCGACTCGGGCAGGTCCTGGAGGCGGAAAAATACGCCCTTGCTGGTGCCGCCACGCATATAGGTGGCGGGGATCTTGATTTGCGCTGCGTGTGCCATGGTCATCCTCTTCAGGCAGTGGTCGCCGATTCCAGGAAATCCTGGGCAAACCGTTGCAATACGCCGCCGGCTTCGTAGATCGACACTTCTTCGGCGGTGTCCAGGCGGCACGTCACCGGCACCTCGACACGTTCGCCATCCTTGCGATTGATCACCAGCGTCAACTGCGCACGCGGGGTGCGTTGGCCGATCACGTCGTAGGTTTCGCTGCCATCAATCTGCAAGGTGTGACGGTCGGTGCCCGGCAGGAACTCCAGGGGCAGCACGCCCATGCCCACCAGGTTGGTGCGGTGGATGCGCTCGAAACCCTCGGCGGCAATCGCTTCCACACCCGCCAGGCGCACGCCCTTGGCGGCCCAGTCGCGGGACGAGCCCTGGCCGTAGTCGGCGCCGGCAATGATGATCAGCGGCTGCTTGCGCTCCATGTAGGTTTCGATGGCTTCCCACATCCGCGTGACCTGGCCTTCCGGCTCGATCCGCGCCAGGGAACCCTGCTTGACCTTGCCGTTCTCCCGCACCATTTCGTTGAACAGTTTCGGGTTGGCGAACGTCGCGCGCTGGGCGGTCAGGTGGTCGCCACGGTGGGTGGCGTAGGAGTTGAAGTCGACTTCCGGCAGGCCCATTTTCGCCAGGTATTCGCCGGCGGCGCTGTCGAGCATGATCGCGTTGGACGGCGACAGGTGATCGGTGGTGATGTTGTCCGGCAGCACCGCCAGCGGGCGCATGCCCTTGAGCGGCCGCGCACCGGCCAGCGCGCCTTCCCAGTACGGTGGGCGGCGGATATAGGTGCTCTGCGGGCGCCAGTCGTACAGCGGCGCGACTTTCGGGCCGGTGTCTTCGTGGATCGCGAACATCGGGATATACACCGCGCGAAACTGCTCCGGCTTGACCGAGGCCTTGACCACCGCGTCGATCTCTTCGTCGCTCGGCCAGATGTCCTGCAGGCGGATTTCCTTGCCGTCGGCGTCGAGGCCGAGCACGTCCTTCTCGATGTCGAAACGGATGGTGCCGGCAATCGCATAGGCCACCACCAGCGGCGGCGAAGCCAGGAACGCCTGCTTGGCGTACGGGTGGATACGCCCGTCGAAGTTACGGTTACCCGAGAGCACGGCGGTGGCGTACAGGTCGCGGTCGATGATCTCTTGCTGGATCACCGGGTCGAGCGCGCCGGACATGCCGTTGCAGGTGGTGCAGGCAAACGCCACCACGCCAAAGCCGAGCTTTTCCAGCTCATGGCCCAGGCCGGCTTCTTCCAGGTACATGGCCACGGTTTTCGAACCCGGTGCCAGGGACGACTTGACCCAAGGTTTGCGCGTCAGCCCAAGCCTGTTGGCGTTGCGCGCCAGCAGCCCGGCGGCGATCACGTTGCGCGGGTTACTGGTGTTGGTGCAACTGGTGATGGCGGCAATGATCACCGCGCCGTCGGGCATTTGCCCCGGCACTTCATCCCACTGGCCGGAGATGCCCTTGGCGGCCAGGTCGCGGGTGGCGACTCGGGCGTGCGGGTTGCTCGGGCCTGCCATGTTGCGCACCACACTGGACAGGTCGAAGGTGAGGCCACGCTCGTATTGCGCGCCTTTGAGATCGTCTGCCCACAGGCCGGTGTGGCGGGCGTATTGCTCGACCAGGGCGACTTGCTCGTCTTCGCGGCCGGTGAGTTTCAGGTAGGCGATGGTCTGCTGGTCGATATAAAACATGGCCGCCGTGGCGCCGTATTCCGGGGCCATGTTGGAGATGGTCGCGCGGTCGCCGAGGGTCAGTTTGGACGCGCCTTCACCGAAGAATTCCAGCCAGGCGCCGACCACTTTCTGTTGGCGCAGGAACTCGGTCAGAGCCAGCACCATATCGGTGGCGGTGATGCCCGGCAGCAACTGGCCGGTCAATTCGACACCGACGCTTTCCGGCAGGCGCATCCACGAGGCGCGGCCAAGCATGACGCTTTCGGCTTCAAGGCCGCCGACGCCAATGGCGATCACGCCCAACGCATCGACGTGGGGGGTATGGCTGTCGGTGCCGACGCAGGTATCCGGGAAGGCCACACCGTCACGCACCTGGACCACCGGGGACATTTTCTCCAGGTTGATCTGGTGCATGATGCCGTTGCCCGGCGGGATCACGTCGACATTCTTGAAAGCCTTTTTGGTCCACTCGATAAAGTGGAAGCGGTCTTCGTTGCGACGGTCTTCGATGGCGCGGTTTTTCTCGAACGCGTCCGGGTCGAAACCACCGGCTTCGACAGCCAGGGAATGGTCGACGATCAACTGGGTGGGGACCACCGGGTTGACCTGGGCCGGGTCGCCGCCTTGCAGGGCGATGGCATCTCGCAGGCCGGCGAGGTCGACCAGCGCGGTCTGGCCGAGAATGTCGTGGCACACCACGCGGGCCGGAAACCAGGGGAAGTCGAGGTCGCGTTTGCGCTCGATCAGCTGGCTCAGGGATGCATTGAGGGTGGCCGGGTCGCAGCGGCGCACCAGGTTCTCGGCAAGCACGCGAGAGGTGTAGGGCAAGGTAGCGTAGGCGCCAGGGCTGATTGCATCGACGGCCGCGCGGGCGTCGAAGTAATCCAGGCGGCTGCCGGGGAGCGGTTTGCGAAATTCAGTGTTCATCGTCAGGACTCGGTCACGGTGATTGCAAAAGGAAGACCTGGGCCGATCCGGAATTGAAATGCGATCCAAATGTGGGAGGGGCGGTGCGACGATTCGACTTGCCCCCGATAGCGGTGTGTCATTCAACACCTATGGCAACTGATAAACCGCCATCGGGGGCAAGCCCCCTCCCACACTTGGTCCGGTTTCCACTTCGGGATCGTCGGTGTTCCCATTCAGCGACGTTCGATTGGCACGAACTTGCGCTGTTCAACGCCGATGTACTCGGCGCTTGGACGGATGATGCGATTGTTGGCGCGCTGTTCGAACACATGCGCGGCCCAGCCGGTCAGCCGCGAGCAGACGAAGATCGGCGTGAACAGCTTGGTCGGGATGCCCATGAAGTGGTACGCCGAGGCATGGTAGAAATCGGCGTTGGGGAACAGTTTCTTCTGCTCCCACATGGTCTTGTCGATGGCTTCGGAGACCGGGAACAGCACGGTGTCGCCCACTTCGTCGGCGAGCTTTTTCGACCAACCCTTGATCACTTCATTACGCGGGTCGTTGTCTTTGTAGATCGCGTGGCCGAAGCCCATGATCTTGTCCTTGCGAGCCAGCATGCCGAGGGTGCCTTCGACGGCTTCCTCTGCCGAACCGAAACGCTCGATCATTTCCATCGCCGCTTCGTTGGCGCCGCCGTGCAGCGGGCCGCGCAGGGAACCGATGGCGGCGGTGATGCAGGAGTACAGGTCGGACAGGGTCGAGGCACACACCCGCGCGGTGAAGGTCGAGGCGTTGAACTCGTGCTCGGCGTAGAGGATCAACGACACATTCATGACCTTCTCATGCAGCTCGCTCGGCTTCTTGCCATGCAGCAGGTGCAGGAAGTGGCCGCCGATACTCGGCTCGTCGGTCACGCAGTCGATGCGCTTGCCGTCATGGCTGAAGCGGTACCAGTAGCACATGATCGCCGGGAACGCGGCGAGCAGGCGGTCGGTCACGTCGCGTTGCACGCTGAAGTCTTTTTCCGGCTCGATGTTACCGAGGAAGGAGCAACCGGTGCGCATCACGTCCATCGGGTGGGCGTCGGCGGGGATGCGTTCAAGCACTTCTTTCAGCGCTTGCGGCAGGTCACGCAGCGTGCTCAGCCTGGCGCTGTAGGCGGCCAGTTCGGCCTGGGTCGGCAGTTCGCCGTACAGCAGCAGATAAGCGACCTCTTCAAACTGTGCATCGGCAGCCAGTTCGCGCACGTCGTAGCCACGGTAAGTCAGGCCGGCTCCGGCCTGGCCCACGGTGGACAGTGCGGTTTGCCCGGCGACCTGGCCACGCAGGCCGGCGCCACTCAGTACTTTTGCTTCAGCCATGGTTTTTCTCCAATCTTGTCGTTATTCAGGGAGGCGTGTTCGTCACTTTTTCGCGGCGAACAGCGCGTCAAGCTTCTGCTCGAAGGTGTGGTAGTCGATGCGATCGTAAAGCTCCATGCGGGTTTGCATGGTGTCGATCACGTTCTGTTGCGTGCCGTCGCGACGGATCGCGGTGTAGACGTTCTCGGCGGCCTTGTTCATGGCGCGGAAGGCCGACAGCGGGTACAGCACGATGGAAACATCGGCAGATTTCAACTGTTCGGTGGTGTACAGCGGCGTCGCGCCGAACTCGGTGATGTTGGCCAGGATCGGCGCCTTCACACGGGCGGCGAACAGTTTGTACATTTCCAGTTCAGTGATGGCTTCCGGGAACACCATGTCGGCGCCGGCCTCGATGCAGGCGGCGGCACGCTCCAGGGCAGACTCCAGGCCTTCCACGGCCAACGCGTCGGTGCGCGCCATGATCACGAAGCTATCATCGGTGCGCGCGTCCACGGCGGCCTTGATGCGGTCGACCATTTCCTGCTGGGACACGATCTCTTTGTTAGGACGATGGCCGCAGCGCTTGGCGCCGACCTGGTCTTCGATATGGATGGCGGCGGCGCCGAACTTGATCATTGATTTGACCGTGCGCGCGACGTTGAACGCCGAGGAGCCGAAGCCGGTGTCCACGTCCACCAGCAGCGGCAGGTCACAGACGTCGGTGATACGGCGCACGTCGGTGAGTACGTCATCCAGGCCGGTGATGCCCAGGTCCGGCACGCCGAGGGAACCGGCCGCCACGCCGCCACCCGACAGGTAGATCGCCTTGAAGCCGGCGCGCTTGGCCAGCAGCGCATGGTTGGCGTTGATCGCACCGACCACCTGCAAGGGGTGCTCGCTGGCGACTGCGTCACGGAAACGCTGGCCGGGGGTGCTTTTGTTGTTCGAACTCATGACTCACCTCTATCAGGGGCGCCGCCTGGGAAATGACGGGCAATATTGCGTTTGGAAGCACCGATATGCCGGCGCATCAACAACTCGGCCAGTTCACCGTCGCGATCGGCAATCGCATCAAGAATGCGGTGATGCTCGGCAAAGGCCTGGCGTGGACGATTGGGGGTGGCGGAGAACTGGATGCGGTACATGCGCACCAGTTGGTACAGCTCGCCGCAGAGCATTTGGGTGAGGGTGCGGTTACCCGCACCTTGAATGATCCGGTAATGAAAATCGAAGTCGCCTTCCTGCTGGTAGTAGCCGACACCCGCCTGGAACGCGGCGTCGCGCTCGTGGGTGTGCAACACCTGGCGCAATTCTTCGATTTCCGCGTCGGTCATGCGCTCGGCGGCCAGGCGACAGGCCATGCCTTCCAGGGACTCGCGGATTTCATACAGTTCAACCAGCTCGGCGTGGCTCAAGGACACGACCCGGGCGCCCACATGGGGCACGCGCACCAGCAGGCGCTGGCCTTCGAGGCGGTGGATCGCCTCGCGCAGCGGGCCACGGCTGATGCCGTAGGTGCGGGCCAGTTCCGGCTCGGAAATCTTGCTGCCGGGAGCGATCTCACCCTTGACGATGGCGGCCTGGATGCGTCGGAAGACGTTCTCGGACATCGTTTGGGATTCGTCCGACGCCATTATCGGAGCTTCTGATTGACCCAGCATATTGTCGACACCTTGGAAAGCAATGTGGCAAAAACTAGCCAATAAACCGCTACCAGTCAAAGAATAAATCGATATTGTCGACAATCGTCTAATAATCCGGGCTGCACTCGCTCAGGGCATGGCCGGCTGCCAGCGCTGGCGCCAGAAAAGCATCATGTTAGAATGCCCGCCGCATTTGCCTGACATCACTTGATGAAACGGCGCACGAAGGGAGCTTGCGCAGCAATGCCAGTCGCCTTGAATTGAACATCGCACTGCACCGCCTCAGGATCTATGAGACTCAAGCCCTTCCCCCTGTTGTTTTGCCTATTGTCCATGCCGAGCCTTGGCGCTGCCGCCGAGAAGACCGTGTATGGCCTCAATGAATACGCGCAATTGGCCGGCATCGACCTGGAAGTAGCCGCCAAGCTCGACACCGGCGCCAAGACCGCCTCCCTCAGCGCCCGTGACATCAAGCGTTTCAAGCGCAACGGCGAATCCTGGGTGCGCTTCTACCTGGCCATCGACACCGCCCATTCCCATCCCATCGAACGCCCCCTGGCCCGCGTCAGCAAGATCAAGCGGCGCGCCGGCGACTACGACCCCGATGAGGACAAGAACTACACCGCCCGTCCTGTGATTGCCCTGGATATCTGCATGGGCACCGCTTTACGCAGCATCGAAGTGAACTTGACTGACCGCAGCGCTTTCCAATACCCGCTGCTGATCGGCTCCGAAGCGCTCAAACGCTTTGATGCGCTGGTCGACCCCAGTCTTAAATACGCAGCAGGCAAACCCGCCTGCGCCGCCGACGCTCATACCGCCGAGTAAACCGAATGCGCGCTCTAACCCTGCACCTGAGAATCCTGATCGCCATCCTGGTGGTGTTGGGTATTTCGGTCACCGCCTACCAGATCTTCGTGCTGGGCATTCCCGTCACCGAGGACGCCACCGACGACCTGTGGAACATCGACGCCAAGGTCGAGTTCGTCGCCAACCCCAAGGACCCGGTGAAGATCCAGATGTTCGTGCCGCCCTTGAGCCGCGACTTCGTCAGCCTTAATGAGAGCTTTATCTCGAATAACTACGGGGTGAGCGTCAACCGCATCGACGGCAACCGCAAGGTTACCTGGTCGGCACGCCGCGCCAAGGGCAACCAGACCCTGTATTACCGCCTGGTGCTGACCAAGCGCTACAGCGGCGAAAAAACCAAGATCAAGGGCCCGACCTTCCGCGACAGCATTGCCGTGGAAGGCCCGGAAAAAATCGCCGCCGAAGCCCTGCTGGCGCCGATCCGCCAGCATTCGGCCGACGTCGAGACCTTCATCACCGAAGCCATCAAGCGCACCAACAACCTCAACGACGACAACGTGAAGCTGTTGCTGGCCGGCGACCCGTCGACGCCGCACAAGGCCAAGATCGTCGAGCTGCTGCTGTCCATTGCCCACGTGCCGGTGGAAAAGGTCCACACCATCCGCCTGGTGGCCGACCAGCCGCAAACCCCGGAACTGTGGCTGCGCAGCTTCAATGGCAACGACTGGCTGTACTTCAACCCGGAAACCGGCGAACAGGGCCTGCCCGCCGACCGCCTGCTGTGGTGGACCGGCGATGAGAACCTGATCACCGTCGATGGCGGCAAGAAAGCCATGGTCACCTTCAGCCTCAATAACAGCGAAATGAACGCGATTCGCCTGGCCAAGCTGACCGACGAGAACACCGACGCCAACTTCCTCGAATACTCGCTGTACGGCCTGCCGCTGCAAACCCAGCAGACCTTCATGATCATGGTGATGATCCCGATTGGGGTGCTGGTGATCCTGATCCTGCGCAACCTGATCGGCCTGCAGACCCTGGGCACCTTTACCCCGGTGCTGATTGCCCTGGCGTTCCGAGAGACGCAGCTGGGCTTCGGGATTGTGCTGTTCACGATTATCACGGCGCTGGGCCTGTCCCTCAGGTCGTACCTGGAACACCTGAAGCTGCAGATGCTGCCGAGGTTGTCGGTGGTGCTGACCTTCGTGGTGGTGCTGATCGCCGCCATCAGCCTGTTCAGCCACAAGCTGGGGCTGGAGCGCGGGCTGTCGGTGGCGCTGTTCCCGATGGTGATTTTGACCATGACCATCGAACGCCTGTCGATCACCTGGGAAGAGCGCGGCGCCAGCCATGCCATGAAAGTCGCGATTGGTACGCTGTTCGCCGCGTCCCTGGCGCACATCATCATGAGCGTGCCGGAGCTGATCTATTTCGTATTCACCTTCCCGGCGATCCTGCTGATCCTGGTGGGCTTCATGCTGGCAATGGGTCGCTATCGCGGCTACCGCCTGACCGAGCTGGTGCGATTCAAGGCCTTCCTCAAGGCTGACTCGTAATGTTCGGCTTCTGGAAGACCTGGAAGGCCCTGGAAGCTCGGGGGATCATGGGCATCAACCGGCGCAATGCGGACTACGTGCTCAAGTACAACAAGCGCAGCCTGTATCCGATTGTGGATGACAAGATCATCACCAAGGAGCGGGCCATCGCTGCGGGCATCCATGTGCCGGAAATGTACGGGGTGATCTCCACCGAGAAGGAAATCGACAAGCTCGACGAGATCATTGGCGGGCGCAGCGACTTCGTGATCAAGCCGGCCCAGGGCGCCGGCGGCGACGGCATCCTGGTGGTGGCGGACCGTTTTGAGGGGCGCTATCGCACGGTGTCGGGCAAGATCATCAGCCATGAAGAGATCGAGCACCAGATTTCCAGCATCCTCACCGGCCTGTACTCCCTGGGTGGCCACCGCGACCGTGCGCTGATCGAGTACCGCGTGGTGCCTGACCAGATCTTCAAGAGCATCAGCTACGAAGGCGTACCGGATATCCGCATCATCGTGCTGATGGGCTACCCGGTGATGGCGATGCTGCGCTTGCCGACCCGCCAGTCGGGCGGCAAGGCCAACCTGCACCAGGGCGCGATCGGTGTGGGCGTCGACCTCGCCACCGGCCTGACCCTGCGCGGGACCTGGCTGAACAACATCATCACCAAGCACCCCGACACCACCAACGCGGTGGATGGCGTGCAACTGCCCAACTGGGACGGGTTCATGAAGCTCGCGGCCGGCTGCTACGAGCTGTGCGGGCTGGGGTATATCGGCGTGGACATGGTGCTCGACCAGGAAAAGGGCCCGCTGATCCTGGAGCTGAATGCGCGGCCGGGGCTCAATATCCAGATCGCCAACGACTGCGGCCTGACCCTGCGCACCCATGCGGTGGAGGCGCGACTGGAAGACCTGAAAGCCGCCGGCGTGACGGAAACCCCGGAAGAGCGGGTGAAGTTTGTGCAGGAGATGTTCGGGCATATTCCGCCCGTGGAAGGCTGATCCGGTCTTCGAGCTGTCTATCCCCGACATCCCCTCTAGGAGCAAATCCTACAGGGGACTACAATCCCCCTCCTCCCGCGCCATTAGCTGATCCAACCCCGCATGTTGACCTGCTCCGTACACCCATTGCCCTACCGGGCCAACCCCGCCGAGTATTTTGCGGCGATTCGCCATGCTCCTGGCGCGGTGCTGCTCGACAGCGGCCGCCCAGCGGCCGAGCGTGGGCGTTACGACTTGCTCAGCGCCTGGCCCGAAGCAACCTTGACGGTAGCGCCTGACGAAAGCGGCGCTGCTTTCCTGCATCGCTTACGGGAAAACCTGACGCGATTGGGTGAAGCCGCAATTCCTGCCGGTTTGCAGTTGCCGTTCGCCGGTGGCTTGATCGGCTACCTGAGCTACGACTTCGGTCGGCACCTGGAGCCCATGCCGCACCTGGCGGTGGATGACCTGCACCTGCCGGACGCGCGCTTCGGGCTGTACGCCTGGGCGCTGATCAGTGACCACCAGGCGCAGGCCAGCCAGCTGGTGTTTCATCCCTCGCTGGCAGACAGCGAACGGCAACGGCTGATCGCGTTGTTCAGCCATGGGGCGGTCGACACCTCTGCGACGTTCAAACTCCAGGGCCCGATGGCCCCCGACCTCAGCGCCGAGGCCTACCGCCAAGCCATCGTGCGGATCCAGGATTACATCCAGGCGGGCGACTGCTACCAGGTCAACTTCGCCCAGCGTTTCCGCGCGCCGTGCCTGGGCGATCCCTGGGCCGCCTACTGCGCGTTGCGCGAAGCCTGCCCGACGCCATTTTCCGGATTCCAGAGCCTGCCGGACGACGGCGCGGTGCTGAGCCTGTCGCCGGAGCGTTTCGTGCGCATCAGCGAGCGCCACGTCGAGACCCGCCCGATCAAAGGCACCCGCCCCCGCGGCCTTACGCCGGAAGAAGACGCGGCGAATGCCGCCGAACTGCTGGCCAGCCCCAAGGACCGCGCCGAGAACCTGATGATCGTCGACCTGCTGCGCAACGACCTCGGCCGCACCTGCCGCACTGGCTCGGTAAACGTGCCGGAACTGTTCAGCCTGGAAAGCTACCCCAACGTGCATCACCTGGTCAGTAGCGTGACCGGCACATTGGCCGACGACAAAGACGCCCTCGACCTGATCGCCGGCAGCTTCCCCGGCGGTTCGATCACCGGTGCCCCGAAAATCCGCGCGATGCAGATCATCGACGAACTCGAGCCGACCCGACGCGGGCTGTACTGCGGTTCGTTGGTGTACCTGGATGTGCGCGGCGAGATGGACAGCTCCATCGCCATCCGCAGTTTGCTGGTCAAGGATGGCCAGGTGTGTTGCTGGGGCGGCGGTGGGATCGTGGCGGATTCGCAGTGGGAAGCGGAGTATCAGGAGTCACTGACGAAGGTACGGGTGTTGTTACAAACGCTGGAAAACCTGTAGCGCGCAGTGCCTTCCTGGCTCTCAGACGCAGAGCCAAGCAGTAGAAAAAACCTGAATCAGACCCACAGTAGACGCAGTTGAACGTCGGAGGATAGCGTCCGGCTTCAACCGTCCGCCCGCCGTCTGTGAAGGATCACATGAAGCGACTGCCTACCCGTCAGGAAATATTTCCGAGATTGCGCCCCCTCTCAACCGCGCCTATCATCTCCCAAATTGGGAGGTTGCAGCGATGCGGATAATCGCTCTATCGACCTTACGAATATTCTGGGAAAACCAACCCGCCTATATCGATGCAAAGGCACCGCTTATTGAACTGTATCGGCATATGGAAAAGGCCATTTACCCGACGCCACAAGCACTCAAGGCAGCGCTCAGGACCGCGAGCATTCTCAAAGGTGGCAGGGTTGTATTCAACGTGGGCGGCAACAAATATCGAGTGATCATGGCGATCGATTACCAGCGACAGCTTGGGTTCATACGGTTCGTAGGGACTCATGCGCAGTACGACCAGATCAACGCGGAGACCGTGTAATGAACATCAAACCCATACACTCCCAGGAAGACCTCACTGCTGCACTCGCGCGGGTACAGCAGCTCTGGGGAGCGGACATCGGCTCGACTGAAGGCGATGAGCTGGAAATTCTTGCAGTACTCATTGAGAAGTACGAAGCCGAACATTACCCAATACCACCTTCTGATCCGGTGGAAGCCATTAAATTTCGCATGGAGCAACTGGGCATGACTGCCCGCGACCTGGAGCCATTTATCGGCACCAGCGGACGTGTATCCGAAGTGCTGAACCACAAGCGCAAGCTGAGCCTGTCGATGATCAAGCGGCTGCATGAAGGCTTGAGTATTCCTTATGAGCGGTTGCTTGCAGGGAGCTGACAGAAACATGGGTAGTGGCGCTACTTTCCCCATCGGGAGCAAGCCCCCGATAGGGCCATCAGCCGAACCGAAAGAAATTACAGGCTCAACGGCCGATTCGACGCCCTGATGAACTCTTTCTTCAAATCTTCAAACGTATGCACCGCCGGGAATTGCGGGAATTCGCGGATCACATTGTCCGGCGCATGGAACAGAATCCCGCGGTCGGCCTCGCCCAACATGGTGGTGTCGTTGTAGGAGTCGCCCGCAGCGATCACGCGGTAGTAGAGGGTCTTGAACGCCAATACCGACTGGCGCTTGGGGTCTTTCTGGCGCAGTTGGTAGCTGACCACGCGGTCGTTTTCGTCGGTGATGAGACGGTGGCACAACAAGGTCGGGAAACCCAGCTGGCGCATCAGCGGCTGGGAGAATTCGTAGAAGGTGTCGGACAGGATCACCACCTGGAAGCGCTCGCGCAGCCAGTTGACGAACTCGATGGCACCGTCCAGCGGCTTGAGGGTGGCGATCACTTCCTGGATGTCGGCGAGCTTGAGCCCGTGTTCGTCGAGGATGCGCAGGCGCTGCTTCATCAGCACGTCGTAGTCGGGAATGTCACGGGTGGTGGCCCGCAGGGATTCAATACCGGTTTTTTCGGCGAAGGCGATCCAGATTTCCGGCACCAGCACCCCTTCCAGGTCGAGACAGGCAATTTCCACAAGACACTCCCATTAGATGTTGTTAGTTGAGCGAGCAAAAGGACTGCCGAACTCTAGCGATTCAAGCCCGCCGCCGCAACGCAGGGCGGATTTTGATACCATCGCTCCCCTATAGAGCGCTCAGCGCCATTGACCTGTAGGAACCGTCCTGATGAACCAAGCCTTCGACGTCGTTGAACTCGCCACGACTTATGCCAACAAGTCTGCCCAGGACATTCTCAAGCTGGCGTTCAGCCAGTTCGGTGATGACCTGTGGATTTCCTTCAGCGGCGCCGAGGATGTGGTGCTGGTGGACATGGCCTGGAAGCTGAACAAGAACGTCAAGGTGTTCAGCCTCGACACCGGTCGCCTGCACCCGGAGACCTACCGGTTTATCGAGCAGGTGCGCGACTTCTACAAGATCGACATCGAACTGATCTCGCCAGACCAGAGCAAGCTGGAACCCTTCGTCAAGGAGAAAGGCCTGTTCAGCTTCTACAAGGACGGCCATGGCGAATGCTGCGGCGTCCGCAAGATCGAGCCACTGCGCCGCAAGCTTTCCGGCGTCAGCGCCTGGGCCACCGGCCAACGCCGCGACCAGAGCCCCGGCACCCGCAGCCAGGTGGCGGCGCTGGAAATCGACACCGCCTTCTCCACCCCGGAACGTACCCTGTACAAGTTCAACCCGCTGGCGCAGATGACCAGCGAGGAGATCTGGGGTTACATCCGCATGCTGGAGCTGCCGTACAACAGCCTGCATGAGCGCGGCTTTATCAGCATCGGCTGTGAGCCGTGCACCCGTCCTGTGCTGCCGAACCAGCACGAGCGCGAAGGACGCTGGTGGTGGGAAGAAGCCACGCAGAAGGAATGCGGGCTGCATGCCGGGAATATCATCAGCAAGGCTTGAAGTTGATGCTGTAAAAAATGTGGGAGGGAGCTTGCCCTGATGCTAGTCAGTTGAGGCTTTTTGTAGGAGCGAGCTTGCTCGCGAAAAACTCACAGGCGCCGCGTTCATTCAGGAAGCACGCGTTATCGTTGACGTTTTTCGCGAGCAAGCTCGCTCCTACAGGAGGCGATGTACGCTTAACTGACTGGTATTAGGGCAAGCCCCCTCCCTCATTTTGTTTTGGGTTGAGTGTTAGAGATGTACACATAGATGTAACCATCGGTGCCATTTATGTGTGCAATTTTTCTTCAGCCGCACCATAACGTAACACCTCCCCCCTCCCCTCGGTTGGCCTGGTGATTCACAGGCTGACAACGCAAAAATAAATAGCTGTTCAATCGGTCAATTTATATCTCTTCAAATTCAGCCAGTTATTTAACTAACCTATAAAAACGAAATTACCCAGGACTTTCATAGATCCAAAGCTGGCACGCATGTGGCTTAAGGTGAAATACGCCTTGTATACAATAAATACAAAACCTACATACACTTTGCCATCTGCAGCGCCTCGGCAGATGTGCCGGAGCCTGCCGGAATGCGTACAAGCCTCTCGAATAACATCGCACTGGATCTGCCCTCCTCCACCCTGAACCCGGACGCCGCAAGCCCCGGCCCCCTGGTGCTCAGCCCGCGCCTGCACAACAAGGACCTGGCGCCCACCAAGGTCGAAGGCCGACGCTGGGGGCGCTACAGCATCTTCGCGCTCTGGACCAATGACGTGCACAACATCGCCAACTATTCGTTCGCCATCGGCCTCTACGCGCTGGGCCTGGGCGGCTGGCAGATCCTGTTGTCCCTGGGCATCGGCGCGGCGCTGGTGTACTTCTTCATGAACTTGTCGGGGTATATGGGCCAGAAGACCGGCGTGCCGTTTCCGGTGATCAGCCGCATCAGTTTCGGCATTCACGGCGCGCAGATCCCGTCGTTGATCCGCGCCGTGATAGCGATTGCCTGGTTTGGTATCCAGACGTACCTGGCGTCGGTGGTTTTCCGCGTACTGCTGACTGCGATTCATCCGGGCTTTGCCGACTATGACCACAACTCGATCCTGGGACTATCGACCCTGGGTTGGGCCTGTTTCGTGGCGATCTGGTTCGTGCAACTGGTGATCCTCGCTTATGGCATGGAGATGGTGCGCCGCTATGAAGGCTTCGCCGGGCCGGTGATTTTGCTGACGGTGGCGGCGCTGGCCGGTTGGATGTACTTCCAGGCCGGCGGCCACATTGCCTGGTCGATCCGCGAACCGCTGAGCGGCGGCGAGATGTGGCGCAATATCTTTGCCGGTGGCGCGTTGTGGCTGGCGATCTATGGCACGTTGATCCTCAACTTTTGCGACTTCGCGCGCTCTTCGCCGTGCCGCAAGACCATCCTCGTCGGCAACTTCTGGGGCCTGCCGGTGAATATCCTGGTGTTTGCCGCCATCACCGTGCTGCTGTGCGGCGGGCAATTCCAACTCAATGGCCGAGTGATCGAAAGCCCGACTGAAATCATTGCAGCCATCCCCAATACCTTCTTTCTCGTGCTGGGCTGCCTGGCGTTCCTGATCGTGACCGTGGCGGTGAACATCATGGCCAACTTCGTCGCGCCGGCCTTTGTGCTGAGCAACCTGGCGCCCAAGTACCTGAACTTCCGCCGAGCCGGCTTGATCAGCGCCACCGTGGCCGTGCTGATCCTGCCGTGGAACCTCTACAACAGCCCACTGGTGATCGTGTATTTCCTCTCCGGCCTGGGCGCGCTGCTGGGGCCGCTGTACGGGGTGATCATGGTCGATTACTGGCTGATTCGTAAAAGCCAGGTGGACGTACCGCAGCTGTATAGCGAAAACCCGAATGGCGTTTATTACTACAGCCGTGGGGTGAATATGCGTGCAGTGGCGGCGTTTATTCCTGCAGCCGTGATCGCCATCCTGCTGGCGCTGTTGCCGGGATTTGCCAGCGTCTCGCCGTTTTCCTGGTTGTTTGGCGCCGGTATTGCAGGGTTGCTGTACCTGCTGATCGCCAAGCGCCAGCCGTTCTACGCCGATGTCAGCGGCGAAAGCATTGCCGTCGATAACGTCAGTCACTGAGTAAGGACCTTCCATGCGTATCCTCGTGGTCAACGTCAACACCACCGAATCCATCACTGAAACCATCGCTCAACAGGCGCGGTCCGTGGCCTCGCCGGGCACCGAGATTGTCGGGCTCACGCCCTACTTCGGCGCGGAATCGGTGGAGGGCAACTTTGAAAGCTACCTGGCCGCCATCGCCGTGATGGACCGGGTGATGGCCTACGACCAACCGTTCGATGCGGTGATCCAGGCCGGCTACGGCGAGCACGGCCGGGAAGGCTTGCAGGAGTTGCTGAATGTGCCGGTGGTGGACATCACCGAAGCGGCGGCCAGCACCGCAATGTTCCTGGGCCACGCCTACTCCGTGGTCACCACCCTGGACCGCACCGTGCCGCTGATCGAAGACCGCCTGAAACTCGCCGGCCTGTACCAGCGCTGCGCCTCGGTGCGCGCCAGCGGCATGGCGGTGCTGGAACTGGAGGAAGACCCGCTGGCCGCCATGGAAGCCATCGTGCGCCAGGCGGAACTGGCCATCCGCGAGGACAAGGCCGAAGTGATCTGCCTGGGTTGCGGCGGCATGGCCGGGCTGGATGAGCAGATTCGCCAGCGCACCGGCGTGCCGGTGGTGGATGGGGTGACGGCGGCGGTGACCATTGCCGAATCCCTGGTGCGACTAGGGTTGTCGACGTCGAAGATCCGCACTTACGCGACGCCACGGCCGAAGCAGGTGATTGGCTGGCCGACTCGGTTCGGCCGCTGACCGGCACCTGGTTTCAGATTGCGCTGAACCTCTGGCCCAGCTTCTTCTCGGCAAACTGCTCGATGATGAAATCCACAAACGCCCGGGTCTTGCCGGGCAGCAGTTTGTGCTCCGCGTAGTAGATGGAAATATTGCCGTCGTCGACACACCAGCCGGGCAACACGCGCACCACCGCGCCACTGTCAAGGAACGGCACGGCCATGGGCATGCTCACCAGCGCAATCCCCAGGCCCTGGGCGCTGGCACAGCAGGCGGCTTCGGAGTCGCTCATGGTCATGCCGGGCTTGAGCACCAGCGGGCGGTGTTCGCGCGCGACACTGGTCAATTGCCAGGACCGGATACGCCCGGTTTGCGGCGAGCGGATCAGAATGCCCTTGCAGCGCGACAAGTCTTCGGGCTCGCGCACCGGCGGGCGCTGCGCCAGGTAATCCGGCGAGGCCACCAACACCCGATGCGCCGGCGCCAGCTTGCGCGCCACCACCCCTTGGGGCAGCTCAAAACCGCCACCGATGGCGGCATCGAAGCCCTGGCCGATCAGGTCCACCTGGCGGTTGTCGAAATGCCAGTCCGGGCTGATATCCGGAAAGCGCGCCATGAACGCCCCCAGCAACGGCACCACGTAGCGATTGCCAAACACGGTGCCCATGCTGACCTTGAGCGTGCCCACCGGCCGGCCTTCGGCGCTGGCCAGGTTAGCCACGGCATTCTGGATGGTGGTGAGGCTGCCGCTGACTTCGGCCAGGAACAACTTGCCGGCTTCGGTCAGGGCCAGACGCCGGGTGCTGCGCTGGAACAGCCGCACGCCGAGGCGCACCTCCAGCTTGGCGACGCTTTTGCCGACCGCCGCCGGGGTCAGGCTCAGGTGCCGGGCCGCCTCGGCAAAGCTGCCGCCTTCGGCGCTGCGCACAAAGCATTCGATACTGCCAAAGCTTTCCATAACGCCACACTCTAAACTTTTGGTTTACACAGACTATAGCAATCACGGTCTACCGGCAGCGGCGAGCGAGGTCGATACTCGGCTCCAACAACAGGGCATTGCGCCTTGAATGACCAGGAGATCGACATGACCACACACAACCTCAGCGGCAAAGTCGCCTTGATCCAAGGCGGTTCCCGCGGTATCGGCGCCGCCATCGTCAAGCGCCTGGCAGCACAGGGTGCAGCCGTTGCCTTTACCTACGTCAGCTCGGCCGCCAAGGCTGAAGCCCTGCAGCACAGCGTGATCAGCGAAGGCGGCAAAGCCCTGGCGATCCACGCCGACAGCGCCGATGCCACAGCGATCCGCAACGCGGTCAACGCCACCGTGGAAGCCTTCGGCCGCCTGGACATCCTGGTGAATAACGCCGGCGTGCTGGCCATTGCACCGCTGGAAGACTTCAAGCTGGAAGACTTCGACCAGACCCTGGCGATCAACGTGCGCAGCGTGTTTATCGCCACCCAGGAAGCCGCCAGGCATATGGGTGAAGGTGGCCGGGTGATCAACATCGGCAGCACCAATGCCGAGCGCATGCCGTTTGGCGGTGGTGGCCCGTACGCAATGAGCAAGGCGGCGCTGGTCGGTTTGACCAAGGGTTTGGCGCGGGACCTGGGGCCGCGCGGCATCACCATCAACAACGTGCAACCTGGGCCGGTGGACACCGATATGAACCCGGCAAACAGTGATTTTGCCGAGAGCCTGATCGGGTTGATGGCGGTGGGCCGTTACGGGCACGTGGAAGAGATTGCCAGTTTCGTGGCATATCTGGCCGGGCCGGAAGCGGGGTATATCACCGGTGCCAGCCTGACTATCGATGGTGGCTTCAGCGCATAACCCAATGTGGGAGCGGCTTGCCCCCTCCCACCTGTTGACCTTGTTGGTTCAGGAGATGGGGGGCAGGCCATAGGCCGCCAGGTCGAAGTCCGCAAGCTTGCGGATGATCTGGTCGGCATGCTGGTACTTGCTGTCGGCCATGGCTTCATCGGGGACGGCGATGGCGGTCATATGGGCGGCCTTCGCCGCCGTTACACCAAACGGCGAATCCTCGAACACCAGGCAATCCTCCGGGGCAACGCCCAAGCGGCGTGCAGCGGTGAGGAAGATGTCCGGCGCCGGCTTGGCGGCACCGACTTCCGGGTCGTCAGCGGTGACGATGGTGTCGAACAAACCAAACCACTCGCGGTGCAAGGTGGTTTTGTGGCCAAACGAATTGCGCGACGAACTGGTGCCCACGGCAATCGGAATGTTGTGCGCCTTCAAGTGCCGCACCAGAGCTTCCGCGCCAGGCATGCCCAAGGCCTTGGGAAAGCGCTCGCTCATCAGCGGTTCGCGAATTTCGAGGAATTCAGCCGGGGTAATCGGCAGGTCCAGCGCCTTGACCACATAGTCGGCCAAATCCTGGGCGCCGCGCCCGATGATGTGCTGCTTGATGCCCCAGTCGTAGGTTCGGCCGTAGCGTTCAGCGATGATCTGCGTGACTTCGGTGTAGATGCCTTCCGTATCCAGCAATAACCCGTCCATATCGAAAATCACGGCCTTGATCGGACCGACTGCGGTACGCGGTGCATTCATCACTACAAACCCTGGAAGAAGGACTAAATGGATTCAGCACAATAACGGCCTGGGTTACCTGCAAGCAACCTTCGCGGCCAGGTATTGAGTCGGCACAGGACTGCAGTCTGTGTGCGATCAGTGATTCATACCGGGCAACAGTTTTACCCGCCCGCCTGCGATGCGGCCGTCTAGGGTTTGTAGGAACAGAGCGTTCGGCCGATAGCTCTCCTTTGAAAAATACCCCTTGCAAACCTTATAAAAGACTTATTAACCTCTGATGAACTCAATCCACTGGACCCGAAAAGCCGTCAAGCAATTGCTTCGATTGCATTCGTATCATCAGCAACAAGTAAGCGATGCCGTCTTCTCGCTTGAACGCATGCCCGAGGCAGTCAACGTCAAGGCGTTGGTCAACCACCCCCACGGTTACCGATTAAGGGTGGGTCATTACCGAGTCCTTTTCGACTGGGACGGCAATATCCAGGTAGTCAGCATTCAAGAGGTCAAGAAACGTGACGAGCGAACCTACTGCCATACAGATCATCCACAATACGGAGGGCAAGCCAGCCTTCGTGGTGATCCCTTATGAACACTATCTGGCCCGGCAGAACGATCCAAACCTCATTCCCCACGCGGTGGTCAGCCGCCTGGTAGATGGAGCCACTCCGATCCGAGCCTGGCGCGAACACCTGAACCTGACCCAGGAAGAAGTCGCCCAACGCCTGGGCATTTCTCAATCCGCATTTGCCCAGCAAGAGGCGGTGAACAAACCTCGCCGGACGACGCGGGAAAAGATTGCCAAGGCATTTGGCATCAACGCCGTTCAACTGGAGCTATAGCCTCAAACGGGACAGTCCGCGCCTTCAGTCACCTAAAAGCGAAACCAAACATGCTCTATCGTCTAGCCGCAGACAGCCTCGTGCTGTTCCACCTGTGCTTCATCCTGTTCGTACTGTTTGGTGGGCTGCTGGCGCTGAAATGGCGCCCGGTTATCTGGCTGCACTTGCCCGCCGCTGCGTGGGGCGTGGCGGTCGAAGTGTTCCACCTGCCCTGCCCGCTGACCCGCTGGGAAAACCTGTTCCGCCACCTCGCCGGGCAGGACGGTTATGGCGGTGGGTTTATCGAGCATTACATCCTTACGTTGATCTACCCGGCCGGGCTGACGCCACAGATCCAGCTGGGCCTGGGCGCATTGGTGCTGGCGATCAATATTGCGGTGTATGTGCGCTTGATCCGGCGTTACGTACAGGCTTGAGACAGCTTCACTGGTGAAGAATCAGACTCCCTCAGTCCCTTCACCGGCGCCACCATGTCCGAAGCCTTCGAAGTCCCCAGCCCCCACGAAAAACACCTCGAACACACCACCGAACACGCCCACGCCCACGGCGACAGTTTCGCCAGTCGCATCGCCGTCATGACCGCACTGATGGCCACCCTTGGCGCCATGCTCAGCTACCAGGCCGGCTCCACCGAGAGCGAAGCGGCGATGGACAAGAACAACGCGGCCATCATCAAGACCGAAGCCGCCAACCAGTGGAACTACTACCAGGCCAAGTCCAGCCGGCAGAACCTGGCGGAACTCGCGACCCATATTCCCGGTGTGGATGCCGCCCATTACAAGGATGAGATCGAGCGCTACAAAAGCCAGAAGGAAGAGGTACGCAAGCAAGCGGAGAAACTAGAGGCGACCTCAAAGGAATGGGATGAAAAATCCGAGCAGGCCCTGCACCAGCACCATCGTTGGGCCCAGGCGATGACCGCGATTCAGATCGCGATTTCGCTGGCGGCGATTACGTTGTTGACGAGAAGGGAATGGTTGAAGCGCATGTCCTATGCGGCGGCGGGTGTGGCGGTGGTGTTAGGTAGCCTGGCGTGGTTGCATATCTGACAGGGGAAGATTGATTTCAATCCCTTGCCGGGGCGATTAAAGTGCAGCCCCCGAGAATTGAATCTCGGGCTTTAGTCCATGGAGTTTCCCAGTGAAGTACATCAGTAAAGTGGTTGCAGCAGCCGTTCTCGGTTTCACCCTCGCAGGTTGCACCGGCACCGCCATCAAATCCCCGCAATACGACAGCAGCCAGTACACCGTGCTGGGTCACAGCGAAGCCAGCGCCACCGGCATCATGCTGTTCGGCGTGATCCCGATCGGCCAGAACAGCCGTTTCGTGCGCGCCCAGGACGCCGCCATCAAGGCAAAAGGCGGCGATGCGCTGATCAACACCCAAGTGCAGGAAAACTGGTTCTGGGCCTGGGTGCTCAGCGGTTACACCACCAAGATTTCCGGTGATGTGATCAAGCTGAAAACCGCGCAGTAAAATCGCTCGGGCTTTCAACTGAGCCCGCGACGTATCATGGGCCAACCTTTCGAGGATGGCCCATGAACCTCAGTATCCTCTATGCACTCGCCGCCGCCGCCCTGTTCGGCGCCAGCACCCCGCTCGCCAAACACCTCGGCCTGGGCCTCTCGCCCGTGCTGCTCGCCGGCCTGCTCTATCTTGGCAGTGGCGTCGGCCTCGCTGGTGTGCGCGTTATTCGTGATCGCGGCTGGAAACCCTCCGGGCTAACCCCTTCGGAATGGCCCTGGCTGCTCGGCGCCATCGCATTCGGCGGCATCCTCGGGCCCGTCGCGTTGATGTTCGGCCTGGCCCGCACCGCTGGCGCCACCGCCTCCCTGATGCTCAACCTGGAATCGGTGCTGACCGCCGTTATCGCCTGGGTCGTGTTCAGGGAAAACGCCGACCGTCGCATCGTCCTGGGGATGATCGCCATCGTGCTGGGCGGCGTGCTGTTGTCGGGGGCCGACGGCGGTGGCACAAGCCATGACTGGACGGGGCCGCTGGCAGTTGCCGTGGCGTGCCTGTGCTGGGGGATTGATAACAATCTGACACGCAAGGTGTCTGCGTCGGACGCGCTGTTTATCGCCGGGGCCAAGGGGTTGATTGCGGGGCTGGTGAATGGCGGGTTGGCGCTTTATCTCGGGGCGCAGATCCCGGGCATGGCGCAGCTTGCGCCTATCTTGCTGGTGGGTTTTCTGGGCTATGGCATCAGCCTGGTGATGTTCGTGCTGGCGTTGCGCGGACTGGGCAGCGCTCGCACGGGAGCCTATTTTTCCACCGCGCCGTTCCTGGGTGCTGCGATTGCGGTGCTGTTGTTGGGTGAGTCAGTGACGCTGGCGTTCTGGATTGCCTCAGCGCTGATGGCCGTGGGGGTTTGGCTGCACCTGACGGAACGGCATGCCCATGAACATCAGCATGACGCGACGGAACACGGGCATCGGCATGTACATGATGAACACCATCAGCATGAGCACGGGTTTGCGTGGGATCCGGCGGAACCCCATAGCCATGTGCATGTGCACAGTCCGCTGAGGCACAGCCATGCGCATTTTCCGGATGTGCATCATCGGCATAGGCATTGAAGGGAGATGTATTGCGCAGCAGCAATAGATTTGAGCAACTTCCTACAAAGCTCTCAGAAGCGCCACTCTCCCACTTCAAAACCGCCCAACCTATAGTCCCTCGGTCGCTGACATGGCGATCGGGTTTGGCGACTCGAGGATAAATCGACAGATGCCTCCCGGCGATTTGCGGGATGCTTCTGCGCGCAATAAGCTGCTCGATGGTAGCTGTGCGTGGGAGACCTTCGGGTCTGCCGGTTTTTCCGATTGTCCCGGTTCGCCAACCTGCGTACAGCTGCCACCCTTTTGTTTGGCGACAAATGTGTGGTTGCTACCCTTCGACAACCGGAGCTCCACATATGAACCAATACATGGCCCTAACCAGCAATGACAGTGCCACACCTGCGCTTTTTGTCGATACAACCGCACCACTGGAAATCCTCCTCGACGCCGCGACCTATCGACTGCGTGCCGTGACACAGGTCCTAGAGAACCTTGCGCTGCGCGGTGAAATAAATAGCGATGCGGTCGTACTCAGCGATTTTGCCTTACTGTGCTCAATCCCGTTACGCGATGGGTGTGACTTGCTGGACGTCATAGGGCGAAGGATGGATACGCCAAGCGAATAATTTGAATTAGGTTAGTGTTTCAAACCCCAGAAATCACAAAACCCCTGGTTTCTCTCGAAACCAGGGGTTTTGTTTACATCGAATTTGGCGGTGAAGGAGAGACTTTCCACAGAGCAACATTAAAGCCAATAAACACAGGGCTTACAGGCTATCAACCACCGTTTTGCTACAAAATACTGCTACAAAATGGCAAAAAAAAGGGTAGTCTCATCGGCTGGAACATTCTGGAAAACCATCCCTAATGGCAAGCGACAATCTTGTTCTCCGTGGCGGCACTTGGCACGCACGAATGGTCATCCCGTCTGACGTTCGACACATCCTCAATAGACGAGAGTTCACAGCATCGCTTAAAACCGGAAACAAGACCGAGGCCCAGCGGAAAAAATTTCCTGTCCTTTTCACTTGGCAGGACCAGATAGACGAAGCAAGGTCCAAAATTGCTGGCAACGGAGAGGACTGGAAGGAAAAGACTTGGCGGCGCTCGCTTTCCATAACAGAAAAATTCCGAGATGGGGTTACAGGATTGGCGCTGAACGAAGCTGACTTTCTGGAAAAGGTCAGCCAGAAAGGAATTACAGCTTTTTATGAGCAAATGATAAATTTTCTTGCCTCACGTCAGAAAAAAGGGCTGTTTGACAGAACTCAAATGGAGGATATGGAAAACATCCTTGACCAGTGGCACAATAAATGGTCAGCCATCTACAATTCAGAGCCTAATACCCTCTCCTTAACACTTGAACAAAAAATCCAATGCTATTCCGAGCTAACCGACTTCCATAGGAATTTTGCATATCATCAACTGACCACAAAACAGATTATAAGCAAGAATGGTCATGAAGAAGCAATTGCGCTACTGAAAGATCCTACCTTGTACAGACCAAAAACGCCTATAACTAATGGTCGATTGGAAACCTTTGAAAGCCATCAGAAGGTTACTCGTGGGGTAATACCAAAAAGCGTGGACATGCAAATATCTCGACTTAAACGTTTGAGAGACTACCTTGAAGAATACCGCCTAGAACTTGAATTCGATTCAGTAGCAAAATACATGGATAGCCTAAAAGCCACCCATCCGCTGACCAAAAAGCAATATTTATTCGCTGGTAATGCCTTTTGGAAATGGGCCAACAAATATGACTCGAAATTCAAAGAGACTTATAAAAACACACCTTGCCCCTTCCTCAACCATGAATTCCCTATCAATAAAAAGGGTAAACGAGACAATAGCCGCAAAGCATTCAGCCCGGAAGACATTTCAAAACTCTATATCGGAGCGTTAGAGCATAAAAACAAACACCTAAAAGACTTGATATGCATCGCGGCCTATACAGGCTGTCGAATAGAAGAGATTTGCCAATTAACCATAGAAAAAAGCATCATCAAAGAAAATAACATTTTATGCTTATCCATTGAAGATGCTAAAAGCCCAGCAGGCATCAGAAAAATACCAATCCACACCTCTCTTCTTCCAACAATCGACAGGTTAAAAAAGGAATCCACTAACGGAATGCTTATACCAAGTAAAAGTAAAAATAAATATGGCATCCTGTCCGACCTCTACTCCAAGGCTTTTGGGCGCTTTAAATTAGAGTTAGGCTATGATAAGAATTATGTATTTCATAGTATAAGAAAAACTGTGATTACTCAACTCCAAAGAGCCGGAGTTGAGGGCATCACCATTGCTTCAATTGTAGGGCATGAGACAGGCACCATTACTTTCGATATTTACTCCGAAGGTCCCAGTCTCAAGCAAAAACAAAAAGCACTCGAGCGATTAAAATTCAATTTACCCTAATCCTCAAATCTGAATGTCCAGCCCTAAAACGCACCCAATCAAGATTGGGCACCTTTTAGGGCTTTGAAAAAATCAATATACCCCCTTGAAAATTCGAAAAACAGCCCAATATTATATAGTGGCCAAATAATGGCTTAACATAAAATCACCAAAGGGCTTTTAAATGGCTAAATACTATTTTGTAACTGATGTATTGGAGAAGACTGATACTCCATCAGTTTTCAAGGACGTTCATAAGATTGGTTCAATTCCAGCTTATCCCGGCATCTATAAGTGCCAGAGCTGTGGATATGAGGACGTGATTAATCGGGAATGTGAGAAATTCCCACCTTGCTCTAACTGCTCTGCGAAGAAAGGCGCCAACACTTGGAAACTCTTGGTGCAAGCAACCGATGATTGATGCTTAAACGATGGTGGACTTTCCCAAGTCCACCATCTTGCAACCAGTCCGAATAAATTCGGGCAGGCTGAACAAATTCAGCCTAAAAGCCAAAGCCTCGGACAAGTCCGAGTCGCTGGACAAATCCAGCGAAAAGCAGGCCTGACAAATCAGGTCCAGCCGGACAAATCCGGCTAAAAGCAAAAGCAGACCGAAATCCATTTTTGAAATGTTAAACTGTTTAAGTCCGCATAGGATTAACCCGTTGGGCTTACCACCACACTTTGCTTACGCAAAGACGCTTCGCTTGTGGTAGTAAGCACGGGTTCCTTGCCGGAATGGCAGAAGCAAAAAGCGCTCTGCTCCAATATAACAATCAACATGAGGATAAAATGAATGGTAAAAAAATAACGTCAATGATATTCAAGACTTTGAACTATACAAATGAGATTAAGAAAAAATCAACAAATGGACACGGTGGTCGCCGTCAGTTATTCAAGAGTCTGCGTCACTCACTTCGCATACCAGCAAGTCAGCCAAAAAAACTGGAATGGTTTGATGAGCAATCTCATCTTAACCTAATCTGGCTTCCTGGAACTGACACAACTAGGCTTGACGATTACCCGAAAGAACAGAGAGAAGCACTACTTGCAAAAATTATCGATGAGGCAGAAGCGCCAACTGTCGTTAAGAACAACAGAGCAGAACGACTAGAAGAACGTACAAAACTAAAAAACAAAGTCAAGAACGCAAGCAAAAAAGAAACTGATGATGGAAGCATCCTCGCTTTTCAAAACATACTCAACGTCAAAGGCATTGCCGATATTAAACAGCTTTTATCTGACCTTGCTTTGTTCGACATACAACGAAAAAACCAGAAACTCGATACAGCACGAAAATTTCTTGAGTGTCATAACGAGATTGAAAATGGTCCAAAGCCTCTCATAAGAAAAAACCAAGCAGTCATCCAAGAAGCGTTTTTCAAATTCCCATCTAAAAATGAAGTTTCAGGGGTTAGCGCAGAAGATCGAATTGACCTAATCAAAGGTTTTTACCAGCAGGTGTTTCCTGAATACCCTATTCACTTCATTGTTTTGCATGGCGATGAAGACGTTGACCTAAAAGACCATAGCGACCATCCGCACTTATTCATTTCAACAAAGAACAGTAAAACCGGGCGTTATGACCTGCGTAAAACGCAGATCAATAAAATTAATTCCTACCTGAAAAAGCATCGCCCTGGAACAGAACTAATCGGTGAAACACCTGATTTTTTGGAGTCTCAATTATTGTTCGGGTATTTACAGGATATGTTTTACGCCTATACAAACAACAGGCTCCTAAAAAATACGCCTTATTTTGCCAAGAAACACGAAAAGACCGAAGGCCACATGAACACGCTCCGCTACATCAATGGAGAAGCTAAAAAGCCAAAATCAGAACGTGCCTTTAATCTCTATACGCTTGCCAAGGAAAAACGGGACGAGGCGGATAGAAAAGCCGAGTTTGCACAGTTGAGTGCGGCGCAGGCAGAACAAAACGCCCATAAAGCACAAGCATACACCCAGCAGGCTAAACGATACGTTAAAGCGCAGATGACCAAGGCAGAGGACGCAATAGAGCGCCAGAGGCTTGCAGAGGAAGCCACAGCCGATGAACACGAACAAGCAGCCTCATACCGCCGTAGCGCTGACTCATATCAGCTGACCATTGCAAGCAGAGCCGTCGAACACGATAAGATTCAGGCAGAGATAGCATCATCACGAGCAGAGTTAAAACTATACAAGACAAATCTTTCCAACTTACTAGATGGCATAATTAGTTGGATAGATGAGGTTTTCTCCGCAAGACGCCAAGATATTCAGGATAAATTTTTAGAGCAGGCGAGACAGGCGTTTGAACGGGTTAGAGAGAACGACAGGACAGCAACTAAATCTTACACTAAAAAAGCAGAATCAGAAGTTGACCAACAGTTAGAAATATTAGACAAGTATAATGATACTTTTCCTGACCTGCCCGAGGCGAAGGATGTCAGACGCAGAGTCATCAAGCCATAAATAAGCCACCGAAAGGTGGCTCATTTAAATAACAATACAATATTGAGTCCTCACATCATAACATGCATCTTGCATTTACCCCCTGCCAAACACTACTAAAAAAGCACCACTCGAGAAACTGGGAAGCTGAAAACAAAAGCATAGTAAATTTCATATTACCTTATAAAATGTGAATCCCGAAGTATTTGGAGAGTACGAAATTAGAAATCAGCAGAAGTGCGATAAGTGCGAGATAAACCTTGGTTCGGAAAGAAGGCATGGTATGCATGAAGAATTTGAAAAAGACATACATGCCAACAACAAACCCTATTCCACATGTGATAGCTAATAATGGATTCCTGTTCAACCCAAGAGTGGCCATCCCACCAAGAATGAACAATCCAAATATCGCGATGATAATAGCAATGCCATCAGCAGGTCGGAGAGTATTTATTCCTCTATCTTCACGTTCTAAAACTTCACGCTCCATTGCAAGCTTTGCGTCTTTCTCTGTGTAGCTACTATTTCCTGCCGTATCTTTCCATTTTTTTTCATCATCTTGATAATACGGTTCGACCATGCTTTCCGTTTTTTTGACTTTTCTCATTTCTTATACTCGGTATATGAATAACCGTCGCGTTGGAGATATTGATTTTTCTTATAATGCCGCTCTGGCGTCCTCAATTCGTCCAAGCCATCTCTGACCAGATAAACGAGAACTAACCCGACGTTTCCATCGACTGATATTTCACCCGTATATTGAGCCTGTTCGCTTGCAGACGCAGAAGCTTTAGGAATGTCAATATACGCGCCTTTCCCTCCGTCCACGCCGTTAGGCAAGCGGATATTGGCTTGACTGTACAACGGCTTGCTTAACTTATAAAAATTTGCGGGAACAATAATATTGACCTGCGTAAGGATATTATATTTTCTATCTGCGATAGGTGGCCCGCAAGATTTCACCATTTGTCGTATATCAGCTAATTCTTTACTACCAATAAGACCTCTATCTTCGTAAATCTGCCATTTCTTAACTGACGTTACAGTCAGCGTCGGGCGGTAGTAGTAATATCTGTCGTTACACGCTGCATTTACCTGCTCCATAAGTAACAAGCTGACTGCCGCCAAAAATAAATACCGTTTCATGCTCCACTCCCTGCACTGGTAAAAAGCCCCGCAAGGGGCTTCTCATTGCCATTCGTTTATCGGCTGAACGCGCCACGAATAGCGGAGCGAATGGACGAACTGACCTCATTTTTCAGCGTGCTTGATGCTTCTTTGGTCATGTCTGACACAACAGACGAACCTTCTTGCGCAACAGTGTTCTGCGCCGATCCTTGGTTCGATTGCGGCGCCCCCAGCGTTTTGACGGTCTGACCACCTTCCGTACCGACTGCTTGCTGCTGTTGAGGAAGGAACGCCCCTGCTTGCTGTTGAAGCTCTGCGCAACCCGTCATTCCTGCCACGCCAAATCCCAGCACCACTGCCATAACTGCCTGTTTCATAGGCTTTTCTCCAATTCATGAAGTCCGTCGCCGACCGACGGGCGCTCATAAATCTACCTAAAAGGTCACTTTATTAAAAGAAGAATAATAATTAGGTGACGTTTAAGGGGGTTCTATGAAGGACTGCAATGTCGTTAAGTGATTGATTCTTCGCAGGATTCCTCATGACACGTACAGAGATTGGCAAAGCATTGCGCCACCACAGAAGGCAGGCTGGGCTTACACAAGCCCAGTTCGGAGAGCTGACAGGCTTTGACCCAAAGACGATCAGTCGGCTGGAGACTGGCGACCGTACACCAAGCCTTGACGCTCTCGACACCTTTGCCCTGGTGTTGAAGATCAACGTACGTGATTTTTTCGTGGAGACAAAAGCGGAACCAAGCGACGAAGAACTGCGTGCTCATCTGCTCAACGTCATCTGTCAGGCTGATAAGACCAAGCTTAAAAAGCTAAAAGCCATAATTGATAGGGTTCAATAAGACAGGATAGTCAGATATTACGAGGCGTAAGCCTTTATGGAGGTGTGTTTTATGATTACTATTGTGATTTGTATACTTTGTGTAGCCATTCCTGCGTTTTACATCTTCCACGCGCGAAAGGGCCATTCAATCCGAACCTTGGCGGTAACAACATTTATCTCAATAATGTTGGCGATAGGAACAATCGTATTTGTTCAACCTAAACAATTTTTCCCAGTAATTGGTGCATCCTTAATCGGAGTCGCACTAACCATAATATCGGTCGCCATGAATCCGCGGGACCAAGACTCTAATGAAGCGAAAAAGGTTAAAAATCGTATAAAAAATACAATTCAAATCGGAATGTCTCTTCTCGTAGCCTGTGCCACCATAACAAATTATTTAGTCCAAAAATGAACGATGCCCATTGAGAGTAAAGCGAAAGAGACTATCAACATATTGATCTCTGGAGCGTATTTAAATATCGCTTCTTTAATTTTCTTTGATCTTTTCATCAAGTATTACAGTTATTCTTAATAGAATATCTTATCCATTAAGCAATTCAAATTTTTTCGCGATATAGTGACATCAGTATTTTCACGAATGAGATGAAAGACTCAGCTTGTAAATAGTCATTGGAGCCAAATGAAACTCCATCAGTTGGATAGCGCCTACTCACAAATAGCTTGCTCACCCCACTCAGAAAACTATTAAACTCAACTACTGTGCTAATACGATTTATTTTTCCGACCACGGCACCAACTATCCATGACTGTTCATTTTTTGGTAGCATATTAAATAAAATCATAAGATCATGAGAACGCTGAACTTTGGGTAAATCTATAGTGCTGTGATGAATGGTAACAACCACATCCTCACGACCGGTTTCTATGACTTCGTTCTGATATTCTCTAACAGCTAAGCCTGATTTGAAAAAAAGCTCAGCTGATATTGCCGCGTTGGTCAGGGCTACATTTAACTTGTAATCGCCGGTGTAAATACCAAGCCCCTCATATCGCCCAATCGCCACCTCGGCGAACTCACACGCCAATTTTATATAATCGCCGCTATCCAAATAATGATCTTTCATAATTACCTTTCTGCTCGTTTAGTGCTGCCAAAAACAAACCCCCTAAAATTTGCACTTTAAGGGGTAAATGTTAAGTTAATACAAGGAGTAGAAATTGGGGGCGTCCAACCTATTAATTTCTACGTTCAACGCTTTGTATATTAAATATACCATTTCAAGTTGAAGTAGCAAGAGCCAGTCTCTGATTTTTCTCCTAAACAATTAAAATAATTAGAGGAGAAAATGAATAATGCTCAATTAAGACTTGAAAACACGCTTGAACAATACAAGTCAAAACTTCCCCCAAAGCCTTACCACACTAACGATTACTACTTCGGCAAGAAGATAGGCGCATTAGATACAGCCCTAAAATCAAACCATATTCAACCAAACTCATTAACTCATAAATATTTTATGATATTCGATTTAGATGGTGATTTAAGTGTATTAGACTGGGCAGACAAAGGATTGCCAGCACCACACCTGATTGTGAGGAATTTGGATAATGGTCGCTCTCACATGACCTACATACTAAAAACATCCATCAAAAACGACGTAACGGGACTCCAAAAGCCTATCAAATATTTTTCCGATGTTGAGCATGGGCTTGCAGTCAGGATTGGAGCCGATATGAATTACAATGGACTTTTAACCAAAAACCCATTCAAGTCATCCTCCTACAAAATCTTTTCCTACGAATGCACTCCTTATGATCTCGATTATCTTAATGAGTTTGTTGATAAAGACCTGGTTAAAAAACAGAGAGACGAAAAAAAGAAAAAGAAAATTGAAGACGGGTTCGCCTCGGGAAGAAATTGCACGCTATTTGAAAATCTGCGCTTGTGGGCATATTCAAACTGGCACAGTTGCAACCCAACAGAACTACGCTCAAACATTCTTGAACAAGCAATGCTATTCAATACATTTGAGTGCCAGTTAGGCACAAGAGAAGTTGAAACAATCGTAGACAGCGTATATCGCTTTATTAATCGTCATTTCTCCACAGAGAGGCTTAACGAGTTGAAAAGTGCGAGAGCCAAGCAATCAAGACAGAAAAGCTCCGCAAATCTAATCTATGTCGATGGTAAGCCTTGGGAAGAAGAAGGGATACCTGAATCAACTTACTATTATAGAGCAAAGAAAAAAGAACGGGTAATTTTGGCAAATGATAAGCCATGGCAGAAATTAGGTATCGGCAGGACTAAATGGTATGAGCTTGGAAAACCATCACATTTATGAGGCTCGGACGAAAAGTTGGAGTTTTACTATATCAAGGATAATAGCCCCGTAGGGGGAGCAACGTGGCGGAGGCATTTCTTTTACTCCGGTATAAATTCCGCTAATTTTTAAACTCCACTATTTGCTGGCGGAAACTTTCTATATTTAGCCTCAAGCAAGTTAAAATCACAGCTAAGAGCTGAGTAATGAGCATGATTTTTTATCGAAACCAACTCATATAGCTTTTCCGCTCGCTTCTTTAACGTGTCTTGCTCGCTTTTTATGTATGCAATTTGAAACTCGAGAAGCTTCTTATATTTTTCTTCCTGTGCAGGGAGGTCGATGAGGATTATTTCTGATTCAAGAACAGGGATCATGTTATTCAATTGAATCAGTCCCAGCTTATTTGACGGATCTCCTTTTTCATGAACCTTGAAAATAGTAGGGAGATTATTATTTAGCTTTTCTTGTTTGGCTTTGTAAGATGTGAGTGGCGCAAGATATTTATGCCCACCTATTTCGATGATAATCCCAACATAAGGGCGTATTCCGCCGTAATTGTTTAGAACCTTTGAATCAATTCCTTTTAGATAAGCAATGTAAGCATCAGTTACAGTATAAAGCTTCATCCATGCCAGTCCTTTCGACTTTTTTCAGGCAAAAAAAAGTGGCTTTTAAGCCACTTTTTTCCTACCACGTTAATGGTATTTTTTTAAGCTCGCATTCAGGGTAGCGAATCACCTGTTTTTTCAGTCCGCATTTAGGGCAGCGAATCGCCTTTTTTTCACTTTCGCATTTAGGGTAGCGAATCACCTTTTTTAAAATGCTTTTAAGGCATTTGAGTTCAATCTACAACAAAATCATTCCACTGTCAACCTTACCAACTTCGAAAGCTGCTGATATCGGGCTGTAAACCGCAAAGCTTAAGAGTCCACAATACCAAATCATCCAGTGATTGCCACCAGAGAAATGCAGAAAAATAGGTGGCGGGATGGTGTAGGGACGGAAACGAAGCCATTCAGCTTTTTTCAGGCAAAAAAAAGCGACTTACAGCAGGAGCAAAATTTTATGCTAAAAATTTTGCTACAAAATCCTGCTACAAATCGCTATTTTCAAAACCCTTTAAATTTTTGATTTATAAGGATTTTTTTAATTTGGCGGTGAAGGAGAGATTCGAACTCTCGATACAATTTCTTGTATACACACTTTCCAGGCGTGCTCCTTAAGCCACTCGGACACTTCACCGTATCTCGTCAAACCAGTTCAGTCTGTCGAGGCGCGCTAATGTAGTCGAAAGCCTTTCTGATGGCAAAGGTTTTTTTCAGAATTTTCATGCGGTTAGACGGCTATGCCGGTAGTCGCCCGACAAGGGGTGGTGATTCTGCCATTCTTGGGCATGGGCGGCCTGGGTCTGGGGTCGGTGTTGCGCCCTGCCCCAGGCCTTCCAGTGCTCTCCCTGCGGGGAAAGTCTGACTGGGTAGTCAGTCACGGCGCTTTACCGGGGCGGGCGTGGTGGGTAACGTCTGCGCATGCGCCGCTATAAACAGCCTCTCTATAACAAATCCTACAAGGAACCGCGTCATGAGTGAGTTGATTGCTTACCACCTCGAAGACGGTATCGCGACCCTGACCCTGAGCAACGGCAAGGTGAATGCCATTTCTCCGGATGTGGTCAGTGCGTTTAATACAGCGCTGGACCAGGCCGAGAAAGATCGGGCGGTGGTGATCATCACCGGCACGCCGGGGATCCTGTCGGGTGGTTATGACTTGAAGGTAATGACAGCCGGCCCTAAAGAAGCCATCGGCCTGGTGACGTCGGGTTCGACGTTGGCGCGTCGCCTGTTGTCCCACCCGTTCCCGGTGATTGTGGCGTGCCCTGGGCATGCGGTGGCCAAGGGTGCGTTCCTGTTGTTGTCGGCGGATTATCGGATTGGGGTGGAAGGCCCGTTCAGCATTGGCCTGAATGAGGTGGCGATCGGCATGACCATGCACCACGCCGGTATCGAGCTGGCGCGGGACCGTCTGCGTAAGTCGGCGTTTCATCGGTCGGTGATCAATGCCGAGATGTTTGACCCGCAAGGCGCATTGCAGGCCGGTTTCCTCGACAAGGTGGTGGCACCTGAAGAGCTGCAGGCGGCGGCGCTGGAAGCGGCACGTCAGTTGAAGAAGCTGAATATGAACGCCCATAAGCACACCAAGCTGAAGGTGCGTAAGGCGCTGCTGGAGGCGTTGGATGAGGCAATCATCCAGGATCAGGGGCATATCCTGAGTTAAGCCCTACAACCGAAACATCGAAGCCCGACCTTGCGTCGGGCTTTTTCGTACAAATGAATCCGAAACATCTTTAGCCACTCTAGCCTGCCTATATCGGCACATGTTGAAACATGTGCTTAAACATCGCCTATCTCCTACCTCTTTACGGGTAATTGCCGAATTCAGTGCACATCCGTACACTGCGCCACCTTTTATCCCGATGGGCCGTGTCGATGCTTTTTCTGTTACGCATGTTATTGATGGGCCTGCACTTTATGGTGGCCGGTGTACTGGGCGTGCTGCTCGGGGCCTGCCGGCCGTTCAACCCGGACAACAGCCGCTTGTGTGCGCGTCTCTATGCGCTGCCGGCCATGTGGATCCTGCGGCTGAAGGTGAAGACCGATGTAGACTCCCTGCGCAACAAGCCTGGTACGTGTGTGATCATCGCCAACCACCAGTCCAACTATGACCTGTTTGTGCTGGGCACCGTGGTGCCCCATCGCACTGTGTGTATCGCCAAAAAGAGCCTGAAATGGGTACCGCTGTTCGGCCAGTTGTTCTGGCTGGCGGGCAATGTGCTGATCGACCGCGGCAATGCGCACAAGGCACGTCGCGCGATGCTCACCACCACTCATACGTTGCAGCATCAGGACACGTCGATCTGGGTGTTTCCGGAAGGCACGCGCAACCTGGGCAAAGGCCTGTTGCCGTTCAAGAAAGGCGCGTTTCATATGGCCATCGCCGCTGGCGTGCCCATCGTGCCGGTGTGTGTCAGCAATTACGTCACCCATATGAAGCTCAATCGCTGGAACAGCGGTGATGTGCTCATACGTTCGTTGCCGCCGATTCCCACTGTGGGCCTGACTTCGGATGACATCCCGCAGTTGATGCAGACCTGTCAGGCGCAGATGAATGAATGCATCGCTGCGATGGATCGCGACGTGCAATCTGCCTGAACCCCTTGTTTACGGGTGCTTCGTGCGCCGACGCAAACAGGCGTGCTCGCCACAAAAAGCACATGCCTGCAACAGCAACAATGGAACGCCATTCAAGCTAAGCTGCCCAACACCTGTCCTCCTAATAAGAAGTGATCAGCACCATGGGTAGAGTTGTTGCGGCCGCCGTGTACAGCGCCGGAAAGAAAGTCACTGATATCACCCTCGACGAAGGCGCGGCCTGGGCCGCCAAACCCGGGCATTTTGTGTGGATCGGCCTGGAAGAGCCCAACGCGCAGGAGCTGGCCAACCTGCAACGCCAGTTCAACCTGCATGAACTGGCCATCGAAGATGCCCTGGAAAAACACAGCCGCCCCAAGCTGGAAACCTTCGGCGACGCACTGTTTATCGTCACCTATTCACCGGTGCGCGAGAACGGCAAGCTGGAGTTTATCGAGACCCATATCTTCGCCGGCAACGGCTACATCATCACTGCGCGTAACGGCCATTCGGCGTCCTACGGCTTTGTTCGGCAACGCTGTGAGGCGCGGCCGCTATTGCTGGAGCATGGGGAAGATTTCGTACTCTATGCCCTGCTGGATTTTGTCACCGAGAACTACCAGCCGGTCAGCGAGGCGATCCACGCCGAGATCGATGAACTGGAGCACAACGTGCTGTGCAGCTCGCTGAGCGAGCGCGATATCCAGAAGATCCATGGCCTGCGCCGCGATGTACTGCGGCTCAAGCGCTATGTGGCGCCGATGGTGGAGATCAGCCAGGAACTGCAGAAGCTGAGCTTCCCGTTTATCGACAAGAACATGCGCCCGTATTTCCGTGACGTGCAGATCCACGTCACGCGGCAGATGGAAGACCTCACCACCCTGCGCGATATCGCCAGCCAGACCATCGAGATCGGTGTATTGCTCGAAGCGTCGCGCCAGAGCGTGGTGCAGCGCAAGTTTGCCGCGTGGGCGGCAATCCTGGCGTTCCCCACCGCGGTGGCGGGGATTTATGGGATGAACTTCCAGAACATGCCCGAGCTGCAATGGCACTACGGCTATTTTGCAGTGCTCGGGTTTATTGCGTTCGGTTGCACGGGCTTGTGGGCCAGTTTCAAGCGCTCGGGCTGGCTTTAAACCCGGGCCTCAGGCTTGTGCGCCACGAAGCGCATCATCCATTCCGCCACGGTCACGCCGTGGTGGTCGCGCGCCAGGCTGGCGACGCCGTTTGTGTAGACTTTTTCACCCAGGGTCGTCTGAAGAATCTCCAGCAACTCGCGGGAATAATCATGGATAAATTCCGGGTGCCCCTGGAAGCACAGCACCTGGTCGCCGATGTGATAGGCGGCGAACGGGCAAAACTCGCTGGAGGCGATGACCGTGGCATTGTCCGGCAAGGTGGTGACCTGGTCCTGGTGGCTGATCAATAGCGTCAGCTCTGGCACTTCAGGGCTCATCCACGGCGCCTTGGTATCCAGTTTGTAATCGTGAATGCCCATGCCCCAGCCCTGGCCGGCGCGCTCGGCCTTGCCGCCCAGCAGCAGCGCGAGCAATTGATGGCCGAAGCAGATGCCCAGCAACTTGTCGCCGCGCTCATAGCGTTCGAGCAGGTAGGTCTTGAGGGTCTGGATCCAGGGGTCGGTGCCGAAGGAATCGGCCTTGCTGCCGGTCACCAGGTAGGCGTCGAACACTTCGTCGTCCGACGGGTATTCGCCCTGCACCACGTTGTACACAACGAATTCGGCGGCAATCGGCTGCTTGGAGAACAGGCGCTTGAACATCTGCCCGTAGCCTTGGTATTGATCGATCAAGCCTGGACGCAGGATATCGGTTTCCAGGATACAGACGCGTAGCGACATAAAAAATACCTGACACGGTGATGGGAATAATGCACACCCCAGAGCCTGCCTTGAAATACCCTGACAAGGCAAGCCCCGTACATGCCCAAAACCGTCAGAAGGTCGTGTTCTGCGCAGCTTTGTCGAGCAACAACGCCGGCGGTGAGAACCGCTCCCCATACTGTTCGGCCAGGTAGCGGGCGCGGGCGATGAAGTCATTGAGGCCGTACTGGTTGATAAACTGCAACGCGCCACCACTCCAGGCGGCAAAACCGATCCCGAAGATCGACCCCACGTTGGCATCCGCGGTGGACATCAACACGCCCTCCTCCACGCAGCGCACGGTCTCGATGGCCTGGATAAACAGCAAACGGTCGCGCACATCCTGCGCTGAAATGCGCTGGTCGGCTCGCTCAAAGCGCGCTTTCAATTCAGGCCACAAATGCTTCTGCCCGCCCGCCGGGTACTCGTAGAAACCTCCCCCCGCCGCCTTGCCCGCGCGTTTGTACTCGTTCACCAACAGATCAATTACCACCGTGGCCGGATGGCTTGGGACTGTTTTACCTTCAACCTGCAGATCCTTGGCAGCCTGTTGTCGGATATGGCTCATCAGGCTGAGGGACACTTCATCGGACACCGCCAGCGGCCCCACCGGCATACCCGCCTTGCGCGCCTCGGTCTCGATCATCGGCGCAGCCACGCCTTCGCCGAGCATGGCGATGCCTTCATGGGTGAAGGTGCCGAACACCCGCGAGGTGAAGAACCCGCGACTGTCGTTGACCACGATCGGAGTTTTCTTGATTTGCAGGACGAAATCGAACCCCCGGGCCAGGGTTTCGTCCGAAGTGCGGGCGCCCTTGATGATTTCCACCAGGGGCATCTTGTCCACCGGGCTGAAGAAATGCAGGCCGATGAACTTGCCTTGATCCGGCACCGCCGTGGCCAGGCCGCTGATGGGCAAGGTAGACGTGTTGGAGGCGATCACCGCGTCGGCGCCGACCACATTGTGTGCGGCAGCCGAGACCTTGGCCTTGAGTTCACGGTCTTCGAACACGGCCTCGATGATCAGGTCACAGCCGGCCAGATCAGCATCCGAAGCCGTAGGATGAATCCGCGCGAGGGTGGTTTCGCGCTGCTCAGAGGTCAATTGCCCACGGCTGACCTTCTTGTCCAACAGCGCCGTCGAATGCGCCTTGCCCTTCTCGGCGGCCGCCTGATTGATGTCCTTGAGCACCACATCGATACCGGCGCAGGCACTGACATAGGCGATGCCTGCGCCCATCATCCCGGCGCCGAGCACCCCGACCTTACGCGTCACGTAAGGTGCAAAGCCCTGAGGCCGCGAGCTGCCGGCGTTGATTTCATTGAGTTGGAACCAGAAGGTGCCCATCATGTTTTTCGCCACCTGCCCGGTGACCAATTCGGTGAAGTAGCGGGTTTCAATCACATGTGCGGTATCGAAATCCACCTGCGCGCCTTCCACGGCGGCGCAGAGAATTTTCTCCGGGGCCGGGAAGCAGCCATGGGTTTTGCTGCGCAAAATCGACGGTGCGATGGCGAGCATTTGCGCCACTTTCGGGTGAGACGGCGTACCACCGGGAATCTGATAGGCCTTGTTGTCCCACGGCTGCCTGGCCTGCGGATTGGCAAGAATCCATGCGCGGGATTTGGCCAGCAGCTCAGTGCGATCCGCCGCCAGCTCATCGATCAACCCGGCTTGCAGCGCTTGCTGGGGCCGGACTTTCTTGCCTTCGAGCAAATACGGCAAGGCCTTTTCCAGCCCAAGCATGCGCACCATCCTCACCACGCCACCGCCGCCTGGCAGCAGGCCAAGGGTGACCTCCGGCAAACCGAGTTGCACCGACTTGTCATCCAGCACGACGCGGTAGTGACACGCCAGGCAGATCTCCAAACCGCCGCCGAGGGCTGCGCCATTGACGGCGGCCACCACCGGCCTGCCGAGGGTTTCCAGGCTGCGCAGTTGCGCCTTCAACACCAGGACGCTGTCGTAGAAATCCTGGGCGTGGGCCTTGTCGACCTTGATCAGTTCATTGAGGTCGCCGCCGGCGAAAAAGGTCTTCTTCGCCGAGGTGATAACCACGCCGGCAATGTCGTCCTTTTCCGCCTGCAGGCGTGCGACGGTGGCCGCCATTGCCTCACGGTACGCGGCGTTCATGGTGTTGGCGCTCTGGCCGGGCATGTCGAGGGTCAGCACCACGATCTGGTCCTGGCCTTTTTCGTAACGAATGGCATCGGTCATGACAACTTCCTTGGCTCAGAGGCGTTCGATAACGGTGGCGATGCCCATACCGCCGCCAACACACAGGGTGGCCAGGCCGTAGCGCTGCTGGCGCACCTCCAGTTCGTCGAGCAGGGTGCCGAGGATCGCGCAGCCCGTGGCGCCCAGCGGGTGGCCCATGGCGATGGAGCCGCCGTTGACGTTGACGCGCGCGGCGTCGATGCCCATGTCCTTGATGAACTTGAGCACCACCGAGGCAAAGGCCTCGTTGACCTCGAACAGGTCGATGTCCTCCACGTGCAAACCTGCCTTTGCCAGGGCCTTGCGCGTGGCCGGCGCCGGCCCGGTCAGCATGATGGTCGGGTCGGTACCGGTGACCGCCGTGGCAACGATGCGTGCCCGCGGTTGCAGGCCCAGCTCGCGGCCCTTCGCTTCGGAGCCGATCAACATCAATGCGGCACCGTCGACAATGCCGGAGCTGTTGCCTGGTGTGTGGACATGGTGGATGCGTTCCACATGGCTGTAGACCCGCAACGCGGTGGCGTCGAAGCCCATCTGCCCCATCATTTCGAAGCTGGGCTTGAGCTTGCCCAGGCCTTCGAGGGTGGAATCGGCGCGAATGAATTCATCATGGTCCAGCAGCACGATGCCGTTCTGGTCCTGCACCGCGATCAACGACTTGTTGAAGGAACCGTCTGCACGCGCCCTGGCGGCTTTCTGCTGGGACTGTAGGGCAAAGGTATCGACATCCTCGCGGGTGAAACCTTCCAGGGTGGCAATCAGGTCGGCGCCAATGCCCTGGGGCGTGAAGTGACTGTGCATGTTGGTCTGCGGGTCGAGCACCCAGGCCCCGCCATCGCTGCCCATGGGCACGCGGGACATGGACTCCACACCGCCGACCACCACCAGGTCCTCAAAGCCGGAACGCACTTTCATCGCGCCGAGGTTAACCGCCTCCAGGCCCGAGGCGCAGAAGCGGTTGATCTGTACACCGGCGACGCTGACGGCCCAGTCCGCCACCAGGGCGGCGGTCTTGGCGATGTCGGCGCCCTGGTCGCCCACCGGGGTGACACAGCCGAGCACGATGTCATCCACCTGTTGGGTGTCGAGGTCGTTGCGTTGCCCCAGCGCGGTGAGCAGGCCGGCCACCAGGTTTACCGGCTTGACGCTGTGCAGGGCGCCGTCGGCCTTGCCTTTGCCGCGGGGCGTGCGTATCGCATCAAAGATCAAAGCTTGGGTCATGACGTCCTCGAACCATTGCGCAGTAATGCCCTTACCTTAGGCCCGATTGACACGGTTTCAATGACGGATGCGCTCATTGCTTTTGACCGCCACGCTCGGACGAACGGTAGGCACCTAAGGTAATTGCTGGATTAATCGTTTTAGCTGTCTAGCCAAGGCATTGGCGCCAAGATGGCGTTATGCCTCATGCCTTTTTAAGCTGAAATGCTGATTAGGTGATATGAAATGGGTCTAAGCCGCGCAGAACGAGGGCTCTAAGGTTCAATCAGTAAGAAGTTGCTGCCGGGTTTTGCTGGAGCAGCTGTAAGAAAAGCGACACGTCACATTGCGATACTCATATTCAACGGCACGCATTTGACGCTCAGGAATAACAACAAAAGGCAGTCAGCCATGTTTAAACATTCGAAAGTACGTCAGGCAGGACTTATTCTGTTCGCCACCACATTGATTCTGATCTTGCCCAACTTGACCAAGGTCATTGGGTGACCTCTTCTTGAGCCTGTTCTTACCTCAGGATTACCGCTTTTGGCAGCACCTGCCGGGACTTCGTGCATAGCGATCCTGTTGCAGGGGCTGCCTTTTTATCTGCACTTTTCCGCTATCGTGGGCCCTATCGCCACTTAATACGGGGCCGCCGTCTTGAAACCGATCTTCGCATTCCTTGCCTTGTTGCTCGCCCTGCCCGCTTCGGCGGCGCAATTGACCGTCGAGCTGGATCACAGCCGCAAGACCTGGCAGACCGCCGACCTGCTCAAGCATCCGGACGCGCAGACAGTGCAGGTCGTCGATGACGTTTCCTACAAGCGCAACATGACCTATCGCGCAGTACCGCTGGCAGTGCTCCTGCCGGGCCTACAGCCCGATAATCATCTGCAAGCCGTTGCCCTGGATGGCTTCGCCGCCGAACTGACGGCTGCACCGTTGCTGCAAAAAAACGGTGCCCGCGCCTGGCTGGCCGTGGAAGACCCGGCCCACCCATGGCCCCCATTGGCAGACGGCAAGCCGAGTGCCGGGCCGTTCTACCTGGTGTGGACCGATCCGCAGGCCGGGCATATCAGCCCGGAGCAGTGGCCGTTCCAGATCTGCGCGATCAAGCAGTTGAAGACGGTGGCCGAACGTTTTCCGGCGCTGCTGCCCGACCCGACGCTGGCTGCGAATGATCCGGTCAACCAGGGCTTTGCGCTGTTCCAGAAGAACTGCCTGGCCTGCCACCGCCTCAATGGCGCCGGCGACGCACAGGTGGGGCCGGACCTGAATGTTCCCTACAACCCTACGGAATATTTCAGCGGCGACTTCCTCAAGCGCTATATCCGCGACCCGCAGAGCCTGAGGCACTGGCCGCAGGCAAAGATGCCAGCGTTCGCCGCCAGCGTGTTGCCTGACAGCGAGCTGGAATTGCTGGTGGGGTACTTGAAGCATATGGCGGGGCGTAAACAACACCCCTGAACCCAGCCTGATCTCGGTGGCGAGCGGGTTATTGCTGCTGGACCAGGACCACCGGCGTCGGCGCCACGAACACCTTGGCATGCATCTGCTCATGCCCTCCGCCACGGCGCATGCCGCGTACCGGGCAAGCGTCGAGGTAGTCCAGGCCCACGGCCAGTTTCAAATGCCGCTCCGGCCGGGCCAGTTGGTTGGTCACGTCAAAGCTGTACCAGGCGTCATCCAGCCAGGCTTCGGCCCAGGCGTGGCTGGCCAGGTGAGTGCTGTCTTCCGTGTACAAATACCCAGACACATACCGCGCAGGAATGCCCAGGCTGCGCGCGCAGGCCAGGAACGCATGGGTATGGTCCTGGCATACCCCCGCCCGCCCTGCGAAGGCCTGGGCGGCGCAGGTGTCGACTTCGGTGGCGCCGGGCGTGTAGACCATCGACTGGTTGAGGGCGTGCATCAGGTCGATCAGGGCCGTGCGATCACGACGCTGGTGGCAATGCTGTTGCGCAAAGGCGCGCAGGGCGTCGTCGGGCTCGGTCAGGCGGGTGCAGCGCAGGAACGGAAAGGCTGACTGGCTCTCGTGTTCAGCCTCACGCAGCTCATCGATATCCACCTGGCCACGGGCGCCAATGATGATGGCGTCGTGGGGTTCGTCCAGGGTCAGCACGTGCAGGATGTTGCCGAACGGGTCGATCTGCGCGCGCACCGGGCGGGGCAGGTCCAGTTGCCAACTGAGCACATGCTGGCGCTCGCTGTCGTGGGGCGTGAGGCGCAGGTACTGGATGCTGGCGCGTACCTGGTCTTCGTAGTGGTAGGTGGTTTCGTGGCTGATGGAGAGTCTCATGCGGCCTCCAGGTAGGAACTGTAGATGGCGTCGCCCAACTGGCGGACCAAGGGGATAAAGTCGGTCAGCCAGGCGTGCAGGCCTTCCTCGAGGATTTCATCGATCGCGGTAAACCGCAGGCGCGCGTCCATCTCGGCAGCCAGGCGCTGGGCCGGACGGCCGTTGATGCCGGGCAGGCTGGCGAGGATCTGGTCGATCTCTTCGCTGCAGGCCCGCAGGGAGCGCGGTACATCGGCGCGCAACAGCAACAGCTCCGCGACTTGCCGGGCACCTGGGGCGTCGCGGTAGATCTCGGTGTAGGCCTCGAACGACGATAACGCGCGCAGCAAGGCACTCCATTGATAGTAGGCGTGGGCGGTGCCATCGGTAACGGCTTCGGCCTGGTCGCCGGCCATTTCATAGCGCGCATCCAGCAGCCGCAGGGTGTTGTCGGCGCGCTCGATAAACGTACCCAGCCGAATAAAACGAAAGGCGTCATTGCGCATAATGGTGCCGTAGGTCGCCCCCCGGAACAGATGGGAACGCTCCTTGACCCACTCGCAGAACCGGCTCATGCCGTAGCGGCTGAGGCCCTGCTGTGAGATTTCGCGAATCTCCAGCCAGGTTGCGTTGATGTTTTCCCACATGTCGGCAGTAATTCGCCCACGCACAGCATGGGCGCTGGCCCGCGCGGCACCGAGACAACTGTAGATGCTGGCCGGGTTGGCCGCATCCAATGCGAAGAAATGCAACAGGCGTTCGGCGTGCAATTCGCCGTGGCGCTCGCGGTAATCATCCAGCGTGCCGGTGATCAACAGCGGCATGGCCAGTTCATGCAGGCCATCACCGCGCCCATCCTGGGGCATGAGCGACAGCGAATAGCTGACATCGAGCATGCGCGCGAGGTTTTCCGCGCGTTCCAGGTAGCGCGACATCCAGTACAAATCCGAGGCAGTTCTACTCAACATGGCATCAGTCCTCGACCACCCAGGTGTCTTTGGTGCCGCCGCCCTGGGACGAATTGACCACCAGCGACCCCTCACGCAGCGCGACACGGGTCAAACCGCCGGGTACCACACGGGTTTCCTTGCCGGACAACACGAACGGGCGCAGGTCGATATGGCGCGGCGCAATGCCGTTTTCGACAAAGGTCGGGCAGGTGGATAAACACAGGGTTGGCTGTGCGATATAGGCGTGGGGCTTGGCCTTGATACGCGCGCGGAAGGCTTCGATTTCCGCGGCCGTGGACGCTGGGCCCACCAGCATGCCGTAGCCGCCGGAGCCCTGGGTTTCCTTCACCACCAGGTCCGGCAGGTTGGCCAGCACGTGGGACAATTCGTCGGGCTTACGGCACTGGAAGGTGGGAACGTTCTGCAGGATCGGTTCTTCGTCCAGGTAAAAACGGATCATCTCGGTGACGAAGGGGTACACCGACTTGTCATCCGCCACCCCGGTGCCGATGGCATTGGCCAGCACCACATTGCCCGAGCGATACGCCGCCAGCAGGCCGGGCACGCCGAGCATGGAGTCGGGGTTGAAGGCCAGCGGGTCGAGGAATGCGTCGTCGAGGCGACGGTAGATCACGTCCACGGCTTTGGGGCCGTCGGTGGTGCGCATGAACACACGGTCATCGCGCACGAACAGGTCGGCGCCTTCCACCAACTCCACACCCATTTCCCGGGCTAAAAATGCATGCTCGAAAAACGCGCTGTTGAAGCGCCCCGGGGTCAGCACCACGACGCTGGGATTATCCAGGGGGCTGGCGCTTTTCAGGGTATCGAGCAGCAGGTTGGGGTAATGATCGATCGGCGCGATGCGCTGGGCCGCGAACAGCTCGGGGAACAGGCGCATCATCATCTTGCGGTCTTCGAGCATGTAGCTCACGCCGCTGGGTGTACGCAGGTTGTCTTCCAGCACGTAGTAGGTGCCGTCGCCGTCGCGTACGAGGTCGACTCCGGAGATGTGGGAATACAGGTCGCGGTGCAGGTTCAGCCCCTGCATTGCCAACTGGTATTGCTCGTTGGCCAGTACCTGTTCGGCGGGAATGATCCCGGCCTTGATGATGCGTTGTTCGTGATAGAGGTCGGCGAGAAACATGTTCAGCGCCTTGACCCGCTGGATGCAGCCACGCTCGACCATCCGCCATTCGCTGGCGGGAATGCTGCGGGGGATGGTGTCGAACGGAATCAGGCGCTCGGTGCCCTGCTCGTCCCCATAAAGGGTGAAAGTGATCCCGGCGCGGTGAAACAGCAAATCGGCTTCGCGCCGGCGCTGGGCCAGCAGTTCAGCGGGGGTGTCGGCCAACCAGCGGGCGAACTCGCGGTAGTGAGGGCGAACCTGCCCTGCCCCATCGTACATTTCGTCGTAATAAGTGCGGATCATGCCGTACTCCTTGTCACCCGGACGCGAGAACCATCGCAAGGCCCGTGCCAGCGGCATAAACACTTAAAAATCAGTGGGTTGAATATAATCAAAGACCTGATCGCACCGTCCTGGTGCACAGAATCCCCACTGCACTGCTGCACGCTTCATGGCAATGCAAGCTTTGGCTATCAACAGCATAGTCAGAGTTGATTTCACTGCCCGCGCAAGCGTGTGGATAATCGGCCCCATCAGCTGAACAGGACACGTCCTACAGCCTTACCCATCCCGCACTCGGTACCTTGAGGCTCGTGTACTGACCGGCTCCTTCGGTCTTCCCTTTCAGCCACCCTTTTCGGGTGGCTTTTTTTTTGTGCGGGAAAGGGCAACGGTAGTTCCGGAAATTTTCACACAGCACATACAAAATCGGCCGACCCTAAGGTCAGCCGATACGCTGTGTTGCTCATACAATGGCGCTACATGGGTAACCCACGCACCTCCTGCTTGACGCCCCAACCTTCGATGATTCCGCCCAGCGGCTCGACCACCGCTTCAAAGTCTTGCTCGAAGTCTCCTATGCCATCGTAGGTTGCAAACATGATCTTGCTCAGTTCCAGGTACCAGGCGCCATCGTCGCGCGCACTGACCTGGGCATTCAGGGACTCGCCACGAAATTCACCCGCAGCCCTGCGCGCCCGTTCCTCATCCGGGAAAATGGCGTAGAACTCAATGGGGTGGAACCGTGAAAAGTCGAAGCCGCCTTCTTTCATGCGGCGCAGAACGTTGGTGCTGATGTCTTCTTGATAGGCTGTGCTCATGAAACGTCCTCCTCAAACCGATGGATAGACTTTCCGTGCTTCCCAAAGCCCGCGCGCTGACGGCGCGGGTACCACGGCAACAACATCACCACGGGAAAACAAGCATGTAGCTGACAAGACCAGACCTTAGCGATTCATTCGCTGATCTCACTTGCAGAGTAGCGCGAAGCTATCACCTCCACCAGAGGTGCTTGAATGGCATACAGGAAATGTTCAGGCGGCGGGAGAGATGTCGAGGATTTGAATACTGTTCTGGTCTTTGAGGATCTTGACCGTTGGCTCGGGCTTGCGGCCCTCAAGGTCGTTGAGGTCCAGTTCGGCGGCCACGGGCACCAGCTTGTTGCGGATCATGTGTGCCGCATCTTCGAGGCTGGGCTTGTGCTCGCAGGTGAACTGCTCCACGGACTGTACGCCGTGATCATCAACGAAGGTAATCTGCCACTTTTGCATCGGTGCCTCCTCGATAAAACCCATGTGTGGGCTTACCTCTATCTGGACCTTGAGGGCTCGGCAAACGTTCCACTCAAGTCAGGAAGCACCGGATCAAGCACAGTTATTTTTCAGCGTGTTCCTTCAAGGCTTTCAGGGTGTTGAACGGCGCTTCCACCACGAACTTGTTGGCCAGCCACGACGGCACGCTGCCGCCTGGCTCGGTGTGTACCTGGTAGGTGACTTCGGTCTCATTGGCGCCTTTAGGGACCAGTTTCCAGAAGCCCTCGACCTGAGCGACACGCACGTAGCCTTTTTCTTCGGGCTTGTAGGTCGGCACGCCCTGCAGCTTGCGGGTTACGCTGCCGTCGGCGTCCTTGGTGGTGGTGACATGGATGTATGAATCACGATCGGTCACCGGGAAAGGCGCCTTGAACTGGGTGTAGGTCCAGGCCTCATCGCCTTTCTTGTCCACCAGCTTCTGGGATTTGCACTCATGAATCCACGAGCAGGCACCGGCCACATCTTCCTGCAGGGCCTGGATCCTGGCGACAGGCGCCTTGATCACGGTCACACCGCGATACGCCTTGTATTTGGAGCCGGCGACTTCGCTCAGGGACACCTTGATACCGTCTTCATCCTTGGCAACCTGCCAATCCTCAGCCTGGGCAGTGGCAGCAAATACCAGCGTAAAACCGCACAGCACAGCCATTCGTTTCAGCGAACCCATTGTCGTATTCCTTATTGTTGAAGTTCCGATAGTAAAGCCCCTCAAGCCGCCGTCATCTGCTCCCACCAGCCGATCAACCGGATCGCATCGGCCTGGTCGGTGCCGCAGACATCGATATCCGCCTTGAAATCACTGCACACCGCCGGGCGCTCCGGTCGGCCGAACAGTTGGCACAGCTGTTCGACCGACAGGTGCAGGCAGCGTTCGCCCGCCGGTTTGCCATTGGGCATACCGGGTAAGGGCGAACTGATGGAGGGGGCGATGCAGCAGGCGCCACAGCCTTCACGGCAATTCATGACCAGCAGGTCCTCGACGACTCAATAGGGACGGCCGGGCTAGGGTACGCCCTTAAACAGCCGTTTTAAAATGGGTTAACAGGGGTATTTCGCACAAAATAAAAGTGACCGACCAGTCTGCGACAGATGGTCGATGGCCTGCGTCACTTTGTAGGAAAAAGTTTACTGCTTGAACTCGAATTCCAAAGCGGCACCTTCCACTTCACGGCGCTCTTCGTTGCGCAGTTGCAGCTTCATCTCATTGCTGAGCAAACGGCCGTTGATCTGGAACGCACTGTTGTCGGTGGGCTTTTCACCGAACATCGGCGGCAACAACGGCACGCTCTTGGGCTTGGGCACGGTACCCAGGGGCTGCAGGTGCCTGACCATGTCCGAAGGCAGGGACAAATCCAACTGTGCCGGTGGCAGTTTGGTCTGTGCCACTTCCTGGGCTGACTTGGATTTTTTCGCCGTCGACGCACGTTTTTTCGCCGTGGCGGTTGGCTTCTTCGCGACGGGGGCTTGCTTGGCGGTGGAAGGTTTTTTTGCCGGGGCATCCTGCTGGGTATTGGCAGCGGGCTTGTTTTCAGCCACGGGTGCCGCCGCCAGCGCTGTGCCGACGTTACACAGGCTTAACAGGCCAATCACCAAAGCAGCGCGAACAATCGAGGTCATATTGCCTACAGCATTAACGGCAGAGGGCCATATGCTCGCTTGTTGTGCGCGGCATGACAAGAGCGGTGATCAGCCAGCTATCGGCGCTGCGCCTTTTCGGCGCCTCAAAAGCCGGCTGCGGTTTCCTGGCATAGCTGGCTGGCCAGCATCCCCAGGGTCATCAGCGCACGCTCTGCTTCGCGGTTCCAAGGTGTGCCGCAGTTAAGGCGAATGCAGTGGTTGAACTGCTCGGTATTGCTGAAGATCAAGCCCGGCGCAATGCTGATGCCCTGTTGCAGGGCGCGCACGTGCAGTTCCTGGGTATTGACCCGCCCAGGCAAACTGACCCACAAAATAAAGCCGCCCGTCGGACGAGTCATCTGGGTGCCTTCCGGGAAATACTGCTGCACCGCCAGTTGGAAGGCGCTGAGATTCTTGCGGTATTCCTGGCGGATGTAACGCAGGTGCCGGTCGTACCCGCCGTTCTCCAGATACGCTGCCACGCCCATCTGGGTGACGCTGCAGGCCGAGTGGGTGCTGAACATTTGCAGGCGCTGGATTTCCTGCTGGTACTTGCCGGCGATCATCCAGCCGATGCGCACACCCGGCGACAAGGTCTTGGAAAAGCTCGAGCAATAGATGACCCGGTCCAGGCGGTCATAGGCCTTGAGAGCCTTGGTGCGGCCGAGTTCGAACATCAGTTCGCCGTAAATATCGTCTTCGACAATCTGGATATCAAAATCCGAGGCCAGGCGCAGCAACTGTTTCTGCCGTTCCTCGGGCATGGTGCCGCCCAAGGGGTTGCTCAGGCGCGTGGTCAACACCAGGGCCTTGATCGACCATTGGTTGGCGGCCAGTTGCAGGGCTTCCAGGCTCATGCCGGTGGACGGGTCGCTGGGGATCTCGATGACCTTCAGGCCCAACAGGTCGGCCAGTTGCAGCAAGCCGTAATAGGTCGGCGATTCAGCCGCGATCAAGTCGCCGGGACGTGTCAGCACCCGCAGCGACATCTGCAAGGCGTCAACACAGCCGTGGGTGATCACCACTTCGGAGGGGTCCACCACCACGCCGGCGTCACGCATGCGAATCGCCACCTGGCGGCGCAACGGCTCGAAACCGGGGCTGAACATGTAGCTGAAGGCGCGTGGGCTCTGGAAGCGCGTGACCTTGGCCAATTGCTGGTGCAGCGCCCGTACCGGCAGATAGTCGACGCTCGGCACGGCGGCGCCCAGGGGAAATACACCTTCGCGGCGCGACTCGCCCAATACCTGCTGGATAATGCTGCTGCGGGTGACCAACCCCGGGCGCTCGACCCGCGCGATGTCCGGCGTCGGAGCGGTGAGCGCCGGCGTCTGGTGCACGTAGTAACCGGACTGCGGCCGTGCCCGGATCAGCCCCTGGTCTTCCAGGTTGGCGTAGGCCTGCAATACCGTAGCGTGGCTGACATTGAGCTGGGAGCTCATCTTGCGCACCGAGGGCACGCGCTCGCCAGGTTGATAGACACCGCGACGGATGTCCTCAGCCAGTTGCTGGGCGATACGTTGGTAAAGCAACAGATTGGTCATGACGCAGCACTCGATTTCACGGGTATTTTATTTTTGTGTGAAACATACCAGCACAGTTTAGAAGTGTACGGGGACAGTTGCCACAATAGTCGAGCGCGCGCGGGAGTGACAGTAAAAACTGTAAGGTGAGTAGAGAGAATACTCAGATGTATACAGAACAATGTGGGAGGGGGCTTGCATCCCGATGACGGAGTGTCAGTCGCCGAAAATAGTGACTGATCCACCGCTATCGGGGGCATGCCCCCTCCCACACTTTTGATTTGCGCAAGGCTTCAGCGAGCGGCGCCCAGTTGGCCTTTCTCGTCGGAGAACACTATTTCTACGCGACGGTTCTGCGCGCGGCCACGTTCGGAGGCGTTGGCTTCCACTGGGTACTGGTCGCCGTAGCCCTCAACCTGGATGCGTTTCTCGTCGATTCCCAAGTCCACCAGCACATCGGCCACCGATTGCGCGCGATCACGGGACAGTTTGACGTTTTCCTGCTGACCACCCGTATTGTCAGCGTACCCCTCGATGCGCACCACACGCTTGGGGTTCAGTTGCAGGAACTGCACGATTTTCAATACGGTGCGGTTCGCCGAGTTTTTCAACTCCGCTTCACCGGTATCGAACAGCACGTCGCCCAGGGTCATCACCAGGCCACGATCGGTCTGAGTGGTGGTCAGGCTGGCGATCTGTTCTTCGAGCCATTTACCCTGCTGCTGCACGCTGATCAGCTTGCTTTCACGCAGGGCCAATTGCAGGCGCTGGCGTTCCAGTTCGAGCTTGGCGGCACGCTCTTCGTTAAGTGTCTGCTCGGTGTGTTCGCGGGCGATGGCACTGTAGCGCTGGCTCAGGTAGGCGTAATGCACCACGTCGGCACCGCTGCCCCAGTAGCTGGACAAGCGGTCGGCCCGCGCCAGGGATTCACCGGCGCGGATCACGTCCTTGGGTGCGATACGCAGCACGTTGGCGTCTTCCTTGACCTTCTGGAAGTCGCTGCCCGCCTGTTGCAAGGCCTGTTCGCCACTGGGGTGGCTGGCACAACCGCCCAGTGCCGCACTGCCCAGCAGCACGGCACAGCCCAGACCACGGATCATCGGGTTCATTGGGCTTCTCCCAGCTGCAATTGCTTGCGCAGGCGCGTGATGCGGGTATTGAGCACGTTCAGTTGTTCCTGGCTCTTGCGGGTCAGCACCTGGGCTTCGGCCAGGCGCGCATCCAGCTCGGCCTGTTCGGCCTGCATGCGCGCGTCCTTGTAGGATTGCTCGGCCATGTCGGCCTTGGCCTGGGCGAATTTGTCTTCGGCCAGTTTCAGTTCGGGTGATTCATCGGCGCTGGCGCCCACGGCGTTGGCTTGTTCCAGGGCTTGCTGGGTGAGGCGAATTTGTTCATTCGGCGCAGGATCGGCTGCACATCCCGCCAGAGCGACAACGGCGAGGGCCGCGAAAAAAGGTCGAAGAGTCACTGAAAATCCCTACTTTGTTGGGGTGCCGACGGGTTGTTGCAATTGCGCTTTCCAACGCTCCAGACTGCGCTGCAGCGCGGCTTCCGTCACACCAGACCCGGGCAATTCTGTCATCTTTTTGGCCAGCTGTCCGCGCAGCCACGGATCATTGCAGGCCGAGTTGTGGGAAATCGCCAGGTACAGGCCGGGCTGATCGACGGGCACGTCGCGGGCCACCAGGTCATTGCTCATCCCTAACGTCTGGGCCATGGCCATGCCGGAGTAACGCCCGGCCAGCACGTAGTCCACTTCCCCCAGCAGCAGTTTCTGGAAGGCCGGGGTCAACGTGGGCAGGCGTTGCAGGGTCAGTTGCTGGCCGGCGAAGGTTTCAAAGTCGCGGCTCAAGCGCGCACGTTCCGACACTGCACCCTTGTGGCCATGCAGGTCCGCCGCCGTGGAGTAGGCCAGCGCCGAATCCTTGCGGGTCCAGACCAGATAATCGAGCTGTACCAGCGCGGGGTGGATGTAGTCGAGGGTTTCCAGCTCGCCAAGGTTCAGCGGTGCATCGGCGAGGATGTCCATGCGCCCGCTGCGCACTTCGTCCAGGGCCAGGGAACGCTTGCCGCCGTAGAGCAGGTCGATTTTCAACCCAAGCTCCTTGGCTACCTGTTGCAAGACATCGGCGGTGGCGCCGATCAGGTGCGTCGGGTCTTGGGGGTCGCGCCACAGCAGCGGCGGTGCATCCGGGCTGCCGGTGATCACCAGGCGATCACATTTGCCGGCTGCCTGGGCCAGGCTCGGCAGCAGCGTAAGTCCCAGCAGTACGGCCCAGGGGCGCAGTTCCATGGCGGTTTCTCCGGCGTTCAAAAAAGCCCGGGCCAAAAAAAGCCCGGTCACTAGACCGGGCTCTTTATAAGTGAAGCGGCTGGATTAGACCAGCTTCTCCAACTCGGGTACGGCTTCGAACAAGTCCGCCACCAGGCCGTAATCGGCCACCTGGAAGATCGGTGCTTCTTCGTCCTTGTTGATCGCGACGATCACTTTGGAGTCCTTCATACCGGCCAAGTGCTGGATCGCGCCGGAGATACCGACAGCGATGTACAGCTGTGGCGCAACGATCTTGCCGGTCTGGCCGACCTGCATGTCGTTGGGTACGAAGCCTGCGTCGACGGCCGCGCGGGAGGCGCCGACCGCAGCGCCGAGCTTGTCGGCCAGGGCGTACAGGTGCTTGAAGTTGTCACCGTTCTGCATGCCACGGCCGCCGGAAACGACGATCTTGGCAGCGGTCAGTTCAGGACGATCCGACTTGGCCAGCTCTTCGCCAACAAAGCTGGACGTGCCAGCATCGTGGGCAGCAACAACGGCCTCAACGGCAGCCGAACCACCTTCAGCGGCAACCGGGTCGAAACCGGTGGCACGCACGGTGATGACTTTGACGGCAGCGGTCGATTGCACGGTGGCAATCGCGTTACCGGCATAGATCGGGCGCTTGAAGGTGTCGGCGCTTTCTACCGAGATGATCTCGGAGATCTGGTCAACATCCAGCTGCGCGGCAACGCGCGGCAGGATGTTTTTGCCGTTGGAAGTGGCGGCAGCCAGGATGTGGCTGTAGCCAGCGCCCAGCTCTGCTACCAGGGGGGCGACGTTTTCCGGCAGTTGGTGAGCGTAAGCGGCGTTGTCGGCCAGCAGTACTTTGCTTACGCCAGCCACTTTGGCTGCAGCCTCAGCCACGGCGCCAGCGCCTTGACCGGCGACCAGTACGTGGATGTCGCCACCGATTTTAGCGGCAGCAGCAACAGTGTTCAGGGTGGCCGGGGCCAGCACCTTATTGTCGTGTTCTGCGATTACCAAGATAGTCATGATTAGATTACCTTCGCTTCGTTTTTCAGTTTCTCGACCAGTTCAGCCACCGACTTGACCTTGATGCCCGCGCTGCGTGCAGCCGGCGCTTCAACTTTGACGGTCTTGTTGGTGGAGGCGGTGGAAACGCCCAAAGCATCCGGAGTCAGCACTTCGAGAGGCTTCTTCTTGGCTTTCATGATGTTTGGCAGGGACGCGTAGCGCGGCTCGTTCAAACGCAGGTCGGTGGTGACGATGGCCGGCAGTTTCAGGGAAACCGTCTGCGCGCCGCCGTCGATTTCGCGGGTCACGGCAACGTTGTCGCCGCTCACTTCGACTTTCGAAGCGAAGGTGCCCTGGCCGTAACCGGTCAGTGCAGCCAGCATCTGGCCAGTCTGGTTGTTGTCGCTGTCGATCGCCTGTTTGCCGAGGATCACCAGCTGAGGCTGTTCCTTGTCGACAACGGCCTTGAGCAACTTGGCCACGGCCAGGGAGGTCAGCTCTTCAGCGGACTCGACCAGGATAGCGCGGTCGGCACCCAGTGCCAGGGCGGTACGCAACTGCTCTTGAGCAGTGGTCGGGCCGATGGAAACCACAACGATTTCAGTCGCCACGCCTTTCTCTTTCAGGCGTACGGCTTCTTCCACGGCGATTTCACAGAAAGGGTTCATCGACATCTTGACGTTAGCAAGGTCGACGCCGGAATTGTCCGCCTTGACGCGAACTTTCACGTTGTAATCGACAACGCGTTTGACAGCTACAAGAACCTTCATGGATTCCTCGTTACTCTCCGGTGAAAAGAAAGTCGCCTAGGCGAACCTGGCGGTTGATGCTCATCGGCACACAAGGGCACCTCCAAAAACGGCGGCGAATGACCTTGCTCACGGGAAGTGATGACCGTTCGTCAGTGGTGACTGGGAGGTCATTCTTTATCGCGGCGTGTAAACTGCGCGCCATCAATTAAACGCGCGTCACCTGTTTTGCCTTTGCCGTGCTTTTGGACGTGCTCTTGAAACCTACAGTCTGCCTACGGTCTGTGCAAAACCGACCGTATATTGACCGGAACGCCTATTCTGGTCAATACGGCAGAATGGCCAGTCATAAGCCGCGTTGCTTTGATTTACCTAGCCTGCGGGCAATTCAAACAAACGTTTGTATTGGACGCTGACAGTGGTCTATATATAATGCGCCACCTAGAGAGACAGGTGGGTCATCCCCTGCCGTTGCGCACGGCGATGACGGACACGACACCGAACCTCCACCCATTAGAAAAAAAGCCTGTTGAGCCTTGAGTAGGAGATAGCCTGTGGAACGCGAATACATGGAATTCGACGTGGTCATCGTCGGCGCTGGCCCGGCGGGCCTGTCTGCCGCCTGCCGACTGAAGCAGAAGGCCGCCGAAGCCGGTAAGGAAATCAGCGTCTGCGTGGTCGAGAAAGGCTCCGAAGTGGGCGCACACATCCTCTCCGGTGCCGTGTTCGAGCCCCGTGCCCTGAACGAACTGTTCCCGGACTGGAAGGAACTCGGCGCCCCGCTCAACACCCCCGTGGTGCGCGATGACATCTATGTGCTGCGCAGCGCCGACACCTCCACCAAGGTGCCAGACTTCTTTGTGCCCAAGACCATGCACAACGAAGGCAACTACATCATCTCCCTGGGCAACCTGTGCCGCTGGCTGGCCCAGCAGGCCGAGAACCTGGGTGTGGAAGTCTACCCAGGCTTCGCCGCCCAGGAAGCGCTGTTCGATGAAAACGGCGTGGTGCGCGGGATCATCACCGGCGACCTCGGCGTCGACCGTGAAGGCCAGCCAAAAGAAGGCGTCTACACCCCGGGCATGGAACTGCGTGGCAAGTACACGTTGTTCGCCGAAGGCTGCCGTGGGCATATCGGCAAGCAGTTGATCCAGCGCTTCAACCTGGACAGCGACGCCGACGCCCAGCACTACGGCATCGGCCTCAAGGAAATCTGGGAAATCGACCCGGCCAAGCATCAGCCAGGCCTGGTGGTTCACACCGCCGGTTGGCCGCTGGACATCATGAGCAACGAGAACACCGGTGGCTCGTTCCTCTATCACCTGGAAAACAACCAGGTGGTCGTCGGCCTGATCGTCGACCTGTCCTACAGCAACACCTTCCTGTCGCCGTTCGACGAGTTCCAGCGCCTCAAGCACCACCCGGTGCTGGCCCAGTACCTGGAAGGCGGCAAGCGCATCAGCTACGGCGCACGCGCCCTGGCCAAGGGCGGTATCAACTCGTTGCCGAAGATGGTGTTCAAGGGCGGCGCGCTCATCGGCTGCGACCTGGGCACCATGAACGTGGCCAAGATCAAAGGCAGCCACACTGCGATGAAGTCCGGCATGCTCGCTGCCGATGCCGTGGCCGAACGCCTGCTGGCCGAATCCGAAGGCGGCGATGAGCTGACCAACTATGTCGACAGCTTCAAGGCAAGCTGGCTCTACGAAGAACTGTTCGCCAGCCGCAACTTCGGCCCGGCGATGCACAAGTTCGGCCCGATCATCGGCGCCGGCTTCAACTGGTTCGACCAGAACATCCTCGGCGGCAAGATGCCGTTCACCCTGCACGATACCAAGCCGGACTACGCCTGCCTGAAGCTGGCCAAGGACAGCAAGAAGATCGACTACCCGAAACCCGACGGCAAGTTGAGCTTCGACAAGTTGAGCTCGGTGTTCATCTCCGGTACCAACCACGAAGAAGAGCAGCCGTGCCACTTGAAGTTGAAAGACCCAAGCATCCCGATCGGCACCAACCTGCCGCTCTACGATGAACCGGCGCAGCGTTACTGCCCGGCCGGCGTGTATGAAGTGATCACCCAGGAAGACGGCGAGAAGCGCTTCCAGATCAACGCCCAGAACTGCGTGCACTGCAAGACCTGTGACATCAAGGACCCTTCGCAGAACATCACGTGGGTCACACCGGAAGGTGCGGGTGGGCCGACTTACCCGAATATGTAAGCCAAGCGAGGCTCCCGAATGGGAGCCTTTTTTATGCAGTCAAACTCGGTCAACTGTGGGAGGGGGCTTGCCTGAAATGACTAGGCAGCCCGCTCTTCGCCAGGGTTACGCTCGAAGTAGCGCTTGTACTCGCGACTGAACTGCGACGTACTCTGGTACCCCACGCTGTGCGCCGCCTGCGCCACGCCCATGCCCTCCACCAGCAGCAACTGCTGAGCCTTGAGCAAGCGCAAACGCTTCAAGTACTGCACCGGCGACAACAGCGTGCAGCGTTTGAAATGCTCGTGAAACGTCGACGCACTCATATGCGCGTACCCCGCCAACGTCTCGATATTCAGCGGCTCGGCGTAATGGGCATGCAGGTGATTCAACGACGTGGCGATCCGCGAAAACTGCCCTTGCTGTTCCACCAAGGCGCGCAGCACATCGGCCTGGGGGCCACGCAAGGCGGTGAACAATAATTCCCGCACCCGCGCCGGGCCCATGATCCGGCTTTCCAGTGGATCGTGCAGGCACTGCAGCAGCCGCTCGACGCAGCCGCGCATGGCGTCATCCAGGACCACCGAACTCATCGACTCCAGGGTTTGCGCGGTCGGCGGCGGACCGGCCTGCATGCCCATGGCCATCACCAACTCACCCAGCACCACGCGGTCAATGCCCACGGTCACCCCCAGCAGCGGCGCACCGGGCGCCATGGCGAAAGTCTCGCACTCGAACGGCACCGGCATCGCCTGGATCAAGTAGTGCCCGGCGCCATACTCCAGCGTACGCGGGCCCAGGTAGGCGACCTTGCTGCCTTGGGCCACGAACATCAGGCTCGGCTCGTAGATCTGCGGGCCGCGCGCTACGTCGCAACTGGCGCGCAGTACTTGCACACCCGGCAGATGGGTCGGGGAGAAACCGTCGCGGGACGTCAGCCCCTCGATCAGGGCAACCAGCGTGGCGTTGGCATCAACATGGCGGGTCAATAGCATAAAAGCAGTTCTCGGGAGTTTTCAGATCTGAGCATCAGCAAGCTTCAAGCCTCAAGCTGCAAGAGAGCACGCAGTTTATAGCTTGCGACTTGCAGCTTGCTGCTTTTAGCGGCTCCTCCGGAGCTTTAGGCATGAGACTCGGAGCAATCGCCATGGCCGCATCAGGGGGTGACGCGGAAAATGGCCCGCCTCATCTGTCCCTGCTTTTGCGAGGTTTTCGCCATGTATACCGCCATCGGTTACGCCGCCCAGTCGGCCACCACTCCCCTCGCCCCCATGTCGTTTGAACGCCGCAGCCCGCGCGCCGATGACGTGGCCATCGAGATTCTCTACTGCGGCGTGTGCCACTCCGACATCCACCAGGCGCGCAACGAATGGGGCATCGCCGTGTACCCGCTGATGCCGGGCCACGAGATCGTCGGCAAGGTAACCGCCGTCGGCGCCCGCGTGACCGCGCATAAAGTCGGCGACCTCGTCGGTGTCGGCTGCATGGTCGATTCGTGTCGCCACTGCGAAGCGTGCAAATCGGACCTCGAGCAATATTGCCTCGAAGGCCCGACCATGACCTACGCCACCCCGGACCGCGTCGATGGCAGCAACACCATGGGCGGTTACTCCGACAGCATCGTGGTCAGCGAGCACTTCGTGGTGAAGATCCCGGCCAAGCTCGACCTGGCCAGCGCCGCGCCGATCCTGTGCGCAGGCATCACCACCTATTCGCCGCTCAAGCACTACGGCGTCAAGGCTGGCGACAAGGTCGGGATTCTCGGCATGGGTGGCCTGGGCCACATGGGCATCAAGTTCGCCAAGGCCATGGGCGCGGAAGTGACACTGTTCACCCGCTCGGCGAGCAAGGCTGAAGAAGGCCGCCGCCAGGGTGCCGACCATGTGATCGTGTCCACCGATGCCGAACAGATGCAAGCCGCCGCCGGCAGCTTCGACTTCCTGCTCGACACCATCCCGGTGCAGCACGACCTGAACCCCTACCTCGACGTATTACGCTTTGATGGCGTGCACATCCTGGTTGGCCTGATCGAGCCCGTGGACCCACCGGTCAACGCCGCCAAACTGGTATTGGGACGTAAAGTGCTGGCAGGTTCGCTGATCGGTGGCATTGCCGAAACCCAGGAAGTCCTGGATTTCTGCGCCGAGCATGGCATCACCTGCGACATCGAAATGCTCGACATCCGCCAGATCAACGAGGCCTACACCCGCATGATCGCCGGTGATGTGAAGTACCGCTTTGTCATCGACATGGCGACCTTGAAGGCCTGAGTGCCCTCACCCCACTCCCAGTAGATACCAACACCGCGTAAACCCGTAGCAGCTGCCGAGCGCAAGCGAGGCTGCGTTGCGGTGTGTCAGATACACCGCTGACGCAGCCTCGCTTGCGCTCGGCAGCTGCTACGGGGGGCCTTCATACTATGGGTGGGAGGGCCTTCACGCTACGGGGCTGGTCAGGCCTTCGCACCCAACTCCGCTGACAGCCGTGCTGCGACCTGCTTGATCACAGGGATCAGCTCGGCCATTTTCTCCAGCGGCATGTAGGGCACGGTACTGGCGATGCTGATGCCGGCGACGATTCGCCGGCTGGCATCGCGCACCGGTGCCGCCACGCACCGGATCGACGGTTCGTTGTCTTCCAGGTCGAACGCATACCCGCCCACCACATACTCACGCATGCGCTGCTCGAACTGCGCCCAGGATTGTTCTGGATGCTGCGGCCATTGCAGGTTTTTCCCACCCGCCGGCAGGCTGGTCTCGTACAAACGCTGCCACTCTTGCACCGAGTCATCCAGCAGCATCGCCTTGCCCACGCCCGTGCGCGCCAACGGCATGCGATGGCCGACCCGCGAGCGCATTTCCGGACCGTTGCGGCCAGGGTTCTTGTGCAGGTAGAGCACGTCGTCGTATTCGCGAATGGCCAGGTGGATGGTGTCGCCGGTCAATGCCGACAGCTCATCCAGGTACGGCACCGCCAGGGTCACCAGCGGCAGCTCTTCGCGGGCCTGAAATCCCAGCTCGATCAACTTCGGCCCCAACAGGTAGCCGACTTGCGGCACCACGCGCAGGTAACGCTCTTCCACCAGGCAACTGGCCAGGCGGTGGGTGGTGCTGCGGGTGGTGCCGATGCGCCTGGCGATCTCTTTCAGATCCCGCGCACCGGCCGCCACCGCCTGCACGACGCCCAGGCCACGCAGCAGGGTCTGGGTGCCGGTGGGGGCTGCGTCTTTGACGGGGGTGTGGGCGTTTTCCTGCATATCGGGCCTATAGGTATGAAAGCGGGGGCATTATGGCAAATACCGCCCCTCAGATCCAAAGGTGGGAGGTGTTCGATCTAGCGCTGCTTCATGCGGTCGATGATGACCGCCAGCAACAGGATCGAGCCACGAATCACGTACTGGTAGAAGGTGTCGATATTCTTCAGGTTCATCGCGTTCTCGATGATCGCCAGGATCAGCACCCCGGCAATCACATGGCGGATCATGCCGATGCCGCCGCTCAACGACACCCCACCCAGCACGCAGGCGGAAATCACCGTCAGCTCGAACCCCTGGCCGATCATCGGCTGGCCCGAGGTCATGCGCGAGGCGAGGATCACCCCGGCCAGCGCGCCGATCAGGCCGTGCACGGCAAAGATGATGATCTTGGTGCGATCAACGTTCACCCCCGCGAGCAACGCGGCTTCCTGGTTCCCCCCGATCGCCATGGTGTTGCGCCCATAGGTGGTGTAGTTCAACAGCCAGCCAAAAAACACAAAGCACAGCACGGTGATGATGATCGGCACCGGCACGCCCAACAGTTGGCCGTTGCCGAACACAAAGAAATCCTCGTTCATCACCCCCACCGCCTTGCCGTTGGAGAAGATGTAGGCCAGGCCGCGCACGATCTGCATGGTCGCCAACGTCGCGATCAACGCATTGATACGCAGCTTGGCGATGACAATGCCGTTGATCAGCCCTACCACCAAACCCATGGCTAATGCAGCGGATACACCGAGCGCCACGCTGTCGGTGTCGCGAATCACGATCCCCGCCACCACACCGGCGCAGGCAATCACCGAGCCCACCGACAGGTCGAAGTGCCCCGACGCCAGGCAGAACAGCATGGTGCAGGCGGCGATGCCCACGGTGGAAATCGCCAGGCCCAGGCCGCGCATGTTCAGCGGCGAGAGGAAGTTGTCGATAAACAGCGCGCTGAGCACAAAGATGCCCAATGCCGCCAACAGCATCACCCAGTCATCGAGAAACTTGCGCTGGTTGAAGCCCGGCCAGAAGCCCTTTGCAGTTTTTACCTGAGACATGCCTACACCCTCTTATTCTTCAAGCCCGCGAACGCGGGAGTGCCAGTTGCAGCAGGCGTGCTTCATCCGCTTGATCGCGGCTCAGTTCGCCGGTCAGCGCGCCTTCGCTCATCACCAGGATGCGATCGGAGATGCCCATCACTTCCATGAGGTCGCTGGACACCACAATCACCGCAATACCGCTGGCGGCCAGGTTATGAATGATCTGGTAGATCTCCGACTTGGCGCCGATGTCGATGCCGCGAGTCGGTTCGTCGAGCAGCAGCACCTTCATCGGCATCGACAGCCAGCGGCCAAGAATGGCTTTCTGCTGGTTGCCGCCGGACAGGTACATGATTTTCTGTTCAGAGTTAGGCGTTTTGACTTTCATCGCCTTGATCTGCTGGTCGGCATTGCCCTTCTCCCAGCCATCGCGCAGCAACCAGCCGAACGAAGAGTGGGCTCCACGGGCGCTGATATTGATGTTCTCGGCGACGCTGGACAGCGGAATGATGCCTTCCTTCTTGCGATCTTCCGGGCACAGCAGCACACCGGCGGCGATGGCGTCGCGGGGTGAGCGCAGTTGCAGGGCCTCCCCGCATAACTCAAGGCTGCCGGCGCTGGCGCGTTCCAAGCCGCTGAGCAAACGGAACAACTCCGTGCGCCCTGCCCCCACCAGGCCGAACAGACCGAGAATCTCGCCCTTGCGCACCTCAAAACTGACCGGCTCACGCAAACCCGGACCCAGCAAACCGTCGACCTTGAGCGCCACCTCACCGTGCTCGCGCGGGCGGTAGTCGTAGATGTCCTGGATGTCGCGGCCGACCATGCAGGTCACCAACTGGTCGTGGGTCAACGCGCTCATGTCGTCGAAGGTGCGCACGTAACGGCCGTCCTTGAACACCGTGACCGCGTTGCAGATGCGGAACACCTCTTCCATGCGGTGCGACACGTAGAGCACCACTTTGCCCTCGTCCCGCAGGCGCGTAATGATCGCCATCAAGCGGTCGATCTCCCGCGCCGACAGGCTGCTGGTCGGTTCGTCGAAGGCAATCACATGGGCGCCACGGGACAGCGCCTTGGCAATTTCCACCAGTTGGCGCTGGCCCAGGGACAGGCGCCCGAGTTTTTCCTCGGGGTCGATTTCATCCGCCAGGCCCTTGAGGCAAGCCAGGGCCTGCTTGCGCAACAGGCCCCGGTTGACCACGCCGAAGCGCGAGGGCAAATGCCCGAGGAACAGGTTTTCGGCGACGGTCATTTCCGGCACCAGGTGCAGCTCCTGGTGGATCACCGCCACGCCGCTGGCGATGCTGTCGGCGGCGCATTTGAACGCCATGGTCTGCGCGCCGATCTGCACCGTGCCGCTGCTGGGAATATAGGCGCCGCCGAGGATCTTCAGCAGCGTCGACTTGCCCGCACCGTTCTCGCCCATCAGGGCGTGCACCTGCCCCGGGTGGGCGGTGAAGCTGATGCCGTCCAGCGCCTTGACCCCGGGAAAGGTTTTGCCGATAGCGTCGAAACGCAGGGCCGCCGCCGTCATTTCCACAGCCCGATCTTGGTCAGTTCTTCCTGGAAGTTGGCGCGGGTGATCAGGGTCACTTCATCCATGGCCGTGTACTTCGGCGGTTCGGTGCCCTTGGTGACCCACTCGTACATCATCAGCGCGGTGTTGTAGCCTTCGATGTGCGGGCTTGGCAGCATGGAGCCGAAGAAGCCGCTGTTGGCCTTCTTCAATTCGCCGATGGCGTCGGTGCCATTGATGCCGATGCCGATCACATTGGCGGCGGCGAAACCGGCGCTTTCAGTGGCGCGCACGCCGCCGAGCACGGTGTTGTCGTTCATGCCGCCGATGATCAGGTTTTTCGCGCCGCTGGGCAGCTTGACCAGGGCCGAGTTGGTGGCGTCCATGCTGCCGGGGACGTCGAGGGTTTTCAGCGCGGCGGTGAGGATATGGTCCTTGGGAATGCCGGCTTCTTCCAGGGATTTGATCGAGCCATCGGTGCGTTTTTTGCCGGTGTCGAGTTCATTGAAGGTGTTGATCACCGCGTAGGTGTCCTTCCAGTCCCAACCGCGTTTTTTCGCTTCGGCGGCCATGGCCGCGCCTTGTTTCTGGCCCACTTCAAACGCGGCCATGCCCAGGTACGGCACGTCTTCCATGAAGTTGCCCTTGGCGTCGACAAAGCGATCATCCACGGCAATCACTTTCAGGCCGTTGGCCTTGGCCTTGGCGACGATGGCCGGGCCCAGGGACACATCCGGCGGGCAGATCACAAAGCCCTTGGCGCCGTTGGCGGCCAGGCTGTCGATGGCCGAGAGGGTTTTCTCGCCATCGGGCACGGCGATCTTGATCACGGTAAAGCCATGTTCCTTGCCGGCTTTTTCGGCAAAGGCCCATTCGGTCTGGAACCACGG
>NZ_FKLB01000034.1:0-200662 GCF_900067035.1 Pseudomonas sp. 1 R 17
CCACCGAATCGCCCGACACCGCAAGCCGATGCGCCAGCGAATGACTCCAGCCAAACCCCAACCCGACATCCACTTCCACCGCACTGGTGCGATACAACCGTGTCCACTCGAACGGCAAGATTCCATCCAACGTGCCGTCGGTGAGGGTGAGCAATTCCTCCCCGGTAACCATCGACACGGGGCAGCCGTTGGTGACGGTCTTATCCGAAGATGCCGTCGCATCCCCGTTCGGGTTCTTCCCTGAAACGGGCACATCATCGACAGGCTCCTGCCTGACCAACACCGTCTGCTGAGTCTTCCTGCGAACCGCCGGCACCGGGTTCGAAACCACATGCTCCCCAACCTTCAACGGCGCAACCGGTACAGCCTTGATCGCTGTCGCGGGGCCACCGAGCAGCAAAGGCTTCAGCGCCTCGACATGCGCGTCCAACGTCGGCCCCACCAACTGATCAGCCAGCCTCTCCAGCCACTTGTGCGCTCGTCCGGATTTGATATGTCCCAGCACCTGAGCGCCCAGGCGAATCTGCACGCCCATGCCACGGGTCGCCCAGATCAGGAATAGATTGATCAGTACCTCACCGGTGATCTCGCCCAGCACTTCATACATCTCGGGCGGCGGTAGCAGGCGTAGCCAACTGACCATGGCCGACAGGTAGATAAACAGCAGCGGCTCATCGCTGAGCACCAACAGCCCCTTTGCGATGGCGTCGTTGCCCAGCCTCAGCAGTTCATCGAGTTCAGTCTGGGAGATGTAGGCCAACAACTTCTGGCTGTTGGCCTTGAGGTCCGCCAGCAAGTCATACAGCTGCGTAACGTTGTCCCACAGGTTGTAGAGCGCCTTGGCCATCCCGCTTGAAAACGCCAAACCTTGCATCGCGCTACGTTCGGGCGGCGTGGCGTTGGCGAAGTCGTTCCATTGGGGCTGGAAGGTCTTGGTCCATTCGTCACGCAGGCGACTTTCCAACCCCGCGATCACCGATTGATAAGACGCATACAGCGCCTTGACGTGATCCCTGGAAACGTTGGGGTAGAAACTGATTCGGTACGGCTGGTTGCGATCACACTCGGTGATTTCGAGGATGCCGCTGGGACCGATGGTCCGATGGAGTGGTGCGCCGAGCGGGCTGCCGTCCTGGGCAATGGCTTGCAGCATCACCGGCGTATTGCCGATCGGTACAAACCGAGTGCTTTCGAACATATGCACCAGGGTCAGCGATCCCTGGGCATCGCAGCTGGCGACGGTGTTACTGGGGGTTTTGGAGGAAGCCGGCGCCACCAGCGCCACCTCTTCCCCAACTTTGAACACCTGATCCACTTCCAGTGCCGAAGCGCTCAAGAACCCCTCGGCCCACTCATCAAAGGTATTCAGGCAACCGCGAAAGTCACGAAAGACGCGCTCAACGTCCGGCGCCTTGGCATCCATGGGGGCCAGGACAAAGCTGGCAATGACGGGAATCAAGAGGCAGCCCCGACAACCAGGGCATTAACGGGTAGGTGCATCGGCGGTCCCTCGCACTGAATGATCAGGCGAGAGACTTTGGAGAGGTTCGTCAGGTAAAGAAGTCGGCGCTATTCGCCAGGACGGCTAGGAGGGTTCGCCAAGACTTCGGGTAAACGCAGAGTCGATCGTAGGAGTCGGATTACAGGTGGAGAAGCCCTACAGCTTCAGTTGCCCAATCGCCTTGCTCAACTCACCAGCCAACGTTGCCAGCTCATTGCTGGTGGTCGCCGAATCCACAGTCTGTTGCACGGTGTTCTCGGTCACATCACGAATGCTCACCACTGCGCGGTTCATCTCTTCGGCCACGTGGCTTTGCTGTTCGGCGGCGACGGCGATCTGGGTGTTGCTTTCACGCATTTGCGCCACGGCGCTGGTGATTTCGGCGAGCGCTGTGCCGGCTTCCAGGGCTTGTTGTACGCAGTCGTCGGCCTTGAACGAGCTTTCCTGCATGAAGTCCACCGCGTCGCGGGTGCCGGCCTGCAGAGCCGAGACCATGCGGGTGATTTCGTCGGTGGAGCTTTGCACGCGCTTGGCCAGGTTGCGCACTTCGTCGGCGACCACGGCAAACCCACGGCCCATTTCCCCGGCGCGAGCCGCTTCGATGGCGGCGTTGAGGGCGAGCAGGTTGGTCTGTTCGGCGATGCTGTGGATCACACTGACCACGCTGTTGATTTTCTGGCTGTCCTCGGCCAGTTTCTGGATCATTTCGGCGGTCTGTTGCACGCCGGAAGACAGGCCGGCGATTGAGTGCTGTACGCGGGTGACCACGTCCTGACCGCTGCCAGCGAGGGTGTCGGCGGCCTGGGACAAGTCGCGGGTGGCACCGGCATGTTGGGCGATGTGGTAGACGGTGGCGGTCATTTCGTTGATGGCGGTGGCGGCCTGGTCGGTCTCGCTTTGCTGGCCAAGCATGCCGTGTTGTACCTCGTTCATGCTGCTGGCCAATCGAGCGGCACCCTCGTCCAGAAGCTTGGCGGTGCGCGCCACGGTGCTGACCACGCGCTGATAACCGGCTTGCATGGCATTGAAGGCGCTGGCCATCTGGCCGACTTCATCCTTGCAGGCCAACGGCACGCGGGCCGACAGGTCGCCGGTTTTCTCCACGTGCAGCATCACGTCCTTGAGGGTGTTGAGTTGGCTGAGCAGGAAGCGGATCAGCAATTGGGAGGCGCAGAGCATCGCCAGCATCAGGATCAGCACCGCCACGGCATAGTTGGCGAAGCGTTCACTGAATACCTGGCTCAGGCTGGGGGCGTGGGCGAGCACGGCGATGTATTGCCCATCAGGGCGGGCGATCACTTCGGCGCCCATCAGCGTGTTTTCGCCGAACAGCGGCATGGGGTTGAGTTCGACCCAACCCGTGTTGCTGCTCAGGGCTGACAGATTCTGATCGGCCAGCTGTGGGACTTGGCCGCGGGCAAACGTCAGCCAGTGCTCGCTCTTGGGCAGGGCCTTGTCGGCCGGCCAGGCTCCGAGCAATTGCGCCTGGGCCTGTGCCGAGGCCTGGGACGCATGGCTGCGCGATTGCTGTTCGAGATGCACGGCGTACAGCACCAGGAGCAGGGTCGTGATAAAGGCGACCGCGTTGACGGCCCAGAATTTGTATTTCAGCGAGATATTGCTAAGCCAGGCACCCATGGAAGGTTTTCTCTGATAGCGGAAACAGCATTGGCAAGGTGCCATTATTGTGCCGCTACTCAGCAAAGCGGTTTTGACATGGGTCAATGCACCGCATCAATCCACGGCAGGCAGCCCAAAAAACGCGCGGGCACAGGCGGTGCTGTGCTGAGCCAGGTCCTCGGCCGTTTCGTTGCGGTGCAGGGCGACTTCGCGCAGCACTTCCGGTAGGTAGGCGGGTTCGTTACGGCCGTTTTTCGGCTTTGGACGCAGGGTGCGCGGCAGCAGGTAGGGCGCATCGCTCTCCAGCATCAGACGACCACGGGGAATTTCCCTGACCAACGGATGCAGGTGCGTCCCACGGCGTTCATCACAGATCCAGCCGGTAATGCCAATGTGCAAATCGAGATCGAGGTAGCTGAACAGCGCCGGTTGTTCGCCGGTGAAGCAATGCACCACGGCGGCGCTCAGGTGGTCGCGGTAGTCCTTGAGGATCTCCAGCAGACGCTGGTTGGCGTCGCGCTCATGGAGAAACACCGGCAGTTTGAGCTCAACCGCCAGAGCCAAGTGCTCTTCGAGGACTTTTTCCTGTTGCGGGCGCGGAGAGAAATCCCGATTGAAATCCAGCCCGCATTCGCCCACCGCACGTACGCGGCTTTCGCTGAGTAAACCGCGCAGGCGCCTGGCGCTATCGCCGTTCCAATCGCTGGCGGAGTGGGGGTGGATACCGGCCGTGCTGAACAGGCGTTGGCCGCTGTCATCGAGGTTGACGCACAGTTCCAAGGCCTGTTCGCTGCCGTCGACGCTGGTGCCGGTGAGCACCAATTGTTGCACTCCGGCGGCATAGGCGCGGTCGAGAACGGCCTGGTGCTTCTCGTCGAAACTGGGGTTGGTCAGGTTGACGCCGATATCAATGAGTTGCATGGTGCTATCTCCGCCTGCGGCCGGAAAGCATATCAGAGCTGTAGATTTATAAGAAAAACGAAGAACTACAACGAGTTATAGCTGTCTTTGAACGTCGCAAGTGACATCGTGGTTGGCTGCACGCCTTGCACTGTGCCACCGTTGCGCGTCTTGCCAGCGCTTAAAGCGCTCTGTATCTGACCCCCAACGCCTCGTTTTTCGCGAGGGTGTTGGCCAGTATTCTTTCCGGAGAGCGGATGATCCGACCCTCGGTGTTGCTTATGTTGTGCCTGACGCTGCTGCTGCCCGCGGCGGCGTTCGCGCGTCTGGACGGGCCGCTGGAAGTGACCAGGCCCGGCAAGGTGCGCGACCTGGCGGAGATTCGCTCGAGTCGCACCCTGCGTGTATTGGTCAACCAGAGCCGTAACAGTTCCGGCGAGGTCCAGGGCCAGGCCATCGGTGTCGAATACCATCGCCTGCGTGCGTTCGAGCAATACCTCAATGGCCACGCCCGTGATGGCCAGGAAATCAACCTCAAGATCATTCCCAAGGCCAAGGACCAACTGCTCGGCGCACTCGCCCGTGGCGAAGGTGACCTGGTGGCCCCCGGTGAATTGCTGGATGTGAAGGCCGCACACAAGATCAGCACCAGCGATCCGATCGCCAGCGGTGTGCCGTTATGGCTGGTGGGGGTGAAGGGTGAGCGGCGGTTTACCAAGCTGGAGCAACTGTCCGGGCGCACCCTGGCGCTGACCACCGGCAGCGCGGCGGCGGATGCCATCAGCCAGGTCAACCAGAAACTGGCCTTGCACAAACAGCCGCCGGTCAAGGTGGAATGGGTGGACCCGACCCTGGCGGTGGAGGATGTGCTGGAGATGGTCCAGGCGGGTATTTTTCACCTGACTATTGTCGAGAAACCGATTGCTGAGCGCTGGTCGAAGATCCTGCCCAAGTTGCGCTTCGACAAGCAGGTGGCAATCAGCGAACCGGGCGACGAGTACTGGTTTGTGCGCCAGGACGCCTCGATGCTGCGGGCCAGTATTGATCGATTTCTCAAGACCTATCGCACGCCGTCCGACCAGGATGTGGCATTCCAACGCATCTATCGGCGCCTCTACCAGGTGCGCAACCCACTGGCCCGTGTCGACCGCCAGCGCCTCGAAAAGCTGCGCCCGGTATTGCAAAAGCACGCCCGTGAGCAAGGCATGGACTGGCTGAACCTCGCGGCGCTGGCGTTCAAGGAGTCGGCTTTTGACCCGGGTGCGCGCAACAGCGGCGGCCCTACGGGCCTGATGCAGATCACCCCTTCGGCAGCGCAGCGGGTGGGCGTCAACAACATCGAAAGTCTCGACAGCAATGTGCAGGCCGGCGCGCGTTACCTGGCGTTGATCCGTCGTAAATTCTTCGCCAGCCCCAAGCTCAACGAGCGCGAGCGCATGGCCTTCGTATTGGCCGCGTACAACATGGGGCCGGAGCGGGTGCAGGGCATGCGCACCGAGGCCAGGCGCCGGGGACTGAACCCCAATCAATGGTTCTTCCAGGTGGAGCGCATCGCCATGGAGCAGGTGGGGATGGGGGGCGTCAGCTATGTTAATAGCGTCAACAAGTACTACTTGGCGTTTGATCGGGAGCGAGAGTCCCTGGAACCGCCGGCGCCGAAAATCGCCTCGAAATAATCTATTTTTTCGATGTTAATCAGGCATTTTTTCGGCTTTTATCATTATTTAAACTGATTAATATAGCGGCCAACCAACCCCTACTTCGAAAAGGATCCACCCCATGAGCCCAATGATCAAAAGCGTACTGTCCACTCGTGCCGGCTACGGCCTGACCATCCTGCGCATCGTCGTCGGCATCATCTTTGCCGCCCATGGTTCGCAAAAACTCTTCGGTTGGTTTGGCGGCTATGGCCTGGCGGGCACCGCCCAGTGGATGGAAAGCATTGGCCTGGCGCCGGGTACCCTGATGGCGCTGCTGTCGGGCGGAACCGAGTTCTTTGCCGGCCTGGCACTGATCATCGGTTTGCTGGTACGCCCGGCGGCATTGGGCCTGACCATTCTGTCGCTGGTGGCGATCTTCTCGGTGCATATCCATAACGGCTTGTTCATGGCCAACAACGGTTATGAGTTCGCACTGGCCCTGCTGGGCGGCTCCCTGGCGGTGCTGCTGGAAGGTGCTGGCAAACTGTCTGCCGACCGCGCCATCGCCAACTGACACCGGCACAAAACTCTGAAAAGGCCCACCACTGTGTGGGCCTTTTCGTTGCTCGGGATTCTTGACACCGCCCCACCGGCTTCTCTAGGATGCTGCCCATGCGCCGATTTAAACAGCTAATTGCGGGGCGCCACTGGGTCTCATCAATAGGGCCCGACAGAAGCCTGTTCTCCCCTGGGGAGGCAACTTCGAAATACCGCTAAAGCGCTGGTTCGGTGTTGCCTCTCACCTGCCCGCAGACTTTTGAGGCAGAGACACGACACGATGAATGCACTACGCCCCCTGATACGCCTGGCCCCGATCACCGCGGACCTCACCCAACGCAATCCAAAAATCCTCCTGGGCGGCAAGCATCAGCCTACGCTCTTACGTTATCTGGACGGGTGGCCACGTCGCAGCGGGCGGCCATCGGCATTCTTGATTCAGTTTGTGGAAGATGGCGATTCTCTTGCCCGGTTTGCGAATAACAGCTTCGATCTTGCGGTTATCCAGGCCCCCAGCGCGAGCGACGCGCAGGAAGTCATCCGACAATTGACCCGCATTGCCCGGCAGGGGCTGATTGCCAGGCGTTGAACTCAGTAGAGCGCGACGCCCGCCTGTAGTCGACGCCGTCGATTGCACAGGAAAACCACCCAGGCAACCAGGCATAGCATCAGGGGTATCGCCAGTGCCACGAGCATTTTTATGGCGAACTCCAGGCGATGTACTTGCGCGTATGCCTCGGCTTTCAAGGCATGTAATTCCATTGGCAAGCGCAGTCGCTCCTTGTTGAGTGCAACCAATTGGGTGGTGGTGTCCACGGTCTGGGAGCCGAGCTGCACCTCCGTTGGGCGCAGCATTTGCCATTCATGTTCTGTCCGTAGCAGGCGTTGTTCCAATTCAGTCGCCTTCTGCGTGTAGGCGTGTACGGCGCTGTCGCGCATCCGTTCCAGCCTGTTTGGCGATCTTTGCGCCGACGCGTGCGGGCGAATATTGGTCAGTACATCACCGGCGGACAAGTTATCCAGCGTATTCAAGATAAACAGTGTGTTGCTGTCGGGCGCTGGGCTATTGACTTGATCCGTGAGCAAATCAGTGTCGGCGACTACCACCACATGGATCTGCGCCGCTTTTTGCACAGCTGCCGGCTGTCCTTCCACGCCATCGAGGAATGCTGAATAGGCAGGCCCCTCTATACGGGCTGCAATCACATGGCGTTGTGTTTGGCTGGAGGCCTCATCGGCCGTTGAATCAAGCTCGGTTGCTGAGGCAAGCCGGTCGGTTTCCTGCAACTCGGATTGCAGGGAGCTTTGCAGGAGAGGGGTCAGGGTCGTGCGGCCTTTCTGGCGGCGAAACAGCACGCCGCTGCTTGATACCGTCACGTTATTCAATTTCCAGGTGCTCGGATCGCCTGTGTTCATTGCCTGCCGGGGCAGGATCAATCTGCCCGGATGCTGCACTGTGAACTTCCCTTTCACTGGTGTGTGCGACGCCGCGTAGCGGTGATCGAGCAGAAACTTGTTCGCCGGCATCTGTATTCCCCAAGCGGCAAGCAAATCAGTCAGTCGGGTATTGGCGGATGGGGGGGTCGAGCTTTGCTCGCTAAACGGGTCGATAAATGCCATCAATTTACCGCCCTTTAAGACAAATTGTTCAACCGCATATAACGACTGCTCAGGCAGCGCCTGTGGATGCACGACCATGAGCGTCTTGACCTGTTCCGGCACGCGCTCGGTGGTTGCTCCCAGATTGACCAGATTGAAATGTCGCTGCAGTTCCTTCAACAATCGGTCCGCGGATTCTCCCATCGCCAGCCCTGACAGCAGTCCGATAGCGGGGCGCTCCGGATGCTGCAACTTGTAGATCAAATGACTGATTTCATATTCGAGCAATGGCTCACGATCCAGGCTGAATGATTCGATGCGTTGCGCTCCATAGCCGGCTCGGGTGCCGATCAGGCCCATGAATCCCGCATTGTCGTCGAGGCCAAACAATCTGGCTTTGTAGGCGTCCTCTGAAAAAGGTATGGGATCAATAAGGTGCAGGTTGATCATGCCTTTTGCTGCTTTTTCGTACTCCATCAACCGGTCTTCGATGCGCTTGCCATAGCGTTTCAAGGTGTAGCTTCGTCCAGGGCTGTCATGGGCATTGAAATAATACAAATCCACAGGGTTTTCCAATGACGCGAGTAACTGTCGTACTTGAGGCGATAGGGTATGCGTTTTTCCTTGTGAGAAGTCCCATCGGATATTTGGAATTTTTCCTACCCAAACTAAGTTAAACGCCAGGAATAGTAACAGGATAACAGTGAGTGTCATGCCGGTGCGCAGAGTAGGTCGCATGGAGGGCTTTCCTTCTCAGCTGTGTCTATAGTTGAGAGTGACGGTCGTCGCTGCGAGAAAGGCCAAGATCATGCTGATGAAGTAAAGCATGTCACGAAGCGTGAACTTTCCATTGTCGATAGCGCTGTACCTCGAAAAAGGGCTGAGGGAGACCAGACTGTCCACCGCCCAGGTGGGGGCTTGATGTTCAAGTGCATCGAGTAAATAAGAGAGTGCGCTGACGATAAGCATAAAGCCCACAGTCAGTATGAAAAGGGCAGTGCGTTGCCGCACCAGTGTGAAAATAAAACAGCCGACGGCTAGATAACTGCCCGCCAGCAGCCAACTCGATATAAATTGCGAGGCAATAACGCTGTTGTCCGCCACTCCCAGGTAGTTGGCAATGATCACGAGAGGGAAGGTCAATATCAGGGCTGTGGCCGCCACGACCCAGGCTGCTAGAAATTTGCCGATAACCCATTCAAACGTGGTGATGGGTAATGTTTTCATCAGGTCGAGAAAACCGGCATTGGACTCGTCCGACCAGAGTTGTGCCGCCAGTACTGGAATCAGCAATAAATAGAGCCAGGGGTGTAGCTGGAAGAAAACCTGCAAGTGACTGCTGTCCTGTTCTGGCCAGGCGCTCATGTGCAACCCCAATGCCACGGACAGTACTGAAAAAATGGCAATGCTCAGATAGGTGCCGGGTGTACCGGCATAGTGGACGAGTTGACGCTTGAATATGACGGGCAGCAGTTTCAAAGGGGGGTCTCTCGGCTCAGATAATGAACTACGTCGCTGAGGCGACCAGGCTCCAGGCTCAGTGAGTTGATTTTCCAGCGACGATTGGCAATGAGCGTATTGATATGGGGGTAGATGGTGTGCCCCGGCATGGCCAGGACGGTCACCGTGCCGGGTGCATGCCGATGTTCTTCGATGCCTGCCACCCCCGGCAGTACGGCGAGAGCCAGCAGGTCCAAGGGTGCATCTGCGGCGAGGGTGACCGCCTGGAAATGGCGAGAGTCGCGTTGCAGATCTGGCATGGGGGTATCGGCCACCAGGCGATCACCTGCGATAACCAGGGCGCGCGTACAGAGTTCGGATAATTCATCGCAGTGTCGGGAAGCGACGATCACGGTCATGTCTTGCGTCAATGACTGGATGAGGCTCCTGAATTTGTATTTCTGATCAGGTGCCAGCCCCTCGGTCGGTTCATCCAGTAATAGCAAGGCAGGGGTGTGCAGGATGGCCTGGGCAATGGTGACTTTGCGCTTCAAACCGATGGAGAGAGCCTCGAGGGGAGCGTTGAGCACCGGCAACAACTCCAGTTGCGTAGCGGCATAGTCCACCTGTGCGCGTTTTTCGGTGCCGCGCAGTCCGCGAATGGCCGCGATGTAGTCAAGGAATTCTTTAACCGACATCGTAGGATGACTGACGCATCTGTGAAGTTGGTAGCCGATAAGTTTTTTTGCTCTTAATGGATGGGCTTTAGTATTGAAGCCTTGGATGTTTATATGCCCGCTGGAAGGCGTGGTCGAGCCCGATATTACGTCGAGAAGGGCCGTTTTAACTGTAGGATTTTCTCCGAATAGTCCCAGGCATTCCTGTTTGTTTGCGCTGAATGAAAAATCGCTGATTATTTTCTTATTGTTTAAATGTTTTGTCAGGTTGATGATTTCGATCATTTAGCGTGGTGTGGTCGTGGAGGGAGAGTTTGAAAAGGGTACGAGCAATATCTGTTTTTGGGAACGCCGCTCAGCATTAATAGGAAAAGTCCTACGTGCGCGCTAGGCACGTCGCTGAAACAATTGTTTTGTGTTTTTAACCTTTAATTATTGAGTGATGGTCTGAAGGTTATAGAGACTTTTCGAATTTTGTAATGAGGCCCGATCACCATGATGCTTCTACGTACCCTTGTTCTTGAACGCGATGGTCAAGATGCTCCGGTTAACGGTGCATTGCTCTGTGGGTTTGCTGTAGGCCAGATTGCCTCCAACTTTCTTGTTTATAGCTTGGATGAAGAGGTTGAGCCGGCGAGTTCCAGGGTGTATGTCGCAGCCTTGCGCAAAAAACTTGATCGGTATTTTCTGGGGGGAGTGGAGTCCAAGGAGGACCTGCATGTGGCAATGCATGTTTTCAAGCAAATTCTCACCTCGGCGGCGGCAGGCACTAAAGCGGGTGTTACCGAAACTCAGGTGCCTTATCATTTTATCGATTTAAAAGGCTGCAAGCTGCCGCCTGCGAGGCCCGAAGAGCATCATTCGGTGATCATCAAGAAGGCCCTGGTGATGAAAGTGATCTCCCTGGGAATGTCTGCGCCGGTGCTGCCGGCAATCGAAAGTGCTTCATTAATTGTGCCTTCCATTCGTTTCTCATCGAAAATGAGTTCATCTGTCAGGGGGGCGAATCCACCCGAGCCTACTCCGCTTCCCGTACCTGAACCTGTCGTAGAAGAGCCCCGGCAGATGTTGGTCGACGCGCCTGTGGCCATTGTCCAGGATGTACCTGTTGTCCTGAATGAGCCAAGCGCCCCGGCGCAGCCGAAGCTTTCGGCGCCCGCGGACGACGACCACTTGTTTGAAGTAGGCAGTACGCTGACCAACCTGGCTCGTGTTGCTCAGGAGCTGGCCCAACAGAAACTCGCTGCGTCGGAGAGGGAAACCGCGCTTGATCAATGGCAGGCCCGCTTGCAGCAGGAGCAAACCCAGTTGGATGAAAGGGTCCGGGATCTGGAGCAGCGCACCGCTCAACTGCATGACCAGTCCCTGGCAGTCAGTCAGCGGACCGAAGCCCTGAAGGTGATGACCTCGCAAGTCTCGAGTTTACGCCAGAGCTTGCGGGGCGTGCTGCTTGAACTGGATCAGACGTTGGATAGCTAGACAGGCCTGGCTACTTTCCTGGGTTCATTTATCATCAGCGCCAGCGAACCGACGCCTGGATGTGATTTCCTGCCTTATCGGTACCTATGGACATTGCCTGGGGATGCATGCGTTTGAGTACCAAGCTGATAACCAAAGAAGGTCATGAAGCGCTGAAGAAAGAGTTGGATTACCTGTGGCGCGAAAAGCGCCCGGATACCACGCGCAAGGTGACATGGGCTGCTTCCCTGGGGGATCGCAGCGAGAACGCCGACTACCAGTACAACAAGAAGCTGCTGCGCGAAATCGACCGGCGGGTGCGTTACTTGCGCAAGCGCCTGGAAGACATGCGTGTGGTGGAGTACATGCCCGAGCAGGAAGGGAAGGTGTTTTTCGGCGCCTGGGTCGAGATTGAAAACGAACAGGGCGAGACCAAGCGTTTTCGTATCGTCGGCTATGACGAGATTTATGATCGGATGGACTATATCTCCATCGATTCACCGATGGCCCGTGCGCTGCTGCGCAAGGAAGTCGACGATGAGGCCATTGTGCAGACCCCGGGAGGCGAGGTGTGCTGGTGGATCACCGCTATTGAGTACGTGAAGTAAGCGACGCTGTCCCGCCCCCGGCAAGGGAGGCGGGTCATTGGCCGCTCAGCCCTCGCGCAATACCGTCAGCGGGCTCGCATTCAGCGCACGGCGTGTGCCGAACACCCCGGCACCGCCGATCAATGCGGCGCCGATCACAGGCAGCAGCAACAGCCAGGGGTGCGGTTGCCAGGCCAGGTCGAAGGCATAGCGGTACAGCACCCACGTCACCAACTCGGTACCCAGTGCCGCCAGCAAGCCGCTGACTGCGCCCAGCAAGCCAAACTCGATGCGCCGCGCCTTGACCAGCAGCTTGCGCTCCGCGCCCAGTGCCCGGAGCAGTGCACCTTGGCGAATACGCTCATCCAAGGTGGCTTGCAGGCCGGAGAACAGCACCGCCATCCCAGCGGCCAGCACAAACAACAACACGTACTCCACCGCCAGTGTCACTTGGGCGAGGATGCTGCGCAGTTGCTCCAGCAGCGCCTCGACCTGCAGGATGGTCACCGCCGGGAAGGCGCGGGACAGATCAACGATCTGCTGATCATGCCCTGGCGCGAGGTAGAAGCTGGTCAGGTAGGTGGCCGGCAGGTCCGTCAAGGTTCCCGGTTGGAAAATCATGAAGAAGTTCGGCTGGAAGTTATCCCAGTTGATGGTTCGCAGGCTGGCAACCCGCGCCTCACGGTTTTCCCCGGCGATGGTGAACACCAGGTGATCGTTCAACTTGAGCTTGAGGCTCTGCGCGACCTTGGCTTCTACCGAGACTCCGGGCATTCCATCGGGGGGTTGTTGCGACCACCATGAGCCTTCGGTCAGGGTATTGCCTGGCGGCAGGTCGGCGGCCCAGGTCAGGCTCAAGTCGCGTTGTACGGCGCGGTCACCGCTGGAGTCCTTGCTGACTATTTCCTGTACCGGCTCGCCATTGATACTGATCAACCGACCTGGCACGACCGGGTACAGCGGCGCGGATTGCGCCTGCACTTCCAGCAGGCGGGCACCAAAGGCGTCCTTATCGGCCGGCAGGATATTCAGGGCGAAATAGTTGGGGGCGTCCTTGGGCAGCTGGTTTTGCCAGGTGTCCAGCAATTCGCCACGCAGCAGGGCGATCAAGCCCATGGACAACAGGATCAGGCCGAACGCCAGGGACTGGCCCGCCGCCGCCAGCGGGTGGCGCAGCAATTGGCCCAGGCCAAGGCGCCACGGCAGGGACGCCCGGGCCAACAGACGTCGCAGGCTTTGCAACAGCAGCAGAAGCAAGCCCCCCAGAACCAGCGCGGCGACCACGCCGCCGCCCAGCAGGGCGAAGGTCAGCACCAGGTCGAGGCTCAGGCGCCACATGATCAGGCCCAGGGCGAACAACGCGGCGCCGTAGACCATCCAGGTGCTGGACGGGATAGGCAGCAGGTCGCGCCTCAGCACTCGCAGCGGCGGTACGCGACCGAGGGCGGCCAACGGTGGCAGCGCGAATCCCGCGAGAGCAACCAGCCCGGTGCCGATCCCGGCAATGGCCGGCAACAGTTCACCAGGCGGAACATCCGCCGGCAACAGGTCGTGCAGGAAATAGAACAGGCCAAACTGTGCCAGCCAACCGAGCAGGGCGCCGGCCAGGCTCGCCAGCAACCCCAGTACGCTCAATTGCAGGCTGAACAGCAACATGGCCTCGAGTCGCGATAACCCAAGGCAACGTAGCAACGCACTGGCGTCGAAACGGCGGGTGGCAAAGCGGTTGGCCGACAGGGCCACGGCGACGCCGGCCAACAGCACGGCCACCAGGCTGGCCATGTTCAGGTAGCGCTCGGCTTTGCCCAGGGCGCCGCCGATCTGCTGGTTGCCGTCCCGTGAATCCTGAAGACGCTGGTTGGCAGCGAGCCCCGGCTTGATCAGGTCACGATAGGTTTGCAGCGCGGTGCTGGCCTGCGGGCCACGCCACAACTCGCGGTAGCTGACGCGACTGCCTGGCTGGACTACGCCGGTGGCGTCCAGGTCCGCCAGGTTGATCATCACCCTGGGCGTCAGGCTATAGAAGTTGCCGGCGCGATCCGGCTCGTAGGTCAGTACGCGTGCCAGGCGCAAGGTCTTCATACCCACATCGATAGTGTCGCCGACGTTCAGGTCCAGTGCCGTCAGCAGCCGCGACTCGACCCAGGCTTCACCGGGTTTCGGCCCGCCGCCCGGGGTTTCGTCCCCAAAGGGGGCTGCTGCGCTCTTGAGTTGACCGCGTAGCGGATACTGCTCGTTGACCGCCTTGATGCTGGAGAGCTGGATACCATTATCGGTGGCAATGACGCTGGAAAACTCAACCACACGGGCGTGATCCAGGCCCAGTTCGGTCCCGGATCTGATTTGTTCGGGGCGGGCCGGTGAGCTGCCTTCGAGTACCAGGTCGGCGCCGAGGAACTCCGTGGCGCGCAACAGCATGGCGCCGTTGAGGCGGGCGCCGAAATAACCGATGGCGGTGCTGGCGGCCACGGCCACCAACAGGGCGAAGAACAACACACGCAATTCGCCGGCGCGGGCATCACGCAGTAATTGGCGCAGGGCAAGGCTGAACAGGCGCAACAGCGGCAAACGTGCCATCAAGGCTCCAGGGGGGCGACCATCAGGCCGGCTTCAAGGCGGATCAGGCGTCGGCAACGATGAGCCAGGCGCTCGTCATGGGTAACCAGCACCAGGGTCGTGCCGCTTTCTTTATTGAGCTCGAACAGCAGGTCGCTGATGCGCTCGCCGGTGTGGCTGTCGAGGTTGCCGGTGGGCTCATCGGCAAACAGCACGTCCGGTTCGGCGGCAAAGGCGCGGGCAATCGCTACCCGTTGCTGTTCGCCCCCGGAAAGCTGGCGTGGGGAGTGGGTCAGGCGCTGGCCGAGGCCCACGCGCTCCAGCAGGTGTCTGGCGCGTTCGCGGGCGTCCTTGCGGCCATCCAGCTCCAGCGGCAGCATGACGTTCTCCAGCGCATTGAGGCTGTCGAGCAGTTGGAACGACTGGAACACAAAGCCCACGTGTTCGGCACGGATGCGCGCGCGCTGGTCTTCGTCGAGGGTGCTGAGCGCCTGGCCGGCGAGGGTGACTTCACCGCTGCTGGGCAGGTCGAGGCCGGCGAGCAGACCGAGGAGGGTGGATTTACCGGAACCGGAGCTGCCGACGATAGCCAGGCTATCGCCCTTGTTCAGTTCCAGGCTCAGTTCGTGCAGGATAGTCAGTTCACCTTCCGCGCTGGGAACCACTTTGCTGAGGTTCCGCGCGGTGAGAATGCTTGCGCCCATGGAGAATCCGATGCGAATGTGGTTTTTGAGTGCTGGCCTGGCCTTGATGTGCATGGCCCAGAACGCAGCGGCGGGTACAGTCCTGATCGTTGGCGATAGTATCAGTGCCGGTTTCGGCCTGGATACCAGCAAAGGGTGGGTCGCATTGCTGCAGCAACGGCTCAAGAAGGAAGGTTTCGACGATAAAGTGGTCAATGCCTCCATCAGCGGCGACACCAGTGCCGGAGGCCTCGCGCGCCTGCCGGCGGCGCTCGCAGCGCATAAGCCGGACGTGGTGGTGATCGAATTGGGTGGTAACGACGGCTTGCGCGGGCAGCCGCCGGCGCAATTGCAACAAAATCTTGCGTCGATGATCGAGCAGTCCCAGGCCAGCGGTGCGAAGGTACTGTTGCTGGGCATGCAGATTCCGCCCAATTACGGGAAGCGCTATGTCGATGCATTCGCCAAGGTATTCAATGACGTCGCAACGGCTAAAAAGGTGCCGTTGGTGCCATTTTTCCTGGAGGGTATCGGTGGCAACCCGGCGTTGATGCAGGCTGATGGACTGCACCCGGCTGTCGGCGCCCAGGGCAAATTGCTGGAAAATGTCTGGCCGACGCTAAAACCGCTGCTATGACGCTTTTCTACCGGCAGGCTTTCGGCTAAGGTGGCGCCCCCCCGATCTGGAGCCCCCGATGTCGCGTCCTGCCTGGTCCCTGTTTAACTACCAACTGATCGAGCCGGACGAGCAGCTGGATCTGTTCGCCTGCCAGGAAGTGCGGGTGCATCTGGTGACGCGTCAATTGGAACTGGGCGGCTCCATCGATCGCACCCTGTGCGGTACGTTATTGCCGGCGCAGCCGCGTTGGTCCCTGGTCGACCGTTCGATTTTCCAGGACCAGCGCCTGTGCCCTTTGTGCCGGGCGATCCTGGAGTCGCAGAAGCGTGGCACGCCGCCAATCTGGCCCGAGTTGCGTTTCGAGTTGTAGGGGGCAGCTAGAAGTCCGCTTCACGTATACAATCGATTTTTACCTACCCGTCGTTCTGCGAAGGATTTTCCGGATGTTGTCGCGCCTTTCCGTCGTCACCTGCTGCCTGTCTCTTGCTGCCTTGTGTGCGGCCGGTCCTGCCGCCGCCTTGCAGTTGCCCCTGCCGCCACCCGGCGAAGACATCGTCGGGCAGGTCCAGGTGATCAAGGCCAAGTACGAAGACACCTTTGCCGACCTGGGTACCACCTACGACCTGGGCTATTCGGAAATGGTCGCGGCCAATCCGGGCGTCGATGCCTGGTTGCCGGGGGCGGGGACCGAGATCGTCCTGCCGACACGCTTCATCCTGCCGCCGGGCCCCCGTGAGGGCATCGTGATCAACCTGGCGGAATACCGGCTCTACTACTTCCCCAAGGGGCAGGATGTGGTCTACACCTTCCCGCTTGGGATTGGCCGTGAAGGCTGGGGCTCGCCCATTGCGCACACCAGCATCATCGCCAAGACGCCGAATCCGACCTGGACGCCGCCGGCCTCGATCAAGGCCGAGCACGCCGCCAACGGCGACCCGTTGCCCAATGTGGTGCCGGCCGGCCCGGACAATCCCCTGGGGCCGTTCAAGTTCACCCTGGGGACGCCGGGTTACCTCATCCACGGTTCCAACATGAAGTTCGGCATCGGTACCCGTACCAGCCACGGTTGCTTCCGCATGTTCAACAACAACGTACTGGAAATGGCCGGCATGGTCCCGGTGGGGACGTCGGTGCGCATCATCAACGATGCCTACAAGTTCGGCAGCAGCGGCGGCAAGGTCTATCTCGAGGCGCATACGCCCTTGAACGACGATGGCACGCCGTCGGTGGTCGATAAGCACACAGCGGTGATCAATGCCTTGCTCAAGCGTGAAGACCTGGCCAATAACCTGCGGGTGAACTGGGATCAGGTGCGTGATGTCGTCGCGGCCGAAGATGGCCTGCCCACCGAGATCGGTGTGCCAGGTGGTGCACCGATAGCTTCCAGCGCGCCGATCGACCTGCAGCAATAAGCGACTGGCCCGTTCCTGAGCCCGCCACGGCCTTGCGCTGTGGCGGGCTTTTTATTGCGCGGGGTTCTGGGCCGAATCGCAGGCAATAAAAAGCCGATCCAAGAATGGATCGGCTTGATAACAATCCCGAGGGATTATTACTTGCGGCTAGCTTTCTCAAGCATACGCAGAGCGCGCTCGTTAGCTTCGTCAGCAGTCTGTTGTGCTTTTTGAGCAGCAGCCAGAGCTTCATCAGCTTTACGGTAGGCTTCGTCTGCACGGGCCTGGGAGCGAGCTGCTGCGTCTTCAGTTGCAGTCAGACGAGCTTCGGTTTCTTTGGAGACGCTGCTGCAACCGGTAGCCAGAACTGCGGCCAGAGCCAGAGCAGAGAATTTCAGAACGTTGTTCATCGTGTTCCCCTTCAAGGACTTTCTATTAAATGGCTACTTTCTCAGAGTGAGCTAATAGCCGGCGTACATACTACCCATTACTTGTAGTAAGTAAACTGACGTAGCGCAAGAAGCAAAAAAAATTCTTGTGCCGAATCTATTTTGGCTAATCTTTTGGACATTCGTATAAAAACCGTACAGTTTTTTGCAGTCTGATGGAGATTGGATCCAGGCTGAGAAGGCCGGCCCGCATGTGTTAAGCCTTGTAAATAGATGAAATTTTATATATCGAGGCTGACACTTTCGTTTGGCTGGCCTTTACCACGCCCCGCATCTTTTGTGCATGTAGAGGTGACTTTAAGAGCGTCTGTTCGTCTCAAGGTTCAACTGCCGGCAATGTTCAGGCCTTCGATCACCGGTTGATCGAGGCCCTTTCTATATCCGCCAGCGGCAGGGATGACGGGCGCGCCTTGAGCAATTACAGGATTGGTGCCTACTATTCCCTACGTGCTGGTTGTGAGCGCTCAAGGTTTTCTCGTTGTCGAAACCGGCACGGGGTGGCGTAGATGTTCCTTCGCCGGAAAAACATCGGTAAGGTAGGGGTCAGAATCCAAGACCCGCGAGGAGTAGTGATGAGCGAGGCGTTGTCCATCCACCATGACCAGGCTGGTCATCAGTTCGAGACCAATGTGGACGGTCATCGTGCCTATCTGACCTATATGGACCTCGGGAAGCAGACCCTGGACATCTATCGGACCTTCGTGCCCAACGCACTGCGCGGCCGTGGCATTGCAGCTGCGTTGACCGAGGAAGCGTTGAAGTTTGCCGAAGAGCAAGGCTACACGGTGATCCCGTCATGCTCCTATGTCGAACGCTACATGGAGCGCCACCAGCGCCATGCCGCGAAGCTATAACGCACAACATAAAACGCAGCATGAAAAACGCCGGGCTCAGCCCGGCGTTTTTGTGTGCGCATCTTTCAAATACAGGTTCAGCTGCGTTTGCGTTTCGGCAATACGTCCTTGAGCTTGGCGTGCATGCTGCGCAGGGTGTTCTCGGTGGCGGGCCAGTCGATGCAGGCATCGGTGATCGACACGCCGTACTGCAAGTCGGCCAGGTCCTTTGGAATCGCCTGGCAGCCCCAGTTCAGGTGGCTCTCGACCATCAGGCCGATAATCGACTGGTTGCCTTCGAGGATCTGGTTGGCGACGTTTTCCATCACCAGCGGCTGCAGCGCCGGGTCCTTGTTGGAGTTGGCGTGGCTGCAGTCGACCATGATGTTCGGCTTGATCCTGGCCTTGTTCAGCGCCTGCTCGCAGAGCGCAACGCTGACCGAGTCATAGTTGGGCTTGCCATTGCCGCCGCGCAACACCACGTGACCGTAGGCATTGCCCTTGGTGGTGACGATGGAGACGCCGCCTTCCTGGTTGATACCCAGGAAACGGTGAGGACTGGAGACCGATTGCAGCGCGTTGATCGCCACGGTCAGGCCGCCGTCGGTGCCGTTCTTGAAGCCTACGGCCGAAGACAGGCCGGATGCCATTTCGCGGTGGGTCTGCGACTCGGTGGTGCGCGCGCCGATGGCCGACCAGCTGATCAGGTCCTGCAGGTACTGCGGGGAAATCGGGTCGAGGGCTTCGGTGGCGGTGGGCAGGCCCATTTCGGCCAGGTCCAGCAGCAATTTACGACCGATGTGCAAACCGTCCTGGATCTTGAACGAGTCGTCCAGGTACGGGTCGTTGATCAAGCCTTTCCAGCCCACGGTGGTACGCGGCTTCTCGAAATACACGCGCATCACCAGGTACAAGGTGTCGGACACTTCTGCCGCCAGCACTTTGAGGCGCTCGGCGTATTCGTGGGCAGCCTTGAGGTCGTGGATCGAGCAAGGCCCGATCACGACGAAGAGGCGGTGGTCGGTGCCATCGAGAATGTCACGGATGACTTCGCGGCCTTTGGTGACGGTCTGCAGGGCAGCGTCGCTCAGAGGGATTTCGCGCTTGAGCTGATCGGGTGTGATCAGGGTCTCGTTGGATTCGACGTTTAGGTCATTGATCGGTAAATCAGCCATCGTGTTACTCGCCAGGGTCACGGGTGCCGGCCGCCAGCCATCCCCGTGCGGCGGGCACAGCATGATTTGAATGCAGGGGGGAGGAACCTTAGCGCGTAACACGGGCCCGCGACAATGGGCAAAGCCCGCTTTAATCCAGCGCTGGCCGCACAAACGTCTCATGGGCGAACTCGCCGGCATGGCGCGCCACCCACTCTCGGGCCAGGGCTTCGAGTTGCTGCGGGGTCGGCTCGGCATCTTCGTGCTGGCGGCAGTAGCGCTCTATCCGGCATGCTTGCTCACCCATTCGCGCACCGAACAACGCATGTTCATCGGTAAACGAAATGCCCACGCGGTAGCCGTTTTCCACCTTGCGACACCACGCCACATACCCCGGATATCGGGCCGTGGCGCCCAGGGAGGGAATGTGCAGGTCAACGGCCGTGCCCTGGCGCCATGCGCGGGGCCAATTGCAGGCAACGCCGCCCAGGCCGATAGTGTGCAGGCGTTGGCGGGGGATGGCGGGAGAGGGGCGTTGGATTAACTCGACAGCGACATCATCAGGGTGAGGTAAAAAACGACCCATGTACACGGACTCCGAGCACCGTCCAGTTGACGGCGGTGGCAGCAGTATAGTGAAGGAACTGGAATTGACCGACCTGGATATTGACCAGCAATTGCTGGGATTGCCAGGTATTTCGCTGGTGGTGTTCACCAGCGTGGGGTGTTCCAGTTGCCGTTGGGCACGCCAGCAGTTGCCGGGCTGGCGTTTGCCGGTGGACCGCGTGTGCTGGGTGGATGCCGGGCACAATGGCGGTGCGGTCGAACGCTACCAGATCTTTCATTTGCCGGCGTTGTTCGTGGTGTGCGAGGGTCAGTTCCTCGGGCAAATACAGACACGTCTTACGCTTTCTGACCTGACCGAAACCATTGACCAAGCACTTAGCCGCACTCCGGAGGAACTGCCATGACAGTACAGTCGCCACGTATCGGCATTATCGGCACCGGCGCCATCGGTGGCTTCTATGGCGTGATGCTGGCACGCGCGGGCTTCGACGTGCACTTCCTGCTGCGCAGCGAATACGCGGCGGTCAGCGAGCACGGCCTGCGCGTCAATAGCAGTGTGCATGGCAACCTGCAACTGCGCCCGGTGCAGGCCTACGCCCATGCCGCGGACATGCCGCCGTGCGATTGGTTGCTGGTGGGCACCAAGTCCACCGGCAATGTCGAGCTGGCCCCGACCCTCGCCCAGGTCGCGGCGCCGGACGCCAAGGTGGTGTTGCTGCAAAACGGCCTGGATGTCGAAGACAGTCTGCGTGAACACCTGCCGCCATCCCTGCATCTACTGGGCGGGCTGTGCTACATCGGCGTACACCGCTCCGCGCCTGGCGTCGTCGAGCATCAGGCGTTGGGCCGGGTCAACCTGGGCTACCACAGCGGCATGGCCGCCAACGATGAGGCCCGCCAGAAGGCTATTGTCGAAGCCGGTGCCGCGTTGTTTCATAAGGCCGGCATCGAGTCCCAGGCCATGGCCAATGTGCATCAGGCCCGCTGGCACAAGCTGGTGTGGAACGTGCCCTACAACGGCCTCTCGGTGTTGCTGGGCACGGGTACCACGGCAATGATGGCGGACGAATCCAGCCGCGAGCTGATCCAGGCGCTGATGGCCGAAGTGGTGCAGGGCGCCCATGCCTGCGGCCATGAAATCCCCGCCAGTTACGCCGAGCAGATGTTCGCCATGACGGAAACCATGGACGATTACCTGCCCAGCATGTACCACGACCATATACATAAACGCCCGCTGGAACTGGCGGCGATCTATGGGCGACCGCTTGCTGCCGCCAAGGCCGCGGGTTGCGAATTGCCACGAATGCAGGCGCTGTACCAGGCCTTGAGCTTTATTGATCGGCATAACCGCTGATTCGGGGGACGTACCATGGCAAAGGGATTGGGCGACAAACTGGTGCTGGCGATTTCCTCGCGGGCGCTGTTCGACCTGAGCGACAGCCACAAGGTCTACCTGGCCCAAGGGGTGGAGGCCTACCGTAAATACCAGATCGAACACGAGGAAGAGATCCTCGAGCCCGGTGACGCCTTTCCGCTGGTCAAGAAGCTGCTGAGCCTCAATGCCAGCCTGGGCCGTGCTCGGGTCGAGGTGGTACTGGTATCGCGCAACAGTGCCGACACCGGCTTGCGCGTGTTCAATTCCATCCAGCATTACGGCCTGGATATTTCCCGCGCAGCCTTTGTCGGTGGGCGTAGTCCTTATCCCTATTTGGCGGCGTTTGGCTGTCACCTGTTTCTTTCCACCCATGCTGAAGATGTACGCAGTGCCCTCGATGCCGGCTTTGCCGCCGCGACGATTCTGTCGGGCGGTCCGCGCCGGGCGTCCAGCGAAGAGCTGCGGATTGCCTTTGACGGTGACGCGGTGCTGTTCTCCGATGAATCGGAGCGCGTGTACCAGGCCGGCGGGCTGGAGGCGTTCCAGGCCAGCGAGCGCGAGTCGGCACGCCAGCCTTTGCACGGTGGCCCCTTCAAGGGTTTCCTGGCGGCACTCAACTTGTTGCAGCGTGAGTTTCCAGACGAGGCCTGCCCGATCCGCACAGCCTTGGTCACCGCCCGTTCGGCGCCTTCCCACGAGCGGGTGATCCGGACCTTGCGTGAGTGGGACATCCGCCTGGATGAGTCACTGTTTCTCGGCGGCCTGGAAAAGTCCGCATTCCTGGAGGCGTTTGCCGCGGATGTGTTTTTCGATGACCAGGCCGGTCACTGCGAGAAAGCCAGGGAGGTGGTGGCCACCGGGCATGTGCCCCATGGCATCAGTAACGAGGTGAGGATTCAGGCCGAGACTTAGGGGCGCTGCTAAGCTCATTCAATCTCCTCCATCCTGGCCGTCCGGGAGGTTTTATGATTCGTTCGATGCTGTACGCCACGGACCTTGGTCTGTACGCGCCGTATGTGATGCAACATGCACTGGCGCTGGCGCGGACGTTCAAGGCTGACCTGGATGTGATTCATGTGGTCGAGCCCATCGGGTTGTTCGCCGAATCGGTGTTGCAGAGCTACCTTGATGAGAAGGCCTTGAGTGAATGGCAGAGCCAGGGGCTGAGCACTGTCATGGCGACCATCGAGCAGCGGGTGCTGGACAGTTTTCGCGAAGAGTTGGGGGACGGGGGGCAAGACCTGGAACTGATTCGCTCGGTACGGGTGATCCAGGGCGACCCGTGCGAAGTGATACTCGAGCAGTTGCGCAAACTGTCCGTAGACCTGTTGGTCGTCGGCAGCCACAGCCATGCCACGGCGGCCGCCACACCGCTTGGGCGTACCGCCGCACGGGTGCTGCAGTTGTCTAGCGTGCCGGTTTACCTGGTGCCTGCGTTACAGCGTCGACGCAGTGATGACGTGTGATGGGTAAAAAACGATAAAAAGTTCTAGATTTATCCGTCAAACCTTTAATATAGTTATATACCGTCGCTGATACCCGTGGCGTCTATCTGCTTTGAGGGACACATATGAAGCTTCAACAACTGCGCTACATCTGGGAAGTGGCGCACCACGACCTCAACGTTTCCGCTACCGCTCAAAGCCTTTACACCTCCCAACCCGGTATCAGCAAGCAGATCCGCCTGCTCGAAGACGAGCTGGGCGTCGAAGTGTTCGCGCGCAGCGGCAAGCACCTCACCCGTGTCACCCCGGCCGGTGAACGCATCATCACTACCGCCGGCGAGATCCTGCGCAAAGTCGAGAGCATCAAGCAGATCGCCCAGGAATTCTCCAACGAGAAGAAAGGCACCTTGTCGATTGCCACGACGCACACCCAGGCGCGTTACGCATTGCCGCCGGTGATCCGCGATTTCATCAAGCAATACCCGGACGTGGCGCTGCACATGCATCAAGGCTCGCCGATGCAGATCGCCGAGATGGCCGCCGATGGCACCGTCGACTTTGCCATCGCCACCGAAGCCCTGGAGCTGTTCGGTGACCTGGTGATGATGCCGTGCTACCGCTGGAACCGTTGCGTCGTCGTGCCCCAGGGCCACCCATTGGCCAAGTTGCCGAAGCTGACCCTGGAAGCCCTGGCCGAATACCCGATCGTCACCTACGTCTTCGGTTTCACCGGCCGCTCCAAGCTCGACGAAGCCTTCAGCCATCGTGGCCTCACGCCGAAAGTGGTGTTCACCGCCGCCGACGCCGACGTCATCAAGACCTATGTGCGCCTGGGCCTGGGCGTGGGCATCGTCGCCAAGATGGCCGTCGATACCAACCTCGATAAAGACCTGGTGGTGCTGGATGCCAGCGAGCTGTTTGAGTCCAGTGTGACCAAGATCGGCTTCCGCCGTGGCACCTTCCTGCGGGGCTTCATGTGCGACTTTATCGAGAAGTTCGCCCCGCACCTGACCCGCGAAGTCATGGCCAAGGCGATCCAGTGCCACAACAAGCAGGAACTGGAAGAGCTGTTCGACGGCGTGGAATTGCCCGTCCATTAAGGGGGTTATTTGGCCTCGGTAACCGTAAAGTGTTGCCGGGCGCCTGCCACCAGAATCTCCACCTCATCACCTTCGTATTTGCCCAGCAGGCTTTTGCCCAAGGGTGAACGCGGGGTGATGACGGTCACCGGTTGCCCGACCACGTCCACCTTCAAACCCGCCGCATCCGGTGCCAGGAACAGCCACTGCTGGCGGCCGTTCTCGTCTTCCAGGCCCAGCAATGTGCCGACTTCTATGCCACGTTGATCATCGTACGCACGCAGTGGCAGGTTCTGGCACAGCGCCAGCGCCTGCTTGATTTCCTCGACGCGCCTGGCTTGCCCGGCTGCCAGGTAAGACGCCTCCAGCCCGAGGGTGTCGTATTTGTTTTCGGCGATATTTTCTTCGTGGGTCGCGGTTTCGTAGGCGGTCTGCGCGGCGCGCTGGGCGATGTCGAGGTCGACCGTGAGTTTTTCCAGGATCAGCTGGTGAACGGCGTATTTATTCATGGTCATCAATCGCAGAATTGCAGGACATTGGCCCGGGTCTTTTCATTCGGTGCGTTCTGGTCCTGCTGCAGCCAGAACTGGCATTTTGGGTTGGACAGGTTGCGTGCGTTATTGCGGGCCTGGTCCAGGGCCTGCTGTTGTTCCTGCTTCTGCAGGTTCTGTTGGTACTGCTCGAACATACGGTTCGGCGGCTCCGGCGCAACCGCTGCAGGTTTGCCCAGTTGCTGAACGGCCTGGGCTACAGGCGCCAGGCTCTGCGGGAACAGATAGCGCGACGCCAGCCAACTGGTCAGCGCAATGGCGATAAATCCCAGCCACAGCCCCAGGGCAACGGCGAGCGTGAGCTTGGGCAGCGACATAGGCGCGCTAGAGGACATGATGAGCTCCTTGAAGGACAACGTAGGTACCGTCTTATCCACCCCCACGCAAATCCGGGGGTGTTGATGGCGATTGTCGCACAGCCACTGTGCAGAATAATCGCGATCAAGCCTTCTGCATTGGCGCATTTATGCGGACAATCGAGCCTTTGAGCGTTGGAGCGCGGAATGAAAGCCCGCTGGGATATTTTTTGCAGCGTCGTCGATAACTATGGCGACATCGGCGTGACCTGGCGCCTGGCCCGGCAATTGGTGGCGGAGCAGGGCTGCGAGGTGCGCTTGTGGGTCGACGACCTGCGCGCCTTCGAGCGTATGTGTCCGGAGATTGATGTGCGCCTGGACCAGCAATGGCAAGAGGGTGTCGATGTGCGCCATTGGCCGGCCGTGTGGTCGAGCGCCCCGGCAGCCGATGTGGTGATCGCCGCCTTCGCCTGCCAGTTGCCGCCTGACTACATGGAAGCCATGGCCGCGCGTGAACGCACGCCGTTGTGGATGAACCTGGATTACCTCAGTGCCGAAGACTGGGTAGTGGGGTGCCATCGGTTGCCGTCGGTGAAGTTCAAGGGTGTGCAGAAGTACTTCTTTTTTCCGGGTTTCCGACCCGGCACCGGGGGGCTGTTACGCGAGGCAGGGTTGCTGGAGCAGCGTCAGGCGTTTCAGCAGGATGCCGCTGCGCAGCGGCAATTCCTGCAAGCCTTGGGTGTGTTTCCGGCAGCTGGTGCGCGGCTGATCTCGTTGTTCGCCTACGAAAACGCCGGGCTGGCCAGTTGGCTGGATGCACTTTCGACCGACGGGCACACCACTCATCTCTTGGTGCCGGAAGGGCGCATCCTCGGTGATGTACAGCATTGGCTCGGTGTCGAAGGCCTGGCGGTGGGGGACGTCCATCAACGCAACGCCCTGACCGTGCAGGTGCTGCCGTTTGTGCGCCAGGAGCAATATGACCGCCTGCTGTGGTGTTGCGACTTCAACGCCGTGCGCGGCGAAGACTCGTTCGTGCGCGCCCAATGGGCCGGGCGGCCGCTGCTGTGGCACATCTATCGCCAGGACGAAGACATCCACCTGGACAAGCTCGACGCCTTCCTGGACCTGTACACCGCCGCGCTGTCACCGGCCGCAAAGGCTGCCCTGGTCGAGCTCTGGCAAGCCTGGAACACTGATGGCGATATGGCACAAGCGTGGAAAATGCTGCTGGCGCACTGGCCTGAGTTAAGCCAGCACGCGCAGACGTGGTGTCTGGAACAAGGCTTGCAGGCCGATCTTGCGACGGCGCTGGTACAGTTTTATGAAAGTTGGATATGATACGCGACCTTGATTTTTGTAATCCCATCCAAATTTCGGATATACGCAATGAAAACTGGTAAAGAACTGAAACCCGGTACAGTGATCCGTCTCGAAAACGACCCTTGGCTGGTTCAGAAAGCTGAGTTCACCAAGTCTGGTCGTAACAGCGCAATCATGAAGACCAAGCTGAAGAACCTGCTGACCGGTTACAAGACCGAGATCGTCTACAGCGCCGATGACAAACTGGACGACGTGATCCTCGACCGCAAGGAAGCGACCCTGTCCTTCATCAGCGGCGACACCTACACGTTCATGGACACTACCGACTACACCATGTACGAGCTGAACGCTGAAGATATCGAAGCTGTTCTGCCGTTCATCGAAGAAGGCATGGAAGACGTCTGCGAAGCTATTTTCTTCGAAGAGCGCCTGGTTTCCGTAGAGCTGCCGACCACTATCGTGCGTAAGGTTGCCTACACCGAAGGTTCCGCTCGCGGTGACACTTCGGGCAAAGTAATGAAGCCTGCCAAGCTGAGCAACGGTACCGAACTGCAAGTAGCCGATTTCATCGAAATCGACGACCTGATCGAGATCGACACCCGCGAAGGTGGTTCGTACAAAGGTCGCGCCAAGAAGTAATTCTGGCCCCGCCGATACGAAAAAAGCCCGACCTAGCGTCGGGCTTTTTCGTGGGCGCTGCTTTTTTACTTCAGGTGTTGCTTGAGCTCGTCGGATGCCTGCAGCAAGGCCGAACGCACCGCTGGTATCTGGCTGACCACATTGAGCAAGCCGTAGTCGTGGATCATGCCGTTGTAGCGCACGGCCGTCACTGGAACCCCGGCCTGGTCCAGCTTGCGCGCATAGGCTTCGCCTTCGTCACGCAACACGTCGGCACCGGCGGTCTGAATCAGCGCGGGCGGCAAGCCCTTGAGCTGATCCGCGGTCGCCCGCAGCGGCGAGGCGTAGATCTCGGCGCGCTGATTGGCGTCGATGGTGTAGTTGTCCCAGAACCACTTCATCATGTTCCTGGTGAGGAAGTGCCCTTCGGCGTACTGGTTGTAGGACGCCGTCTCGAAATTGGCATCGGTCACCGGCCATAACAGCAGTTGGAACTTGATCGCAGGTGTGCCCTTGTCCTTGGCCATCAGGCTGACGACGGCTGCCATATTGCCGCCGACACTATTACCCGCGACCGCCAGGCGTTTGCCGTCGACGTTGATGTCCTTGCCATGCTCGGCGACCCACTTGGTTGCGCCGTAGGCTTGGTTGATCGCCACCGGATAGCGGGCTTCCGGTGAAGGCGTGTAGTTGACGAAGACCGCCACGGCCCCCGAACCCACCACCAGATCGCGCACCAGGCGCTCGTGAGTCGGGTAGTCCCCCAGCACCCAGCCGCCGCCGTGGAAGAACATGAACACCGGCAATGTGCCCTTGACCCCGGCTGGCCGCACGATGGTCAGGTCCAGCGGCTGGCCATCGACCTGAATGGTCTTCTGGCTCACGTCCGCCTTGGGCAGGGTCAACTTCACACCGGCCTGGGCACCCGTCAGTACGGCACGGGCTTGCGTGGGTGTCAGTTGTTCCATCGGTTTGCCAGTGCCGGCGTTCAACACATCCAGGAAGGCCTGGGTACTGTGTTCAACGTCGCCATTGGCGGCAAACGCGTGAGTGACGGACAGGGCGAGCAGGCTGCCGGTCAGCACGTTGGCAAATGTGTTCATGTTCTTCTCCAGTGACAGCGGCAGTGGTTAGACGGTTACGTGCAGGCGCACATCGACGTTGCCACGGGTGGCGTTGGAGTACGGGCAGACTTGGTGCGCAGCGTCGACCAGGCTTTGCGCATCGTCCTCGGCCAGGCCTGGCAGGCTGACGTGCAGGTCGATATCCAGGCCGAAACCGCCAGGGATCTGGCCGATGCCGACGTGGGCAGTGATCGAGGCATCATCCGGGATTTTGCGTTTGGTCTGGCTGGCGACGAATTTCAGGGCGCCGATAAAGCAGGCCGAGTAACCGGCGGCAAACAGTTGTTCCGGGTTGGTGGCCTGGCCGCCGGCGCCGCCCAATTCCTTGGGGGTGGAGAGTTTGACGTCGAGGATATTGTCGCTGGAAACAGCGCGACCATCACGGCCGCCGGTGGCGGTGGCTACTGCGGTATAGAGCGTTTGCATGGTGTCGTCCTCTTGGTTTTTAGCGCTAAAGTTTTGCGCGCTAAGTAGTTGGTGAGGTAAATGTATAGCGCTAATGTTTAGTGCGCAAGATAAATGTATAAATATTTTTCAGTCGCTGCAAACCAATGTGGGAGGGGGCTCGCTCCCGATAGCGGTGTTTCAGTCAAAAGATTCGTCGACTGATAAACCGTCATCGGGAGCAAGCCTCCTCCCACAGGTTGAGTGTTTTGCCGTGTTCAGATCGCGTTCTGCAGGTTGCCCCGCAACGCAAGCAAGTCAGCCTGCAGCTTGCGCAATTGGTCCAGCTCCAAACCGCTGGCGCCGAGAATGCACTGTGGAATACCCATGGCCTTTTCCTGCAAGGCGCGCCCGGCGCCGGTCAGTTCCACCACCACCACGCGCTCATCTTCACGGCTGCGGGTGCGGCTGAGCAGGCCTTCGGCTTCCAGGCGCTTGAGCAGTGGTGTCAGGGAGCCCGGGTCGGTCAGCAGGCGGCTGCTGATTTCTCCGACGGTCAAACCATCTTCTTCCCACAGCACCATCATGGCCAGATACTGCGGGTAGGTCAGGCCGAGGGCTTGCAGCAGCGGTTTGTAGACCTTGGTCATCAGCAGCGACGTGGAGTGCAGGGCGAAACACAGTTGGTTGTCCAGCAACAGGGATTCGCACGGGGCGGGATTTTTGCTCATGGTGGTGCCTCAAAAAAGCGTGTCTGCCTGGAATCTAGCGGGCAAATCTTTAATGCGCCAGATAATTTTGTGCGGGTGGTCAGACCAGTCCGCTTTGCAGGGCCAGATCCCAAGGCGGCACGGGGCTGAATCGGGACTTGAGGTATTCCAGCAGCAACCGGCTGCGCGCATTGGGCTGCTGTTCCAGGCGCAGTGCATAGATCCCGGTGGTCTCCGGGTTGGGCAGGCCGTCTTGGCAAAACAGCGGCAGTAACTCGCCGCGCACCAGGTACTCACTGGCCAGCCAGGTGGGGAGGTGGGCGATCCCCAGCCCGGCGAGGGCGCCCGATAACAACGCTTCAGCGTTGTTGGCGCTCATGCGGATGCGCCGCGGGCGATGCGTTGCACGTCGCCCGTCCAACTCGAAGCGCCACGCGAACATCGGCGCCAGGCCGTCCCAGTCCAGGCCGTCATGCTCGCTCAATTCGCGAGGGTGGGCCGGGGTGCCACGGCTTTTCAGGTAGGCCGGACTGGCGCAGGCGATGCGCACGATACTGGCCAGGGGCGTGGCGATCAGCCGTGTATCGACGATATGCCCGGCGCGCAGCACCAGGTCGACCTTGCCCAGATGCGCGCCCTGCATATCGACAAAGCTGTCGATCAGATGCAGGTGCACATCCAGCCCCGGGTACACATTCAGAAAGTCGGCGATCACGGGTGCCAGATGCCGTCGACCAAACGCTGCCGGTGCGTCCACGCGGATCAAGCCTTCGGGGGCATGGCTCAAGGAGACCGCTTCCGCCCGCGCCAGTTGCAGCTCGCTGACAATCCGTCGTGCCCGCTCGGCGAAGGCCAGGCCCGCCGGGGTCGGCACCACCGCGTGAGTGCTGCGCTGGAACAGGCGGCTGCCCACGGAGCTTTCCAGGCTGTCGATGCGCCGCGCCACCGCCGAAGGGGTCAGCGGATGGCGACGGGCTGCGGCAGAAAAGCTGCCGGTTTCCAGTACATCGAGAAACAGGCTCAGTTGATCGGTCAGCGTGTTGGGATTCATCGATGCGCGCTTATGCGAGATTGGCACAGCCATTGTGCGTTGCTGTGCGTTTCCGCGCCAGGGTCGACTGCGTAGCATGCAGGGCCTGGGAATGTGGAGTAGCGAGCGGTGTTGGATTTAGCGGTTTACCTGGTATTGGGCGTGGCCCTCGGCACGGTCGGTGGCCTGTTTGGTATTGGCGGTGGGCTGATTGCGATCCCGGTCCTCGGCGTATGGTTCGGCCTGGACCAACAACTTGCCCAAGGCACGGCGCTGGTGATGGTGGTGCCCAACGTGATGCTCGCCCTGTGGCGTTACCACCAGCGCAATCGCATCGAACTGCGCCACGCCCTGCCGTTGGGCATCATGGGCTTCAGCTTTGCCTGGCTCGGCTCGATCTGGGCCGTGGGGCTGGACGCAGGCGCCATGCGCATCGGCTTTATCGTGTTCCTGCTGACGCTTTCGGCTTACAACCTGCTGGGCATGTTCACGCGAAATGCACCGCCGACGGCACACATGCGTTATGCCTGGCCCTGGCTTGGCGTGTTGGGCGCGGCGTCCGGTTCCATGGGCGGTTTGTTTGGGGTGGGCGGCGCGGTGGTGGCCACGCCGGTACTGACCAGTGTGTTCGGCACCACCCAGGTGGTCGCCCAGGGCTTGTCCCTGGCCTTGGCCCTGCCCAGTACCGGGGTGACCCTGGTCACCTATGCCTGGCACCACGAAGTGGACTGGCTGATCGGCATCCCCCTGGCCGTCGGTGGCCTGCTCAGTATCAGTTGGGGCGTGAAAGTCGCCCACGCCCTGCCGGAAAGGCTGTTGCGCGGCCTGTTCTGCGGCTTCCTGGTGCTGTGTGCGGTAATGCTGACCTTTAAAGTCTGAAGCCTTCGAGAATGTACTCGGCCAGGCAATCGGTGATCGGTGAGGCCATCAGGGGGTTACGCAGCAAACGCAGGTTCATTGACGGCAAGGGCGGTAACCCTTCCTCGCTGCCGAGTATGCGCAGGTCTGCAGTCACCAGGCTTTCCATGCTGACCATGGCCGCCAAGCCCGCGCTGACGACTGCCTGGATCGCCGCCCCATTGGTGCTGTGATAGGCAAGGCGATAACTGCGCTCGACCGAATCCAGTGCCCCAAGGGCCCACTGGGTATAAAGGCAGTCAGCACCGGAAATCGCCAGGGGCAGGGCGTCGTGCTCGTCTACGCAAAAGCACGGTGCTGCGGCCCATACCATGCGTTCGGAACGCAACAGCTCCCCGACATCATTCCCGGGCTCTCGGCTGATCACGGTCAGGGCCAGGTCCCGGCGCTGCATCAGCACGGTGGACGCCTCGCAGTGCATCTCAATCTGGATCAGCGGGTATGCCTTGGAAAACCGCTGGAGAATCCCCGGCAGGAAGCGCATCACGTAGTCATCCGGTGTACCGATGCGTACCAGCCCCACCATATGCGGCTCGCGCAGGGTGTTGAAGACTTCGCTGTGCAATTTCAAGATACGCCGCGCATAGCCCAGCAGCACTTGGCCCTCGGGGGTAAGCCGCACTTGCCGTCCATCGCGCTCGAACAGTTTGCGCTGCAGCACGTCTTCTTCCAGGCGCTTCATCTGCATGCTCACCGCCGATTGGGTGCGGTTGACCCGTTCACCGGCGCGGGTGAAACCGCCCTGGTCGGCGATGGCGACGAAAGTGCGCAGTACCTCAGTGTCGATGCTCGGGTAGCCGGACAATTGATCAATCTCCGAGATGTATTGCATAAGAAACATTCGTTGGATTGATCTTAAGGCCAGGCACACACTCGCGTCATCCCCATTGGAGGGCGAGAAGATGAAAGGTCAAAGAGGCTTTGTGTTGATGGCAAAACGTCCGTTTTCCGGGCTGTTTCACAGGATTGCCCGTTGGCAGGCGCTGCATGGGGAGCGTCAGGTCCTGGCCAGCTTGAGCGATGATGCGCTCAAGGACATCGGGCTCAATCGCGGCGACGTTGAGCAGGATCGCCATCTGCATTTCTGGCAAGACCCGCTGCGAAAATGACCCCGGATGCAGTAGGGTGGTTGGCGAGCCCACATGGAGAACCTCATGGCCGCCGACCTGTCTTTTTCCCTCAAGCAAGCTCGGCGCATGGCGCTGGCGGCCCAGGGATTTTCCGGGCGCCAGGCGCCCGTACTGATAAAAGCTGCGCACATCAACCGCGTGATCGAGCGCTTGGGCGTGTTGCAGATTGACTCGGTCAATGCGCTGGTGCGCTCTCATTACTTGCCGCTGTTTTCCCGCCTGGGCGGTTACTCGCCGTTGATGCTTGAACAGGCGGCCTGGAGCCAGGGCCGGCGGCGTTCGCTGTTTGAGTACTGGGGGCACGAGGCCTCGTTGCTGCCGATGGCGCTATATCCCTTGATGCGTTGGCGTATGGAGCGAGCGCAGCAGGGGCTGGGCATCTATTCGCAGATGGCGCGCTTCGGTCGTGAGCAACAGGCCACGATCCAGCGCGTTTTGCAGACTGTCGAACAGCAGGGCGCGCTGGGCGCGGGCAGTTTGTCGACCCGCGAAGAGCGAGCCGGACCCTGGTGGGACTGGAGCGATGAAAAGCACGCGCTTGAGTGGCTGTTCGCCGCCGGCCTGGTTACCGTTGCCGGCAGGCGTGGCTTCGAGCGGCTCTATGACTTGCCCGAGCGCGTCATCCCTGGCGATATCCTCCAGCAGGCGCCGTTGACCGAGGCCGAGGCCCAGCGTGGCCTGTTGCTGCACAGCGCCACCGCCTTGGGTGTAGGCACCGAAAAAGACCTGCGCGACTACTTCCGTCTTGACCCCGCCGACAGTCGCAGTCGCCTGGCGGAATTGGTCGAGGACGGGCAATTGCAGGTGTGCCAGGTGCAAGGCTGGAAGCAGGCAGCCTACTGCCTGCCCGAGCCCAAAATGCCACGCAAGGTGTCGGCCAGCGCACTGCTGTCGCCCTTCGACTCGCTGGTCTGGGAGCGCAGCCGCACCGAGCGCCTGTTCGATTTCCGCTACCGCCTGGAGATCTACACCCCGCAACACAAGCGGGTGTACGGCTACTACGTGCTGCCGTTTTTGCACAACGAGCGGATCGCTGCACGTATCGACCTGCGGGCCGAACGCGCCAACGGGCGCCTGGCCGTGCATGGGGTGCACGAAGAGGAGTCGGGGCTGGATGATGAGGGGATGCAGGCGCTGGCCCTGAACCTGCGGCAAATGGCCGACTGGCTGGGGCTGGAACATATCCAGCTCAATTGCCAGCGGCCGAGTGCCGACCGGTTGCGGGCTGCGATGATCAGCGTTTGACCTGCTTCAATGTCTCGGCAATCAGGAATGCCAACTCCAGCGACTGATCAGCGTTCATCCGCGGGTCGCAATGGGTGTGATAGCGGTCCGACAAGCCATCTTCGGTGATCGGCCGTGCGCCGCCGATGCACTCGGTGACGTTCTGCCCGGTCATTTCGATATGAATCCCGCCGGCATAGGTGCCCTCGGCCTGGTGCACCTGGAAGAACTCCTTGACCTCGCCGAGGATCTGCGCAAAGTCGCGGGTCTTGTAGCCGCTGCTGGCCTTGATGGTGTTGCCGTGCATCGGGTCGGAGCTCCACAGCACCTGCTTGCCTTCGCGCTGCACCGCGCGAATCAGCTTGGGCAGGTGGTCGCCGACTTTGCCTGCACCCATGCGCGCGATCAGGTTGAGGCGGCCGGGGTCGTTGTCGGGGTTGAGGAGGTCGATCAGGCGGATCAGGTCGTCCGGGTTCATGCTCGGGCCGACCTTCACGCCGATCGGGTTGTTCACCCCGCGCAGGAATTCGACATGGGCGCCATCCAACTGACGGGTGCGGTCGCCGATCCACAGCATGTGCGCCGAGCAGTCGTAGTAGTCGTTGGTCAGGCTGTCGCGGCGCACGAAGGCTTGTTCGTAGTTGAGCAGCAGCGCTTCATGGGCGGTGAAGAAGCTGGTTTCGCGCAACTGCGGCGAGCTGTCCATGCCGCAGGCGCGCATGAAGGCCAGGGTTTCGTCGATGCGGTCGGCCAACTGGCTGTATTTTTCCGCCAGGGCGGAGTTGGCGATAAAGTCCAGGTTCCACTTGTGCACCTGGTGCAGGTCGGCAAAACCGCCCTGGGCAAAGGCGCGCAGCAGGTTGAGGGTGGCGGTGGACTGGTGGTAGGACTGCAGCAGGCGGTCCGGGTCCGGCACGCGGCTTTTTTCGTCGAAACCAATGCCGTTGACGATGTCGCCACGGTAGGCGGGGAGGGTGATGCCGTCGAGGGTCTCATCGTTGGCCGAGCGCGGCTTGGCGAACTGGCCGGCCATGCGCCCGACTTTCACCACCGGGCAGCCGGCGGCGAAGGTCATCACGATGGCCATCTGCAGCAGCACCTTGAAGGTGTCGCGGATTTTTGCGGCGGAGAACTCGGCAAAGCTCTCGGCGCAGTCGCCACCTTGCAGCAGGAACGCGCGACCCTGGGTCACCTCGGCAAACTGACGGCGCAACTCGCGGGCTTCCCCGGCAAACACCAGCGGCGGATAGCTGGCCAGGCTCTGCTCCACTTGCAACAAGTGCGCAGCGTCCGGGTACTGGGGTTGTTGCTGGATTGGCAGGGCGCGCCAGCTGTCGGGACTCCAGGGTTGGCTCATCATGAACTCGATTGGGTGGTTGACGGTCGGGCGCCAATGTTATCAGCAATTAGTGCGTGACCTGTTGCCGCCGGTTGGCCGACAATCGCGCCTTTGCCGTGGGGTAGACCCTTTAGGAGTAGTGATGAGCGAGGAGCGTGTCGAGCGCCTGCTGGCCGAAGTCCATGATGATTTCGGCATGATTCGTGTACTCGAGGTGGCCGATTACCGGTTTCTCGAGTTTGGCGACGCCATCGAGCAAAGCTGCGTGTTCACCGCTGACCCGAGCTGGCTGGAATACGACTACACCCGCGCGATGCTGATCGGCGCGTTGTGCCATGAGCAGCCGGAGAGCGCACTGTTCCTCGGCCTGGGAGCTGGCACCTTGACCCAGGCGTGCCTCAAGTTCCTGCCGCTGGAGGATGTCGAAGCCATCGAGCTGCGCCCCGATGTGCCGCGCCTGGCCATCGAATACCTGGGGCTGGATGATGATCCGCGCCTGTATATCCGCATCGGCGACGCCTTGGAATTGTTGGAGAGCGCTGAATCGGCGGACCTGATTTTCGTCGACCTCTACACGGATGTCGGTCCCGGCGTCGGACACCTGGCCTGGACCTTCCTGGAAAACTGCCAGAAGAAACTCAACCCCGGCGGTTGGCTGGTGATCAACCAGTGGGCGACCGATGATGGCAAACCTTTGGGCGCGGCGTTGCTGCGTGGTTTGTACCACCGGCATTATTGGGAACTGCCGGTGAAGGAGGGCAATGTGATCCTGTTGGTGCCTTCGGAGCTGGACCAGGCGCTGGATCTGGATGCGCTTTCTACTCGGGCTGAGTTGTTGGCGCCGCGTCTGGGTTATTCGTTGCAGCCGTTGATCAAGGCGATTCGTCCGGCTACATAAGCTAGATGCCCTTGAACACCCCCGGCCGCTTCTCGACCATCGCCCGCACGCCTTCCTTGGCATCCTCGCTGTTCAGCAATTTATCCACCATCGGCGGCAGCGCGGCGGCGGCAACGGTTTCGCCTTCCATGTGTGCCAGGCGGGCCGACATCAAGGTGGCCTGGACGCCAAGCGGGGCCTGGCGCGCGATGCGGCTGGCGAGTTCGATGGCGCGGGGCAGCAGGTCTTCACTGGCCATGACTTCCTGCACCAGGCCCAGGCGCAGGGCTTCATGGGCGTCGAATTCATCGCCGGTGAGCAGCCAGCGCATGGCGTTGCCCCAGCCGGCGATCTGATGAAAGCGCAATGTCGCGCCTCCAAACGGAAAAATCCCACGTTGCACTTCCATCTGCGCAAAGCGGGTATTGCTCGCGCACAGGTTGATATCCGCCGCGAGCATCAACTCGATACCGATGGTCAGGCAATAGCCCTGGGCCGCGACGATCACCGGTTTGCTGACCCTGGGGCCGGCGAAAACGCCCCAGGGATCGCAACCGCCCAGGGGCGGTTGCCAGCCTCCAGCCATCACAGCGCTGACATTGGCCAGGTCCAGGCCCGCGGTGAAGTGGTCGCCGTGGGCAAATACTACGGCCACCCGTGCTTCGTCATTTCGATCAAATTCGCCATAAGCCAGGCTCAGTTCATTGAGCAAGTCCAGGTCAAAGGCGTTGCGCTTGGCGACCCGATCCAGGCCCAACAGCAGGACATGGCCCTGGAGTTCACGGCTGACGCGGCTGCTGCTGGCTTGATTCATCGGGTGTTCCCTCGGGCGCAATGAAGGGTTTCAGACCAAAGGGTCTCGATGCAAGGTGAACCGTTTAAGCGTTATGACCAGCAGGGCCGGGCCTTTGAAAAATAGACCCTGCCGCGCTTATCTGCAAAGACTGTGATGCAGCGCGGTTTATCGGCGCCTGGCGATAAAAAAAGCTCCCTTTTTCAGGTATTTCCGGTATAGTGCGCGCCGGCCTTTAACCGGGCCGCGTTTAGGTAGCGCAATTCCCCGAAGTCAGCTTCGGCTGCACGTCCGCACAGCGGACTCTCCCTTGACGAATCTTTTTCATTCATTCGTTTTCGCAAATCCCCGCCGACAAAGCAGCCAGGGCGACTCTTGAGTCTCAACACGGCATGCGCAGCTTTGGAGCATGGGTCTTTGCGGATGCACTTAGAGGCAGACCCATGACCCAGGAAACCGGCGGCTTCGCCGCTTTTAATCTTAACCCGAACATTCTCGCTGCCGTCATCGCGACCGGCTACGAAGAACCTTCGGCGATTCAGCAGCAATCGATCCCGATCATCATGGCCGGCCAGGACATGATTGGCCAGGCGCAAACCGGTACCGGTAAAACCGCCGCGTTCGCCCTGCCTATCCTACACTGCATCGATCCTGCCAAGCGCGAACCGCAAGCCCTGATCCTGGCGCCAACGCGTGAGTTGGCGCTGCAAGTAGCAACCGCTTTCGAAACCTACGCCAAGCAAATGCCAGGCGTTACCGTTGTTGCCGTCTATGGCGGCGCGCCGATGGGCCCGCAACTGAAAGCCATCCGTAATGGCGCTCAGATTGTTGTTGCCACCCCGGGCCGTCTGTGCGACCACCTGCGTCGCGACGAGAAAGTCCTGTCGACCGTGAACCACCTGGTTCTGGACGAAGCTGACGAAATGTTGAAGCTGGGCTTCATGGATGACCTGGAAGTCATCTTCAAGGCACTGCCTCCGACCCGTCAGACCGTCCTGTTCTCGGCTACCCTGCCACAGTCGATCCGTGCCATTGCCGAACGCCATCTGCGCGATCCGCAACACGTGAAGATCCAGACCAAGACTCAGACCGTTACCGCGATCGAACAGGCTCACCTGTTGGTTCACGCTGACCAGAAGACCTCGGCTGTATTGAGCCTGCTGGAAGTCGAAGACTTCGACGCCCTGATCATGTTCGTGCGTACCAAGCAAGCGACCCTGGACCTGGCCAGTGCCCTGGAAGCCAAAGGCTACAAAGCCGCTGCGCTGAACGGTGACATCGCCCAGAACCAACGTGAGCGCGTGATCGACTCCCTCAAGGATGGCCGCCTGGACATCGTTGTGGCGACCGACGTAGCGGCTCGTGGTCTCGACGTGCCGCGTATCACCCACGTGTTCAACGTTGACATGCCTTACGATCCGGAATCCTACGTTCACCGTATCGGCCGTACCGGCCGTGCCGGTCGCGAAGGTCGTGCACTGCTGCTGGTGACGCCACGTGAGCGCCGCATGCTGCAAGTGATCGAGCGTGTAACCGGTCAGAAAGTCGCCGAAGTCCGCCTGCCGGATGCCCAGGCTGTTCTCGATGCCCGCATCAAGAAACTGACCAACAGCCTGTCGCCGCTGGTGGCTGACGCTGAATCGACCCACGGCGACCTGCTGGACCGCCTGACCGCCGATATCGGTTGCACCCCGCGTGCCCTGGCTGCAGCCCTGCTGCGCAAGGCTACCAACGGTCAGGCCCTGACCCTGGCGGCCATCGAGAAAGAGCGCCCACTGGTGCCGAACAACGCGCCACGCGGTGATCGTCCAGAGCGTACCGGCGACCGTCCGGACCGTGGTGATCGTGAGCGTCGCGCTCCGGTTCCATTGGCTGAAGGCCGTGCTCGTTGCCGTACCGCGCTGGGCGCACGTGATGGTATCGCTGCCAAGAACCTGCTGGGCGCTATCCTCAACGAGGGTGGCCTGGCACGTGAAGCCATCGGTCGCATCCAGGTCCGTGACAGCTTCTCCCTGGTGGAGCTGCCGGAAGACGGTCTGGAAAAACTGCTGACCAAGCTGAAAGACACCCGCGTTGCCGGCAAGCAATTGAAGCTGCGTCGCTACCGCGAAGATTGATCCGCCCTTGGGCTGATTGATCGCACATAAAAAATCCCCGACTGGTTCGGGGATTTTTTTTGTCCGCTGTTAACCGAAGCGGTAGATGTCCATACCCAGCGCGCCCATGGTGAACCCCTGGTGTGCAACGCTGAAGTCACCCCCTGCGCCGCGCGCAAAGTACAGCGGCAACAAATGTTCATCGCTGGGATGATTGCGCACGGCGTGGGGCGCCTGGCGACGGTAATCATGCAAGGCCGCCTCGTCGTTGGCGGCGAGTGTCTCCACCATCCAGTCACGGAAGTCGCGTGCCCAAGGCTCGATACTCTCAGGTCCGGCCTGCCAGTTCAGCTCGCCCAGGTTATGGGTGATGCTGCCGGAGCCGATCAACAGTACGCCCTGTTCGCGCAAGCTGGCCAAGGCATGCCCGACGCGGGTTTGCAGGGCAGGGCCCATGTGACTTGGCAAGGAGACTTGCACCACTGGAATATCCGCTGCCGGGTACATCAGCGAGAGCGGCACCCAGGTGCCATGGTCAAAAGGGCGGCGCTCATCGATCCGCGCATTCAAGCCGTCGGCATGAAGCAGTTCGACAATTTCGTTGGCCAATTGCAAGTCGCCCGGTGCCGGGTACTGCACGGCGAACAGCTCCCGGGGGAAACCGCCGAAGTCGTGCCAGGTCTCGGGCGCAGCACTGCCGCTGACCAGCAGTTCCTGACTTTCCCAATGTGCCGACACCACCACAATTGCCTTCGGCCGCGGCAGTTCAGCGGCCAGGCGCTGCAGGGCGGGGCCGCTGGCGCCGGGTTGCAGGGCAAGCATGGGCGATCCGTGGGAGATAAACAGGCTGGGCAACATAAGGAAGGTCCTGAGGTTTAACATGGGCCCATCTTCAATCAGATCATTGATCTAAATCTAATATAAGTTTTAGCGCTTTTTGATCGAATTTTCGGAGGTGATTCCATGGAGCCCAAATTTTGGCAGGAGCGCTGGGCGCGCAATCAGATTGGCTTTCACCTGCCCGAGGTCAATCCTTACCTGCTGCGGTATTGGCCTGTGCTTGGCCTTGCCCAGGGCGCCAAGGTGCTGGTGCCGCTGTGTGGTAAAAGCCTGGACCTGATGTGGCTGGCCAGCAACGGCTATCACGTATTCGGCGTTGAGCTGTCGGAGCAGGCGGTAGAAGCCTTTTTCAGCGAGCAGAACCTGACGCCACGCATCACTCGGCACGGCGTGTTCAAGGTGTACCAGGCTGATTTGATCGAAATATGGTGCGGCGATTTCTTTGCCTTGGATGCCGGGGCACTGGCTGACTGCACGGCGCTCTACGACCGTGCCGCACTGATCGCCCTGCCGCCGCTGATGCGCGCGCAGTACGCCGAGCAGTTGAACAGCCTGTTGCGGCCAGGCTGCCAGGGAATACTGATCACCCTGGACTACGACCAGACGCAAAAAGCCGGCCCGCCCTTTGCGGTGCCGGATGATGAGGTGAAGGTGCTGCTGGGTTTGCAGTGGAGCCTGGAGGTGCTCGAAGCCCAGGATATCCTGGGTGAGAGCTGGAAGTTCGTGCAGGACGGTGTCACGTGTCTTGAAGAGCGCGTTTATCGGCTCACCAAGGGGTAAAACCCGCGCGCAAAAAAGGGGCGATCCAATCGCCCCTTTTGCATTACCGGGTATCAGCCCCGACGACGCAGCGCGTCGATACGCTCTTCCAGCGGCGGGTGGCTCATGAACATGCGAGCCAGGCCCTGCTTGACACCACCGTTGATGCCAAAGGCGGTCAGGCTGTCGGGCATATGCACCGGTAGGCCCTGTTCGGAGCGCAGGCGCTGCAGCGCACTGATCATTGCACTGGTGCCAGCCAGGCGCGCGCCGGCTTCGTCTGCACGGAACTCTCGTTTGCGCGAGAACCACATCACAATCGCGCTGGCCAGGAAGCCCAGTACCACTTCGGCAAAGATGGTCGCTACGAAGTAGGCGATTCCGCGGCCGCCTTCGTTCTTGAAGATCACCTTGTCGACAAAGTTGCCGATGATCCGCGCAAAGAACATCACGAAGGTGTTCACCACGCCCTGCACCAGCGCAAGGGTAATCATGTCGCCGTTGGCTACGTGGCCGATCTCGTGCGCGAGGACCGCCTTCACCTCATCGGGTGAAAAGCGCTCGAGCAGCCCTTGGCTGACCGCCACGAGGGCGTCGTTCTTGTTCCAGCCCGTCGCAAAGGCGTTGGCCTCGTAAGCAGGGAAAATCCCGACCTCGGGCATTTTTATACCTGCTTCTTGAGACAACTGCTCCACGGTCTGCATCAGCCATTGTTCATGGCGGGTGCGTGGTTGAGTGATGATCTGGGTGCTGGTGCTCATCTTCGCCATCCACTTGGAGATGAACAGCGAGAACAGCGAACCGGCAAAACCAAAGACCGCACAGAAAATCAGCAGCTGATTGAGGTTCAGATCAACCCCGTTGGCCGCCATGAACCCGTTGAAGCCGAAAAGGCTCAGGGTGATGCTGGCAATCAGCACGACCGCCAGGTTGGTGGCCAAGAACAGCAGGATGCGCATCATGGTTGTAGAGTTCTCCTCATGCTTAATATGTCGCGTACTGCGGGGTATATAAGGTGCGGCTTGGGGTGATTCAACCGAGCGACTATTTCAAACTGTGTCCTACAGCCTGAATGTAGAGCCTTGAAGGGATTTTCCGATGACGGATGTTATCCGTGAAAAGCTATTTTTTGCCTTGCGGCCCCGTAACCACAGGGGCTTGTGGATGTAGAAACGCAAATGCAGTACGGGGAAAGTGCACAGCCAGAGAAGTGTTGCCAGATAATCGCTGTACGACCGAATGCCGGTCGTACAGCGCCACGTCGGTTACTGGCGATAGGACTTGAGGAAATTGCCGATACGGCCAATGGCCATGTCCAGGTCATCCACGCGGGGCAGGGTCACCACTCGGAAGTGATCCGGCCACGGCCAGTTGAACGCCGTGCCCTGGACCACCAGCAGCTTTTCCGAGAGCAGCAGGTCGAGCACGAATTTCTCGTCGTTGAGGATCGGGCAGACCTTCGGGTCGATCCTCGGGAAGGCGTACAGCGCGCCCATGGGCTTGACGCAGCTCACGCCCGGGATTGCATTGAGCAGCTCCCAGGTACGGTTGCGCTGTTCCAGCAGGCGGCCCTGGGGCAGGATCAGGTCATTGATGCTCTGGTAGCCGCCGAGGGCGGTCTGGATTGCGTGCTGGCTCGGCACGTTGGCGCACAGGCGCATGTTGGCCAGCATGTCGATGCCTTCGATGTAGCTCTGGGCATTGTGCTTGGGCCCGGAAATCGCGATCCAGCCGGAGCGGAAGCCCGCCACGCGGTAGGACTTGGAGAGGCCGTTGAAGGTCAGGCACAGCAGGTCCGGCGCCAGGGAACCGGTGCAGATATGCACCGCATCGTCGTAGAGGATCTTGTCGTAGATCTCGTCGGAGAACACCACCAGGTTGTGCTGGCGTGCCAGCTCGAGCATGCCCAGCAGCACTTCCCTGGAGTACACCGCACCGGTGGGGTTGTTCGGGTTGATGATCACCAGGGCCTTGGTGTTCGGCGTGATCTTGGCCTTGATGTCGGCCAGGTCCGGGAACCAGTCGGCGCCCTCGTCGCACAGGTAATGCACCGGGTGGCCGCCGGCCAGGGTCACGGCGGCGGTCCACAGTGGGTAGTCCGGTGCTGGCACCAGCACTTCGTCGCCGTTGTTGAGCAGGGCCTGCATGGACATCACGATCAGCTCGGACACACCATTACCCAGGTAGATGTCTTCGATGCCGACGCCTTCGACCTGCTTCTGCTGGTAGTACTGCATCACGGCCTTGCGCGCGCTGAACAGGCCCTTGGAGTCGCTGTAGCCCTGGGCGGTGGGCAGGTTGCGGATCACATCCTGGAGGATTTCATCCGGCGCTTCGAAACCAAAGGGCGCCGGGTTGCCGATGTTCAGCTTGAGGATGCGATGGCCTTCCTCTTCCAGGCGCTTGGCGTGCTTGAGCACCGGGCCGCGAATGTCGTAGCAGACGTTGGCGAGCTTGTTCGATTTGCTGACCTGCATGGCGATGTGATCCTGAAAATGAACGATCCAGACGGTGTGGGCACTACCGTACTGTGAATGCTGCAAGGCCCGCACCCATAAATACGTTTGAATGCCGGTAGCGCGGGTGCCAGACTGGCGTTTTGAAGAGGCGCAATCATACGTGCCGCCTGATCCGTGGAAAAGATACAGATCAGGCTTTTTCAGTTGCCGAGGTGTACCGATGGAAAAGTTGCAGAAAACCGTTGAAGAATGGAAGGCAATGCTCGATCCAGAGCAGTACAACGTGTGCCGCCTCAAAGGCACCGAGCGTCCTTTCAGCGGTAAGTACAATGAGACCCGGACCGATGGCGTGTATCACTGTATCTGCTGCAATGAGCCGCTGTTCGATTCGACCACCAAGTTTGACTCCGGCTGCGGCTGGCCGAGTTTCTACGCGCCGATCGCCGACAGTGCAATGATCGAGATCCGTGACGTCAGCCACGGCATGATCCGCACCGAAGTCACCTGCGCCAAATGCGATGCGCATCTGGGCCATGTGTTCCCGGACGGTCCGCCGCCGACGGGGCTGCGGTATTGCATCAACTCGGTGTGCCTGGAGCTTGTACCCCGTTAACTCGACTGACGGCGGGCGCCTGTAGGAGCGAGCTTGCTCGCGAAAGTCGTCAACGATTACACGGGCATTCTGGTTCAGCCCGGTGTCCTTGAGTTTTTCGCGAGCAAGCTCGCTCCTACAGAGTGTTGATGAGGTGTCATCAGTGTGGTCAATTAAATTGCACGCAATTGAATTGCCTACTATGTTTCATCCTCTTTCTTCCTTATCGAGGCACTGCCATGAGCAACAACCTGCTGAGCATCCCTTGCACCACCATCAAGGGTGAGCAAAAGACCTTGGCCGATTTCGCCGGCAAGGCCGTCCTCGTGGTCAACACTGCCAGCAAATGCGGCTTCACCCCGCAGTACAAGGGCCTGGAGCAACTCTGGCAGCAGTACAAGGACCAGGGCCTGGTGGTATTGGGCTTTCCTTGCAACCAGTTCGGCAAGCAGGAGCCCGGTGACGAAGGTGCGATTTCCGAATTCTGCGAGCTGAACTTCGGTGTCAGCTTCCCGTTGTTCAAGAAGATCGACGTCAATGGCAGCGATGCCCATCCACTGTTCGTGCAACTGAAAAAACAGGCGCCGGGGCTGCTGGGGTCCAAGGGCATCAAGTGGAACTTCACCAAGTTCCTCATCGGCCGCGACGGCCAGGTGGTCAAGCGCTTCGGTCCTGCCACCAAGCCGCAGGACTTGACCCAAGAGATCGAAGCCTTGCTCAAATGACCGACTTGCCCAGTGTGTCCCTGGCCCTGGACAACCAGCTGTGTTTCAAGCTCTACGCTGCGTCACGTGCTGTCACCCGCGCTTATAAGCCGATGCTCGACCAGTTGGGTCTGACCTACCCGCAATATGTGGTGATGCTGGTGTTGTGGGAGTGGCACGCCACGCCTGCGCTGCAGCCGACGGTCAAGGCCCTGGGGGAGCGCCTGATGCTCGACTCAGGCACGCTGACGCCGCTGCTCAAGCGCCTTGAACAGCTTGAGTTAGTGACGCGTCGGCGCAGTGCCAGGGATGAGCGTGAAGTGCACTTGAGCCTGACCGAGGCCGGTGTGCAACTGCGGGACCAGGCCCATGGCCTGAAGACCCGCCTGTTGTGTGATCGCGGCATCGACCTGAATCAAGCCGATGCCTTGCGCGATGGTCTCGACCAGTTGCTTGTGCAACTTAAAGACTTGTCGTCCCAGGCACCCACAAGTCCAGCAGGGCATTGAGTTCTTCGCGGCGGAACGGCTTGGCCAGGTAATCATTCATCCCCGCCGCACGGCAGCGCTCGCGCTCTTCGGACAGGGCATTGGCGGTCAACGCGACAATCGGCAGGTCCGGCCAGCGTCCGCTGCGCCGAATCTGCCGGCTGGCCTCATAGCCATCCATCACCGGCATGTTGCAGTCCATCAGCACCATATCGAAGCGCTGTTCTTCAAGAAACTTGAGCGCTTCGCCACCGTGGGCGGCCACGATCACTTCGCAGCCCAGTTTGCTGAGCATGCCCTTGGCCACCAGTTGGTTGACCGGGTTGTCCTCCACCAGCAGGATGCGCGCCCGATGTGCGAGCGGTGCGGCATCCACTTGGACGGGGTCAAGCACCAGGTGCGCGTCGGTGCGTAAGTTGCGTTGCAGGATCTGGTACAGCGCGTTGCGGCTCAAGGGGCGTGCCTGTTGGTGCAACGGCGCCAGTGCCGCCACTTCTTCGCTGGGCATGAAGTTGCCATAGGCGGTCACCAGCAGGATGGGCGCGGTAATGCCCGGCCGTATGCGGAACAGGCATTCCGGGCAGTCGGTAATCAGCAGGTCGGGGGTTTGCCCGCTCAAATCGTCATCCATGGTGAAACAACGCAGGGACAGTCCCCAGCAGGGCAGCAGGGTCGTGAGCAACTCTGTCAGGCCGCTGCCGGCGTTGGTGATGGCGATGACCTCGCCTTTGAGAGGCGCTGGCTGCACTGCGGGCAAATGGGCGGGCAGTGGCAGGTCTGCGCAGAACTGGCTGCCAAAGCCCACTTCCGAGCTGATACTCAAGCGCCCCTTCATCGCTTCGCACAGGTTGTGCGTCAGTGCCAGGCCCAGGCCCGTCCCGCCATACTGGCGAGTGATGCCGGCGCCGGCCTGGGTGAACGGTTGGAAGATTTTCACCTGCGCTTCCTGAGCAATACCGATGCCGGTATCGCAGACTTCAATGCGTACGCCGCCGTCGTGGGTACCCAGGCGCACATCAACCCGACCAAAGCGGGTGAACTTCAAGGCGTTGGAGAGCAAGTTGCTGACAATCTGCCGCACACGGGTCGGGTCACCGAGCACCTGGGCCGGGAACTGCGGGTCGATCAGGCAGCTCAGCTCCACGCTCGGTGCGGCGTTCTGCGATAACAGGTTGGCGGTGTCTTCCACCAGCGCGCCGAGGTCGAAGGGGATACGCTCCAGCTCCAACTGGCCGGCGTCGAACTTGGACAGGTCGAGAATATCGTTGAGCAGTTCCACCAGCACTTTGCCGGAGTCATGGGCGATAGACAGTTGCTGGCGTTGTTCGGCGTTCAACGGGCTGTCCAGCGACAGTGCGATCATGCCCAGCAGGCCGTTGAGCGGGGTGCGGATTTCGTGGCTCATGTTCGCCAGGAAGGCCGCCCGGGCCTGTGCCATGCCCAATGCATGCATCTTGGCGGCTTCCAGCTCATCGTTGGACTGGGTCAGCCGCTGGTTGCTGGCCTTGAGTTCAAGGGTGCGCGCGGACACGATATGTTCCAGTTGCCCCAGGTATTCGGTCAGCCGATCCTCGGCGTGGCGGCGCTGCTGGATTTCGGTTTCCATGTTTTCGAATTGCTGGTTGGCGACGTCCACCAGCACGCCGATTTCATCGTGCTCATGCCCTGGCGGGCAGTCCAGGCGTGCCTGCTTGCGGGTACTCAGCTCACGAATAATGCGCACCAGCGGTTGGGTCAGCATGACGTAGAACAGGCCCAGCAGAATCCCGGTCAGCAGCAGGCTACGCGCGAACCCGTTGAGCAGGGTGATCTCGGCGCGGCGCAGGAACCGGCTGCCAAAGGCGTAGGTGTCGACGTCCAGGCGCAGTACGCCAAGTGACTCGTTGGGCATGTGGCTCAGGAACAGTTGGTCTTCGAACTGGCGGTTGGCGCCAAACATGAAGTCACTGATAGGCCGGTAGGTGCTTTCCTTGCGTGGCCGGTCGACATCGGCCAGCACCACGCCGTTGTTGTCGATCAACTGCGCGCGAATGATGGCGGGGGAGTGCAGCAGGCCCAGGGTCAGTTCCTGGGCCAGTTCGGCATCGATGTTGTAGGCGATACGTGACGCGGGGTTATGGCTGATTTCGATCAGCGAACGTATTTCGCGGTTGATGGATGCGTCTTCGCTGGCATAATCAATGCCGATTTGGATCAGGCTGAGCAAGGTTCCCAAGACGAAACCGACCAGCACCGTCAATCTGGCTTGTTTATAAGACAAGCGGTGGGCGAACTTGATATCCATTGAGTGTTGAACCACTTCACGTTTCCCTTCGCCCGGCAAGCATAGCTGAACATCCACACGCCCAGGCCTGCCCGGCATGAAACGTTTTTACGCAGCCCCAAGCGGTCTGTCGCAGGGTTGCCAATACGCCATCTTTTGCAAGAACTTGCCAGAGGAATAATCGTGGATTCTCGATTGAGTGCCTTTCTGGAGCGAGCCGATGCCGTGCTCGCCCGCCTGGAACCCTTGTTGCCCGCGCCGCGCCAAACCATCGACTGGAACCAGTGCCTGGCCGCCCGCTGGCAGCGTGAGGGCCGCAGTGGCTTCCTGTTGCCGCTGGACGTGAGCCTGGACATGCGCTTGTCCGACCTGATCGGCGTGGACAAGCAACGTGAAACCCTGGCGCGCAACACCCAGCAGTTCCTGGATGGCCTGCCTGCCAACCATGCGTTGCTGTGGGGGTCGCGGGGCACCGGTAAATCGTCCATGGTGCGCGCTTTGCTCGCTCAACACGCCAAGGCCGGTCTGCGCCTGATCGAAATCGAGCGTGACCACTTGGCCGACCTGCCGCGGGTGGTCGAGCAACTGCTCAAGTTGCCGCAACGTTTCATCCTGTTCTGCGACGACTTGTCGTTCGAAGCCGGCGAAGGCGACTATCGGGTGCTCAAGAGCGTGCTGGATGGCTCCCTGGAACAGGCCCCTGAAAACGTGCTGCTGTATGCCACGTCCAACCGCCGCCACCTGGTGCCGGAAAACCAGAGCGACAACGATAACTGGAAGCGCGTGGACGGTGAGTTGCACCCGAGCGAGGCGGTGGAAGACAAGATTGCCTTGTCCGACCGCTTTGGCTTGTGGCTGTCGTTCTACCCGTTCACCCAGGAACATTTCCTGGACGTGGTCGAGCACTGGATCGGCGAGCTGGCGAACAAGGCGGGTTTGCAGTGGCAGCGTGATGAGGACCTCGACATTCTCGCCGTGCGCTGGGCCACCGGGCGCGGCAACCGCAACGGTCGTTGCGCGTATCAATTCGCCCGTTACTGGGTGGGTCTCAAATTGCTGGAGCGTCAACCATGATCGATTTACAACAGGCCGGCACCGGCCTCGGTGGCTATGCCTTGCTGAGTGCCCAGCTGGAGTCGCTGCTGGCCGATGAGCGTGATTTCATCGCCAACAGCGCCCAGTTTTCGGCTTTCCTGTTCAGCCAGCTGGATGACCTGAACTGGGCGGGCTTTTACCTCAACCGCAATGAAGAGCTGGTGCTTGGCCCGTTCCAGGGGCAGATCGCCTGTGTGCGTATTCCGTTCGGCCGTGGGGTGTGCGGCGCGGCCGCGGCCTCGCGGCAAACCCAGCGAGTAGACGATGTGCACGCGTTCCCCGGGCATATCGCCTGTGACAGCGCGTCCAACAGCGAACTGGTGGTGCCACTGGTCAAGGACGGCACATTGATTGGTGTCCTTGACCTCGATAGCCCGTCGTTGGCCCGCTTTACCCCCCAGGATCAGGCCGGTATCGAACAGCTGGCGGCGATTTTCCTGCGTTTGACCGACTGCTGATCGAAATAGGTGCGCAGCCCCGCCCCTTATCGGCCATCCAGTTCGTCAAGCCGCACTTGCAGCATCCTCTCCAACTCCAGCATCAGCTTCTCCAGGGATTTCACCCCCGCTTCGATCAGGGGCCGATCATCGCCCCGGGCACAGGCCTGTTCGACGGCTTCGCATTGCGAGGCCAGCGCAGAGGCTTGAACGATGCGCGCGGCCCCCTTGATCTTGTGAGCCTGTTCGATGATCTCTTCGGGCAAGGCCTGCGCAGCGATCAGTGCAACCAACTCCTGGCGATCCTGGCGACTGCTGCTCAGCAACTCCTCCAGCAAGAGACGGCTCATGTGCGGATCGCCACCGGTGAGGGCCTCGAAGTTGCCGATGTCCAGGGTCATGCCGCTGGGTTGAGGACTGATTTTCGCCAGTTGCAGCTCCAGCGCCGTAAGGTTGATGGGTTTGAACAGGCAGTCATTCATGCCCGCCTGCGCACAGCGTTGTTTCTCTTCGGGCTGGGCATTGGCGGTAAAACCCAGTACCACGCAAGGCGTCAGTTGTTCGCGCTCCTCGTATTCGCGGATCGAACGACTCAGTTCGTAGCCATTCATGATCGGCATGTTGCAATCGGCGATCACCAGGTCAAAGTGCTCCTGGCGCCAGGCCTGGAAGCCGGAGGCGCCGTTCCGGGCGGCGGTGTACTGATGGCCCAGGTAGCCGAGCTGCTGGCACATCAACAGGCGATTCGCCGGATGATCGTCCACCACCAGCACATTGAGCACCGGCACGTTCGAGGTCTCGGCGGGCTTGGGTTCTTCGGCCACCTGCAGCGCCTGCAGGCGATTCATCTTCAGGCTCACATGCACCTGGGTGCCCACCATGGGCACGCTGCTCAGGCTCAGTTGCCCGCCCATCATCGCGCACAGGCTGCGACAGATCACCAGCCCGAGACCCGCACCGCTCCTGGCCAGCTGTCCTGAGTTGTCCGCCTGGGCAAAGGGTTCGAACAGGCGCATCTGGTCGTCCCGGCTGATACCGATGCCGGTGTCCTCCACCACCAGTTTCATCTCGACCTGCTGCGGCAGTTCGGTGGCCGATACTTCCACCTTGATCTTTACCTGGCCACGTTCAGTGAACTTGATGGCGTTGCTGATCAGGTTGGACAGCACCTGCTTGAAGCGCAGCGGGTCGATCAGCACTTCGGTGTGTTCCAGATCAGGCGTGAACTCCAGCAACAGGCTAAGGGTCTTCTGGCGTGCCAGGCCGTCGAAGACACGCACCACCGACTCGATCACCTCCCTCAGGTTGACGCGTTCCGGTGCCAGGCTGAGGCGACCGGATTCAATCCGCGCGATGTCCAGGATGTCGCCGATAAGCTCCAGCAGATCCTTGGCCGAGTTGTAGGCGACTTCGATGGCCGGGCGGTCGAGGTGGCCCTGGTCCGCCCGCTTGAGGGTCAGCTCGAGCATGCCGATCACCGCGTTCATCGGTGTGCGGATTTCGTGGCTCATGGTGGCGAGGAACGTGCTCTTGGCCCGATTGGCTTCGTCGGCTCGCTCCTTGGCGGTGCGGAGTTCGTCGAACAACTGGCGTCGCTCACTGATATCGATCCAGCCACCGATGATGCCCTGGACTTCACCGACGGAGTCGCGGTACGGCAGGATCCAGTGGTAGATCGTCAGTTTTTTTCCGCGAATATGCAGGGTGCGGTCCAGGATCAACGGGTTGCCCTCGGCCACCACGCGCTGATAGTCGGCATGGTATTGCGCCGCCTCGACTGCGAGGGCTGTGCTGATCTGGACCGCGCTTTTACCTATCACGTCCTCGCGCTTGACGTCGAACGCCTGCAGGTAACTGTCGTTGCAGGTCTGCAGCAGCCCCTTGTTGTCACGCACGTAGATCGGGTGTGGGGTTTCATTGACCAGGGCGCGCATGAACTCGAACTGATCATTGAGGGCGCGCTCGGCCATTTTGCGGTGCTTGATCTGGCGGCGCATGTACGCGTTCCAGCTCAGGGAAATCAGCAGCAGCAGGCCGGTCCCGATGACGATGCGCGCAATCAGTTGGTGATAGTCGCGCCAGTAACTGTCCGAGGCCGCGGTATAACCGCGCCAACGACTGTTGATCACGCCGAGTTCGTCCGGGGCGATGCTGAGCAACGCCTTGTCGAGAATCGAGCTGAGTTCGGTGGCGCTGCGGGATGTCGCCAGCCCGAAGGTGGCCGGCATCGTGCCAATGCTGAAGCTGATTTGGATCTTGTCCTGGAGTATCTGCGAGGACAGGAAGTAATTGGCGACCACCAGGGTATTCACCGCGCCCTCTACATGGCCTTGTACCAGCAGTTCGGCTGACTTGAACGTGTCGCCGGTATCTACCAGCTGAATCTTTGGGAAGTGCTCACGCAGGAATTTTTTCAGCGGACTGCCCTGCGTGATTGCCAGGCGCTTGCCCTCCATTTCCTCCAGGCCCGTAGGGGCCTGGCCATCCTTGCGTGTCAGCATCACGTAGGAGTTTTCCAGGTAGGGACGACTGAAGTTCAGTTGGGCTTCTCGCTCGACGCTGGGGATGATTGCGCCGACGATGTCCGCTTTGCCGCTCTCTACATGCTCGATCATGGTGTTCACATCACGCCCGCGCTGGATCTCGAAGCGCAGCCCGGTGCGCAGGCGAATCAGTTCCAGCAGGTCGGCGGTAATGCCGCGAAAATTGCCATCGGCGTCGAAGAAGGTCAGCGGCGCAAAGGTAGGGTTCACGATCACTTTGACGACCGGGTTCTCCCTCAGCCAACGTTCTTCGCGAAGGGTCAGTTGCAGCTTTTGGTCGGTCAGGAGGATGTCGCTGCCGGCACTCCAGCGTTTGGCAATGGTTTCCCGTTCGGCAGCGGGCACGGCCCTCAGGACGGCGTCGACGATGCTCAACAGCGTCTGCTGTTCCTGGGGCATGGCAAAGCTGAATCCATAGGCTTCATGTTTGCCGAAGTTCGCCATGCGAATGTTTTTCAGGTAACCCTTGTTGATCATGTAGTGGGTGGAAATGGTATCGCCGAGAAAGACGTCTGCCTGGTCGAAGGCCACTGCATTCAAGGCGTTTTGATAAGAAGGGTAGGCACGGATGATTGCCTTGGGGTAGAGCCTTTCCACTTCGTGCAGTGGCAGATAGTGATAGACCAGTGCCAGGCGCATGCCGGCCAGCCCATCAGTCAGGCTGCGGGTTTCGCCTTCGCGGGTCACCAGCACTGGCCGGTCCACGGCGTACGGCTCCGACAGGGTCAGGTTGGGATTTGCCGCTTCAAAGCTGTTGGAGGAACCCAGTAAATCGATTTCACCCGCTTCGAGGGCATGAATGGCGGCCTCTCGGGAGGGGTAGCGCAACACTTTTACCGGCACGTCCAGCGCCATTGCCAGCAAGCCGGCGTAGTCGGCGGTGAGTCCCTCATAGTCACGCCCGCTGGAGGTGAGGTCAAAAGGCGGGTAGTCAGGAAACGCCGCGCCCAGTACCAGTTCGCGTTTGTTCTGGAGCCATTGGCGCTGGGCCTTGTTCAGGTAGGGTTCCAGCTGCACGGAGCTCGCACGACTCAAAAGGTTGAAATGCTCCGGGCTCGCTGGAGGGGTGGCAGGCACGGCGGTGCTGAAGCACAAACCGGCACTCAATATAATCAAATAGTCCTTTATACGCCTGGGCATCCTGTTTCTCACACTAGCGCGTTCCGTTTTGCCATCTCGATAAGTTCTACCAAGGACTTGGCTTGAAGTTTCTGCATCAGCCTCTTTTTATAAGTGCTTACTGTTTTGTTGCTCAAGAACATACCTTTGGCTATTTCCTTGTTGGTGCGGCCTTGTGCGAAAAGTTGCAATACCATCAACTCCCGATCGTTAACCGCCTTGAACAGTTCAAGTTCCTTGCAGGCCTCATCGTTGGTGTTCAAGGCTTGGCTGGGGAAGTAGTTATAACCGGACAGTACAGCGCGGATGGCGCTCATCAGCTCGCTCAGGTCACCTTCCTTGCACACGTAGCCATCGGCTCCCGAACGCATGCAACGCGTGGCAAACAGGGTGGGGGATTGAGCCGTCAGCACCAGGGTTTTCATCGACGCGTTCATGGCGTTGAATCGGCAAAGCACTTCCAGCCCGTCGAGTTTTGGAATGCTGATGTCGAGGATGATCAGGTCCGGCATGCATTCGCGGACCATTTGGATGGCGTCGCATCCGTTATCCGTTTCGCCGACTACTTTGAAATTTTCTTCGTGTTCCAACAACATTCGTATGGCAAGTCTTATAACCGGATGGTCGTCAATAATAAAAACTGTATTCATGATCATATTCCATGCAAGTACAAATAAAGCGGGCACATTAGCTCAGAAGCCGATGGATAAGCATGAACTTGGGGGGTGGCAGGTATAAAACAGGAAAGTTCCTACATTAAAAAAGGTAAAAGCCTACCTGTCTCTAAGGAGCTGTAACGCAAGAGGCCAAGGTTCCGCAGGGGCATGGGCCGAAGGAACATGGCAAGGACTTTACAGTGGTTATGCGCGATTTTTCCGACCGGTCGATCTGTTTAAAGTCCTACATTTATAACGTGAGTAATGTATGGGTCAAACGTGCAAGCTCATCTTTATTCAACGGCTTTGGCAAGTAACCGAGCAATGGCAGGCCACGTTTGAGGGCTTGGGTTTGCAACGCTGAAAGTTCTGCCTCGGGAAGTCCGCTGAGCAAGATGGCGGCCTTGATAAAGCATTGGCGACTGGCGATTTCAATCAACTCAAGACCGGGCAGGTCGGGCAGGCACTGGTCACAGAGGATGATGTCGAAGGGAGCCTCGGCCTGGGTCATCAAACGGATTGCCTGCTCGGCGTTTTCGGCCGGGGCCAGGTGCTCGAAGCCGAAGCTTCTCAGCAGGCATTGGGTGGCGAGGAGCTGAAAGGGATGGTCCTCCACCAACAGGATCCGAAAGGGGTAGTGGGGCATAGAAGGCACACGGTGAGTCAAGCGTCGATAGGGGGCACGTAGGAACTGTTCGCCAGACCTGCCCGGAGCGTGCGCGATTATTCTTCGGGCGCTTGTGCGAATTCGATCAGGCCGCTCTGTTCCCATCGTAGGCAGATTCTGTTCAGTGAACAGGCGGCGTGATCAGCCAGGTTATTGAGGGCTGGAGCGCCCGGTCATCTCCCGTGCCATCTCGGTGGCGTAGCTGTCGGTCATGCCGGCGATGAAGTCGATCATCCGCAGGAACGACCTGTGCAGCGGCCATGCAGGGTCCGGCGCGTTGTTGCCCAACAGGTCGAGAATGCGCCGGTTCTTGAACGACGGCGTGCGTCCGCCGTGCTGCTCCAGGGCCGCGCCGCAGAAGGCGTTCAACAGGATTTCCAGGGTGGTGTAGGCGCCGATCTCGTGGAGGGTCTTGCGCTTGTCCTGGAAGATTTTCTTGCGCGCCATGTCCTTGGCATCCAGCACGCAGCGTTTGGCGGGGCCGTGCATGTGCTCCACCAGGTCGCCGGGCAGGGTGCCGGCAAGCAAGGCCTCCTGTTGTTCGACGAAGGCGCGCGCCGCGGCGTTGGTCAAGTGCTCGATGGCCTTGCCGCGCAGGATCGCCAGCTTGCGTCGGCGCGAGTCCTGGGCGCCCAGTTGCCGGTAGGTCTGCGGCAGGTCGTCGCCCACCAGGTCGAGCAGCAGTGACTCGACTTCGGTGTACTCCAGCAGGTCCATTTCCAGGCCGTCCTCCAGGTCGATCAAGGCGTAGCAGATGTCGTCTGCCGCCTCCATCAGATAGACCAGTGGGTGGCGAGCCCAGCGTTGTTCCTCGAGTTGCGGCAGGCCGAGCTTGCTGGCGATCTGTTCGAGGATCGGCAGTTCGCTCTGGTAGCAGCCGAACTTGTGTTTCTTGTAACCCAGGGAATCGGCGTGGCGGGCGGTCCAGGGGTACTTGAGGTACGTGCCCAAGGTCGCGTAGGTCAGGCGCGTGCCGCCGTCGAACTGGTGGTATTCCAGTTGGGTCAGTACCCGGAAGCCTTGGGCATTGCTTTCGAAGTTGAGGAAGTCATTGCGCTCGGCGCTGCTCATGTCGTCCAGCCAGCCGCGCCCCGCTGCCTGTTGGAACCAGTGGCGGATGGCGTCTTCGCCTGAATGCCCGAACGGCGGGTTGCCGATGTCATGGGCCAGGCAGGCCGATTGCACCACCATGCCCAGGTCGCTCGGGTCACACCAGTCGGGCAGGGCGCTGCGCAGGGTTTCGCCCACGCGCATGCCGAGGGAGCGGCCTACGCAACTGACTTCCAGGGAGTGGGTCAGGCGTGTGTGGATATGGTCGTTGCTGGACACCGGGTGCACTTGGGTCTTGCGGCCCAGGCGGCGAAACGCGCCGGAGAAGATAATGCGGTCATGGTCTTTGTGAAACGGGCTGCGGCCTAGTTCTTCCGGGCTGTGCAGGGGTTTTCCAAGGCGTTCGCGGGTAAGCAGGGTGGGCCAATCCAAGGCGGGTACTCTCCGTACGGTGAATGACCCGCCCAGCTTCCCGGTTCCGCCTTGGCGGGGCAAGCGAAAATCTACAGGCCGGCCGCGTCGATATCGATTAACAGCAAGCGCTGACCGTTATCGAAGAATTGTCCGGCGGTGAGGCAGTACTGGTTGGTGGTGGCATCGCGGTAGGTCGAGGACAGCGTCAGGCGACGCTCCTCCCAACCTTCGGCCAGCAGGTGATAGAAGTACGGGCGCCATGACCAGTTGTGGCCCAGGTAGCGGCTGTCGGCCTGCCAGGCGTCCTGGCGCCATTCGAAGTTGGGGGTCAACTGGGTGCCATGCCGGTCGCATTGGTAAAAACGCAGCAGCCAGGGGAAGGCCGGCAGTTGGGGCAAGTGATCCAGCGGGGCTTGTGCCTGTGCCCAGGATTGCAGGATCTTCATCAGTTCGGTCAATTGCTGGCGCAGTTGCATGATGCGCCCGCGTTCGGCCAGCTTCTGCTGGACATACGCCGCGCGCAGTTGGTCAAAGCGCGGCACGAAGGCGTCGGTGGCGAACCAGTCCAATTGCGCCTGGGCAAACAGATAGCCCTGCACGTAGCGCGAACCGCATTCCAGGGCGAAGCTCAGCTGCGCCTCGGTTTCCACGCCTTCGGCAATGATCCAGCAGCCGGTCTTTTCCGCCATCTGCGCCAGCGCCCGCACGACGTCACTGCTCGGTCCGCCCCTGGCGGCTTGCTGGAACAGGCGCATGTCCAGCTTGAGGATGTCCGGCTGCAGCGCCAATACCCGGTCAAGCTGGGAATAGCCGGCGCCGAAATCATCGATGGCGATGCGCGCACCGGCCTCGCGATAACGTGCCACCACCTCGGCCAGGCGCTGGATGTCGCCGCCCAGTTCGGTGATCTCGAACACGATGCGCTGCGGGTCGACGCCATGGCTGTGGATCTGTTTGAGGCTTGGCAGCGCCTGGCCCGGACGCAATTGGTTGATCCAGCGCGGCGAGATATTCAGGCTGAGGAACCAGTCTTCGGGGGCTTCATGCAGGCGGCTTAACGCGTTGTCGCGAATCTGCCGGTCGAGACGGCGCAAGCTCGCGCCTGGCGTGCGTGGGTCGGCGAACAGCGGGCCAACGGACTGCAGGCGGCCATCAGCCTGGCGTAGACGCCCCAAGGCCTCGACGCCGGCAATGCGCCCGGTGGCGGTATCGATAAACGGTTGGAAGCAGGCGAGCGGTTGCCCGTCGATCACGGGGCCTCCTTAAAAACACTGGCGAAAAAAGACCCGGCCCTCGAAACGAGGACCGGGCCATTCTGTTAGCAAGAATGCAGCCAGCAGGCTCAACCTTTGCGTGAATTGCCCTGCATGGCCAGTTTGATCAGCGGGATCAGGCCGGCACCGAGGCGCACCAGGCGCGTCACACTGCTGATACCGCCGCCCTTGGCGCCCTTGCCGGTGAAGAAACCGATCAGGGTTACAGCGGCCACGCCCCACAGCGGCGCGTGCTTGATGCCCAGGCCGCCCTGAAAGTTTTGGCCCAGGTTGCGCACCTTGTTCAGCGGCGCCATCAATTGCTGGGATTCGTGGCGTATCTCCTGGCGGTGCATCTCCATGCGCAGGCGGATCAAGGCCTTGCGCATTTCCCGGCGGGAGGTTTGCTGGATTTCATTCGAGCTCATGGCAGCAGGCGCTCCCGATCATTGGCCAGCTCTTCAAGGGTGGCGTGGAACGGCGTGGACTCATCGAACACCGCCGCTTTCAAGCGCACTCCGCAGAAGGCAGCGGCCAGGCTGTAGAACACGCAGAGGCAGATGATCCCGGTCAGGCGGTAGCCGGTGTCCCATACCAGGATCATCACCAGTGTCGACAACCCCACCAGCAACAACAGGGCAAATACCAGCGCCAGGCCGGCAAACAGCAGCAGGCTGACGGTACGGGCCTTCTGCTCCTGCAATTCGATGCCAAACAGTTCGACGTGGCTGTGCAGCAAGCCAAGAACGGCCGCGCCCAGGCGTCGTGAGGTGGTACCCGTGGACGAGCCAGTTTCGCCGATAGACATGATTAGCGCCTTGTGGCCAGCAGGCCGATCAGAAAGCCCACGCCGGCGGCAATGCCTACCGACTGCCAAGGGTTGGCCTGCACGTAATCTTCGGTCGCGGTGACCGCCGCCTGGCCGCGTTCGCGCAGGGAGTCTTCGGTTTGCTTGAGGGTTTCGCGGGCCTGCAACAGCGTGTCATGAATCTTGGCGCGCAGCTCATCGGCCTGGTCGCCCGCAAGCACCTTGGTGTCGTCCAGCAACCTTTCGGTGTCAGTCACCAGGGTTTGAAAATCCGCCATCAGTATTTCTTGAGCAGTCTTTGCAGTTCTTCTGGCCATGGTTATCTCCGTGATTGGCTGATCGGTACGTGTGGTTTCGAGTCACCGGTATCGGTGAAGGTTCAGTGCAATTGTCTGGTACAGCTTTTGCTTTGCCTTGGTGCGCACGCCCCGTGGCTTGCGCTGAATCCGGGCGGTCGGGGCTCAGGTCTCGAAAAACCTTACCCTAAATAACTCAAACTCGCGGAAAAACCCTGTCGGCAACGGCCGGTTGTGTTGAACGCTGCGCTAAAGCGGTTCACGCCCTCTGAAGAGGGGCGGTGCCGGAGGTGCCAATTTAGTGCGCGCAACCCCTGGCTTGAACCGCTTTGGTGCTTTTTGCCTTACACAGGCCTGCCAACTTCAATGGAAAATCTGCAAAGTGCGGTGGACACTCTGGTCCACAGCTCCAATACCCTGTTTATCCTGATCGGTGCGGTCATGGTCCTGGCCATGCACGCCGGCTTCGCGTTTCTGGAAGTCGGGACGGTGCGCCAGAAAAACCAAGTCAACGCCCTGTCGAAGATCCTCAGCGACTTCGCCATCTCCACCCTGGCCTATTTCTTTATAGGCTATTGGATCTCCTACGGGGTGAGCTTCATGCAACCGGCGGCCGTGATCAGCGCCGATCATGGTTATGGCCTGGTGAAGTTCTTCTTCCTGCTGACGTTTGCGGCAGCGATCCCGGCGATCATCTCCGGCGGTATTGCGGAGCGTGCAAAGTTCGCTCCGCAGTTGTGCGCCACCGCGTTGATCGTGGCGTTTATCTATCCGTTTTTCGAAGGCATGGTGTGGAACGGCAATTTCGGTTTGCAGGCCTGGTTGCTCAAGACGTTCGGCGCCAGCTTCCATGACTTTGCCGGCTCGGTGGTGGTGCATGCCATGGGCGGCTGGCTGGCGCTGGCGGCGGTGCTGCTGCTGGGCCCGCGCAATGGGCGCTACCGGGAAGGGCGCCTGGTGGCGTTTGCGCCGTCGAGCATTCCGTTCCTTGCGTTGGGCTCGTGGATCCTGATTGTCGGCTGGTTCGGCTTTAACGTGATGAGCGCGCAGACCCTGGACGGCGTCAGCGGCCTGGTGGCGGTGAACTCGCTGATGGCCATGGTCGGCGGCACCGTCGCCGCCCTGGTGATCGGCCGCAACGACCCAGGCTTCCTGCATAACGGTCCGTTGGCCGGGCTGGTGGCGATCTGCGCGGGTTCCGACCTGATGCATCCGGTGGGCGCGCTGGTCACCGGTGTGGTTGCGGGCGGGCTGTTTGTGTGGTGCTTTATCGCCGCCCAGGACCGCTGGAAGATCGACGATGTGCTGGGGGTGTGGCCACTGCATGGCCTGTGCGGTGTATGGGGCGGGATTGCCTGCGGCATCTTTGGGCAAAAGGCGCTGGGGGGATTGGGCGGCGTGAGTCTGATCAGCCAATTGATCGGTACGGGACTCGGTGTGGTCGTCGCGTTCGGCGGCGGCCTGCTGGTGTATGGCGTGATCAAGCGCGTACACGGGCTGCGCCTGAGCCAGGAGGAGGAGTATTACGGCGCAGATCTGTCGATCCACAAGATCGGTGCGGTCAGTCAGGATTGATAGGCGCCTCTTCGTCGGTGCTCGGGTGCGTGTAGAAACCGTGCAGCAGGCGATAGCGGTTATGCCGGACTTCATCGACCCGCGCCTGCACCTGTTGGTCCGGCAGGCCCAGCAGGATCAAGGCGTGGGAGGCGAGCATCAGGCTTGACTCCAGCAGCTCGGGCACCACTTCGCTGGCGCCCGCGGCTTTCAATTCAGCCCACTGGCTGTCATCGCGGGTGCGCACCAGGATCGGCACGTCGGGGTTGATATGGCGGGCTTCCTTGAGCACCGCCAGGGCCACATCACTGTTGTCCACGGCAATCACCACCAGGCGCGCCCGTTCCAGGCCCACGGCACTGAGCAAGGCGCCACGGCGACAGTCGCCGTAATGCACGCTGCTGTCTTCGGTGGCGGCTTCCTGGACCCGTTCCGGGTCGTCATCCAGGGCGATAAACGCCTGTTGCTCATTGCGCAGAAAGCGCCCGATGGATTGCCCGACCCGGCCATAGCCGCAGATGACCGCATGCCCGTGTAATTGGGCGTTGAGGGCGGCAATTTCTTCAAGTTGTACCTGTTGGTTGGGCTTACGATGCAGGCGCAGGGCAATCGCCGGCGCGGCGCGCAACAGCAGTGGCGTCAACAGCATCGAACAGAACGTGGCGGCGAGCAGCAGACCGTTGAATTCATCGGGTATCAGCCGGCTCTGTTGCATCTGCGCCATCAGCGCAAAACAGAACTCACCGCCCTGGGCCAGGGCCAGGCCGCTGCGCCAGGCGGTTTCACTGTCGCTGCCGCGCAGCTTGACCAGCGCAGCCACCACACTGCCTTTGATCAGCATCAGCGCGAGGGTCATGCCGAGGATCAACAGACTGTGGCTGACGAACAACTGCAGGTCGATAAGCATGCCGATGCTGACGAAAAACAGCCCCAGCAGGATGTCGCGGAAGGGCCGGATATCCGCTTCGATCTGATGGCGGTAATGGCTTTCGCCCAGCAGCATGCCGGCCAGGAAGGCACCGAGGGCAGGCGAGAGGCCCAGCAGATGCGTGAGCCAGGCGGTCAGCAAGACGATCACCAGCGCCAGCAGCACAAACAGCTCCGCCGAATGGGAAGCGGCGACCTCATGAAACAAGCGCGGCAATAACCAGCGGCTGGCGAGCAACAGGCCCACGAACAACACCACGGTTTTGCCCAGCGTCAGCGGCAACGCCCAGTACCAGGCCTGTTCGCTGCTGCCGGCGAACACCGGCACCAGCGTCAGCAGCAACACCGCCACCACATCCTGGAACAGCAACACGCCGATCGCGTTCTGGCCATGGCTGCTGAAGATTTCGCCGAGGCTGGTCAGTTCCTTGCTGACGATCGCCGTGGACGACAGCGCCAGCCCCGCACCCAGCAACAAGGCGATGCCCGGTGCCACACCGAAGGCCATCAACAGGCCCCCCAGCAGCACGCTGCACCCCAGCACCTGCAAGCTGCCGAGGCCAAACACCACGCGGCGCAGGGCGAGCATCCTGGTCAGGGAAAACTCCAGGCCCAGGGAAAACAGCAGGAACACCACGCCCAGTTCGGCAAGGTCGGGCAGCTCTTCGCTGTCATTCACCCAGTCCAGGGCAGTCGGCCCTACGGCCAGGCCCACGCACAGGTAGCCCAGCACGGGTGGTAGTTGCAGCCGGCGAAACAGCGCAATCACCACCAGGGATGAGGCCAGAATGATCAGCAGGTTGGCGAACACAAGCATCTCCGTTGCAGGGTGAGCGGGCAAAAAGCCGCGAGAATCGCTGAATCAGTTATAGGCCATGGTGATCTGGGTCAGGGTTTATTGTGGCCGGCAGGTTTCCGGGGAGCGAACGCTGTACCTGTGGCGAGCGGGCTTGCCCCGCGTTGGGCTGCGAAGCGGCCCCAAAACAAGCACCGTATTTCTGTCTGAAGGAGCGCGGTGGCACTACCGGGGCCGCTTCGCGCCCCAACGCGGGGCAAGCCCGCTCGCCACAACAAGCCCGCTCGCCACAGGTTTTTGTGAGGATTAGAATGCTTGTCTACTTACTGATCAGGGCCATTCGTCATGCTTCCTGAATGCCAGTTGTTCGGCACCCTGGGTTGCCATCTTTGTGAAATTGCCGAAGCCGAAATCATGCCGCTCGTCGAACGCGGGTTGCTGGTCGAGTTGGTTGATATCACCGACCCCGACGACCTGACCGACGCCTATGGCCTAAGGATTCCGGTGCTTCGGCGGGTGGACACGGGGGCTGAACTGGATTGGCCCTTCGATGCGGATCAGGTTGTCGCCTTCCTGCGCTGACGTTTATGCGATGGCGGGTTTCCGAATATTACGTTACTGTATGTTTGTACAGCGATTGAATAGAGGGAACGCCCGTGGTGAATGTTGAACAACTGAAAAGCAGCGTCAATCGCATGTCTGCCGATGTCGTGCGCGACGCGGTGAACGAGCTGCGCCTCGACGGCCTGGTCACGGAAGGCAAGACGCCGTTTAACAAAGTGCATTTCAATACCTGCTTTGCCGAGATCGAGGCGTTGTTCCAGCGCGCCGGTTATCACAAGCAGCTCGATGTGGTGGGTTACCAGGGCCTGTTGTACGCGCTTTACGATCCCGGCCGCTGGGAAGCGGTGGACGTGCTGCGCTGGCTCAAGGAGTTCACCGAGGCGGCGAGTGCTTCGCCGATCCTGCGCGCGGAATTGGCCAAGGCCTGAGATCCGCCCTAGGTTTCATCCCGCTTGATGCGGGATAATGCCCGCCTGTTTTTTCAAGGCTTCGAGCATGTCCACATCCGCTTTTTCCGCGTCCCAGCACCAAGCCAGCACCCTGTACCTGCCACCTGGCCGCTGGGCTACGGTGCTGGAGTGCCTGTGCGAGCACTTTGCGGCGATCAGTCGCGAACAGTGGCTGGACCGCATCGCCCGTGGGCGGGTGCTGGATGTCACTGGCACCCCGATCCCCCTGGACCTGGCCTACAGGGAAGGCCTGTGCATCTATTACTTCCGTGAAGTCCCCAACGAAAAAGTCATCCCGGTGCAGGAAAGCATCCTCTACGCCGATGAGCACCTGGTGGTGGCGGACAAACCGCACTTCCTGCCCGTGACCCCGGCCGGCGAGTACGTCGAGCAAACCCTGCTGCGCCGCCTGATTCGCCGCCTGGACAACCCGGCGCTGGTGCCCCTGCACCGCATCGACCGACACACCGCCGGGCTGGTACTGTTCTCGGCCAACCCGGCCAGCCGTTCGGCCTATCAGCAGCTGTTTCCCACGCGCCGGATCGATAAATTCTACGAAGCCATCGCCCCGGCTTTGCCTGGCCTGACGTTCCCGTTGGTACACAAAAGTCGCCTGGTGGATGGCGAACCTTTCTTCCGCATGCAGGAAGGCCCCGGTGCCAGCAACACCGAAACAGCGGTGGAGGTGCGGGAAAAGAACGGCGACTTATGGCGCTACGGCCTGTTTCCCGTGACCGGCAAGAAACACCAGTTGCGTGTACACATGACCGCGCTGGGGGCGAGTATCTGCAACGATCCGTTCTATCCGGACGTGATCAAGGATGCGGTCGATGATTACGCCAATCCCCTCAAGCTGCTGGCCCAGGGCGTGCGGTTTATCGACCCGGTCACCGCTGAAGAACGCCGTTTTCGAAGCCTCATCACCCTCGACTGGTAACCCCCGGAAACGACAAGGCCCGCGCGAGGCGGGCCTTGTGTGCAAGCGCTGAGGCTTACAGGTCTTTAACGGTGCGAACCTGATCTTTGTTGATGCGGGTTCGCTTGCCATCAAGCTGTTCGAATTCGTAGAAACCCGAATCTTCGTTGTATTTCGGGGTGTCGACGGCCTGGATTTCGCGACCGTCATTCAGGGTGATCACTGTCGGCGAGGCGCAACCGGCGAGGGTAGCCAGGCCCAGTGCAAGCATGAGAGCGGCGATGGTCCGTTGAGTCATGGGTGTTGTCTCCAAGAGAATACTTTTTGATTGCTGACCTTGAGACGTGTGAGACGTCGCCAAAGTTCCTTGTGCGAAGGTTCATTCTGACACGTCAGACCTTGGGCGCAACAGCTCTGGTGTATTCAGGTTGGCCAGGCGCGGGTCATCGGTTGGGCATTCCACGCCCACGCCGCCCAATTGCAGGAGGATCTTTCGCGGGCTGCGTTCACCGGCATGCCAGGCCTGTTCTACCTCGGTTCGCAGGCCGATGGGGATGATGCAGATCAAGGGTTCCCAGAATTCACCGTGGCGCACCATCACCGGCAACAAGGGATGGCGTTGTGCGGTTTCACGCAGGTCGGCGAGGAGTCGAGCGTCGATATGGGGCACATCGCACGGCAGGATCAGCAGGTGCCCATGGCGCGCGGCGGCCAGTCCTGCGCGGATACCCGCCAGCGGCCCGGGAAAATCCGGGCTGTCGTCGCTTACCAACTGGTCGGCATAGGCGGCGTACTGCGCCTGGTTGCGGTTGCACGAGATGATCAGGTCATCGGTCAGTGGCCGTACCAGGCGCTGCACGTGTGCGATCAAGGGCAGGCCGTGCCAGTCCAGCAGGCCTTTGTCCTGGCCGCCCATGCGCTGGCCGCGGCCACCGGCCAACAGCAGGATCGAACAGGGCAGGGGGATTGAGTCGAGTGGCATGTGGGTTCCGCGCAGGCAGCTGAACAGGGGCCTGTGATATAACATCGGGCCGTTCCTTCGACAACCGGACCGTGCCATGAAAGCCAAGGCCGATGCACCCTTCGTACCCCTGAATATGGCGGTATTGACCGTCAGCGACACCCGCACCCTGGACACCGACACCTCGGGCCAGGTCTTCGTCGACCGCCTCACCGCCGCCGGCCACCACCTGGCCGAGCGCGTGCTGCTCAAGGACGACCTCTACAAGATCCGCGCCCAGGTCGCCCACTGGATTGCCGAAGACGTGGTGCAAGTGGTGTTGATCACCGGCGGCACCGGCTTCACCGGCCGCGACAGCACCCCCGAAGCGGTCGGCTGCCTGCTCGACAAACAGGTCGACGGCTTTGGCGAACTGTTCCGCCAGATCTCCGTGGCCGACATCGGCACCTCCACCGTGCAATCCCGCGCCCTGGCCGGCCTGGCCAACGGCACCCTGGTGTGCTGCCTGCCGGGCTCCACCAATGCCGTGCGCACCGGTTGGGATGGCATCCTCGCCGAACAACTGGATAACCGTCATCGCCCCTGCAACTTCGTGCCGCACCTGAAGCTGGCCGAACCCTGTGAATCCCGTGGGTAAGCCCGGCAAGACCGGCGCCCTGATGCCGGTAGAACACGCCCTGCAACAGCTGCTGGCGATGGCCGAAGCCGCGCCGATCCGCGAGCAGCACGTGCTGCCCCTGGCTGAGTGCGACGGCCGTGTATTGGCCCAGGATCTGGTCTCCACCCTCGACCTGCCACCCTGGCCCAACAGCGCCATGGACGGTTACGCCGTGCGCCTGGTGGATTGGACCGGTGAACCCTTGCCCGTCAGCCAGCGTATTTTCGCTGGCCAGGCGCCACAGCCGCTGGCGGCCGGCACCTGTGCGCGCATCTTCACCGGGGCGCCGGTACCGGAAGGCGCGGACTGCGTGGAAATGCAGGAAAACGCCGTGGTCCACGCCGATGAGCGCGTGAGCTTCAGCGAACCGTTGCAGCCCAACCAGAACATCCGCCCCCAAGGCCAGGAAACCACCGTCGGCGAGCGGGTGCTCATGGCCGGTACGCGCCTGGGCCCGATCGAGCTGGGCCTGGCGGCTTCCCTCGGTCGTGACCGTCTGGACGTAGTGCGGCGCCCGCGTGTCGCGGTGTTGTCCACCGGCGATGAGCTGATCGAGCCCGGTTTGCCCCTCGGTCCGGGCCAGATCTACAACAGCAATCGCCGCGTGTTGTGTTCCTGGCTTGAGCGCATGGGTTGCGAAGTCATCGACGCAGGCATCCTGCCGGACGACCTGGAGCAGACCCGTTCGCGACTGGCAGGCTTGAGGGCGGTTGATCTGATTTTGTCCACGGGCGGTGTGTCGGTGGGCGAGGCGGATTTCCTTGGTATTGCCCTGCGCGAAGAGGGTGAGCTGGCGTTATGGAAGCTGGCGATCAAGCCGGGCAAACCCCTGACTTTTGGTCATTTCCGTGGCGTGCCGGTGATCGGCCTGCCGGGCAATCCGGCCTCGACCCTGGTGACCTTTGCGCTGTTGGCGCGCCCCTACTTGCTGCGCCGCCAGGGTGTGGCGGACGTGGAACCGCTGCGTTTCGACGTGCCGGTGGGGTTCACCTGGCCCAAGCCGGGCAACCGCCGCGAGTATCTGCGCGGGCGCATCGAACAGGGCAAGGCGATCATCTACCGCAACCAGAGCTCCGGCGTGCTGCGCAGCGCGGCGTGGGCGGAGGGGTTGGTGGAGGTGTTGGAAGGGACGACGCTGGACATCGGCGATCGAGTCAATTTCATCCCTCTGAGTGAAGTCTTGAATTGACCCCCAATCCAAATGTGGAAGGGGGCTTGCCCTGATGCCAGTCAGTTAAGCGTACATCGCCTCCTGTAGGAGCGAGCTTGCTCGCGAAAAACGTCAACGATAACGCGTTCTTCCTGAATGAACGCGGCGCCTGTGAGTTTTTCGCGAGCAAGCTCGCTCCTACAAAAAGCCTTAGGGCAAGCCCCCTCCCACATTTGAACCTGTATATGCCTGTGGCTATTCAGTAATCGTTGCCACGCTCCGTGACATCCCGCTCCACCGGCCGCGCATCCGAGTCATAGCCCACCGGGAACTTGCCCTTCAACGTCCAGGCAAACGCAATGATCTCGGCGATGGTGCGGTACAACTCCTCCGGGATACTGTCGCCCAGTTCCATGCGTGCCAGCAGTTTCACCAGCTCGGCATTTTCATAGATCGGCACTTCATTTTCCCGTGCCAACTTGAGGATGGCTTCGGCCAGGGCATCGTCGCCCTTGGCGGTCAGGGTCGGCGCTTGCTGGCCGTCGTACTTGAGGGCAATCGCCTGGCGTGGCGGGTTGGCGTTGTTCATGCGGTTTCATCCACCCAGCGTTGTTCCAGTCCGGTTTTCGGCCCGCGTGGCGGGGTGCCGAGGTGGCAGTCCAGGTCGCCGACATTCAGCCCTGACGACACCAGGCGCTCGCGCAGGCTGCCCAAATGGCTTTCGATCAGGCTGGCAGTGAAAGGTCGGGTTGCCCACAGTTGGCTGGACAGCTTGCCCTGAGTCAGCTGCGCCTGGACCTGCAACGGCCCCAGGGGCTCCATGTCGAAGGCCAGTTCGACGCGCCAGAGCATCTGTTTGGGCTCCTTGGAATCCTTGCGTTCGGGCTGGTCCTTGTCCGGCGCCGGCTCTTCGCGCTGGAACTTGACCTGCAACGGCACGATGTCCTGCAGGGTGCGCATGGGGATCTCCAACTGCCAGGTGGTTTGCAGGCGGCCATCGGCGGTAGTGCCGGTTTGCTCCAGGCTCGACAGCTGGTGGCTCTGCAAGCGGGAAATGGCCCCGGCGGCCAGGCGCAGCAGGTTTTCCAGGTCGCCTTCGCCCTCCAGTTTTGCCATCAGCCGCTCCGGCAGTGGGAAGCTGACCGGTGCTTGCCGCGCGCCGACCTGCCCGAGGGTGCCCAACGGGCTGCGCACGAAGTTGGGCAGCACCTGGGCCAGGGTGTTGGCGGCAAGAATGGCATTCAGGTTGGTGCTGGCGGGCAAGGCAGGCAGCAGGTCGGCGACCAGGCGCAGCAGCGCGCCCTTCATATCCAGCGGTGGCACCTGCGGGTTTTGCCCGGCGAGTAACTTGGCTTCAAGAAAGGCGCCGCTGTTCTGGATCACCTGGGCCAGCACCTTGGGGTTGCTCACCTGTGCCAGGTCGGGCAAGGCCGCCAGCAAACGGTCGGCGGCGGCGCGCAGGTCGGTGGAGGTGCTGTCGCCGCGGGGCAGATTTTGCAACGCCTTGAACACCGCATCCAGGGAGCCCTGGCGACTTTGCTGGGTCGACAATTGCTGGGTGACGGCCAGTTGATCCTTGAGCCCGCTCAACGGCACAAAATTCAGGGTTTGCGCGTTCTGCACCACGGCGCTGAGCAAGCTGCCCACGCGCAACGGTTGCGGGCTTTCCAGTGTCAGGGTCGCGCCGGCCAGGGCGCTATTGAGTACGGTCACCAACGAACGGTAGATCGCCGGCTGCGCGGTGCCTTGGGGCAGGGCCTGGGTGGTCAGCACCTTGGCCTGCAGCAGGGTGCCTTCCGGCATCCTGGCCGTATCGATACGGGTGAGGGCGGCAACGTTGGCGCTCAGGGCTTGTTGCAGGCTGATGGCCAGGTTGCCTGCGGGCGTCTGGCTCACAGCCACATTGCTGCCCAACGGCAAGGGTTGTGGGCTGCTGGCTTGCACCAGCGTCTGGCGGCCGCCTTCAAGGGTCAGCTTGAGCAACAGCTGAAACGCCTCGCCGCCTTGTTTCAGGGCGAGCACCTCGGCATTCACGGTTTTGCCCGGGTCGATCAGCCCGATCTGCGGCTCCAGCAGTTTCAGCAGCGCCCCGGGCGCAGGCGCAGGGGTTTGCCCGGTTGCCGGGGTGGGAGGAAGCGTAGGAAGGTTGATCTCGCCGGTCATCGTGCGCATCGTCTCTGGGGAAATAGCCCTCTTTAGCGTAGGGCATCGCATGTATAATGCCGCGCGTCTGCAAAGAGAGCGGTAAAAACCTCACAACTATTTGATCCAGCTCTCTAAAATCGGTCGCCAAAGCCGTTATTGTGCTTCTTTCTATAACGGCCGCTGCACCGCCGACTTGAACCGTAAAGGCCCGCGATCTCTTGACCAGCCCTCTTCTTGAAGCCGTAGCGCTCTCCTGTGAACGCGACCTGCGCCTGCTGTTCGAGCACCTCGACCTGCGGGTGGCGGGCGGCGACATGGTGCAGATCAGCGGCCCCAACGGCAGCGGCAAGACCAGTTTGCTGCGCCTGCTGGCCGGCTTGATGCAGCCCACGGCCGGTGAAGTCCGACTGAACGGCAGGCCGCTCAACGAACAACGCACCGAACTGGCACGCAACCTGATCTGGATCGGCCACGCCGCCGGCATCAAGGACGTGCTCACCGCCGAAGAAAACCTCAGCTGGCTCAGCGCCCTGCATCATCCCGCGACCCGCGACGCCATCTGGCAGGCCCTGGCCGCCGTCGGCCTCAAGGGGTTCGAAGACGTGCCCTGCCACACCCTGTCCGCCGGCCAGCAGCGCCGCGTGGCCCTGGCGCGCCTGTACCTGCCTGGCCCGCCGCTGTGGATTCTCGACGAACCCTTCACCGCCCTCGACAAACAAGGCGTCACCCAATTGGAACAGCACCTGGCGCAGCACTGCGAGCAGGGCGGCCAGGTGGTGCTCACCACCCACCACACCCTGGCGCGCATGCCCGTCGGTTACCGCGACCTCGACCTGGGGCGGTGGTCGGTATGAGTGTGTTTGCCCTGTTGGTCGCCCGCGAAGCGCGGTTGCTGTGCCGTCGCCCGGCCGAACTGGCCAACCCGCTGGTGTTCTTTGCCATCGTGATCGCATTGTTCCCGTTGGCGGTCGGCCCGGAGACTAAACTGTTGCAAACCTTGTCGCCGGGACTGGTGTGGGTCGCGGCGCTTTTGTCCGTCCTGCTCTCGCTGGACGGGCTGTTTCGCAGTGATTTCGAAGACGGTTCCCTCGAGCAGTGGGTCCTTTCGTCGCACCCCCTGCCACTTCTGGTCCTGGCCAAGGTACTGGCACACTGGGCTTTTTCCGGCCTGGCGCTAGTCTTGCTCTCGCCACTGCTGGCGATGATGCTCGGATTGCCCGGCGAATGCCTGCCGATCCTGCTGCTGAGCCTGCTGCTCGGCACCCCGGTACTCAGCCTGTTGGGGGCGGTGGGTGCCGCGTTGACCGTCGGCTTGAAACGGGGTGGCCTGTTACTGGCCCTGTTGATTCTGCCTTTGTACATCCCGGTACTGATCCTGGGCAGCGGCGCGTTGCAAGCCGCGCTCATGGGCATGCCGGCGACCGGTTACCTCCTGTGGCTTGGCAGCCTGACCGCCCTGGCGGTAACCCTGACACCCTTTGCTATAGCCGCCGGCCTGAAGATCAGCGTCGGTGAATAATGAGGTCTGACTGGGCGGTATACGCATAGTCAGTAAAGACCCTACGCTTCTTGCCAAGACAAGAAGCAACCGTGATGGAAACAGCAATGAACTGGACCTGGTTTCACAAGCTCGGCTCGCCCAAATGGTTCTACGGCATCAGTGGCAGACTGCTGCCCTGGTTCAGCCTCGCCGCCGTGTTGCTGATCGGCATCGGCCTGGTCTGGGGCCTGGCCTTTGCACCGCCGGACTACCAGCAAGGCAACAGCTTTCGCATCATCTACATCCACGTGCCTGCCGCGATGCTGGCCCAGTCCTGCTACGTGATGCTGGCGGTGTGCGGCGTCGTCGGCCTGGTGTGGAAGATGAAACTCGCGGACGTCGCCCTGCAATGCGCCGCGCCCATCGGGGCGTGGATGACCGCCGTGGCGCTGGTCACCGGTGCGATCTGGGGCAAACCCACCTGGGGCTCGTGGTGGGTGTGGGATGCGCGACTAACGTCGATGCTGATCCTGCTGTTCCTGTACTTCGGTCTTATTGCCCTGGGCAACGCGATCAGCAATCGTGACAGCGCCGCCAAGGCCTGCGCGGTGCTGGCGATTGTCGGCGTGATCAACATCCCGATCATCAAGTACTCGGTGGAGTGGTGGAACACCCTGCACCAGGGCGCCACCTTCACCCTCACCGAAAAACCGGCAATGCCCGTGGAAATGTGGGCACCGTTGCTGCTGATGGTGCTGGGGTTCTACTGCTTCTTCGGCGCCGTGCTGCTGATGCGCATGCGCCTCGAAGTGCTCAAGCGTGAAGCCCGCGCCAGCTGGGTCAAGGCCGAAGTGCAAAGCTGCCTGGGAGCGCGCGGATGAGTTTTGCTTCTTTCAGTGATTTTCTCGCCATGGGCCACCACGGCCTGTATGTCTGGACGGCCTATGGCATCTGCCTGGCCGTGCTGGCCCTCAACGTCGTCGCGCCGATCCTGGCCCGCAAGCGTTACCTGCAACAAGAGGCGCGTCGTCTGCGCCGGGAGACCGAAAAGTGAATCCGCTGCGTAGAAAGCGTCTGTTGATCATCCTTGCCATCCTGGCCGGCGTCAGTATTGCCGTGGGCCTTGCGATGAGCGCCCTGCGGGAGAACATCAACCTGTTCTACACCCCGACCCAGATCGCCAACGGCGAAGCGCCGCTGGACACGCGCATCCGTGCCGGCGGCATGGTGGAGAAGGGCTCGCTGAAGCGTTCCGGCGACTCCCTCGACGTCACCTTCGTGGTTACCGATTTCAACAAGGCCGTGACCATCACCTACCGCGGCATCCTCCCGGACCTGTTCCGCGAAGGCCAGGGCATCGTCGCCCTGGGCAAGCTCAACGCCGACGGCGTGGTGGTGGCCGATGAAGTGCTGGCCAAGCACGATGAGAAATACATGCCGCCGGAAGTCACCAAGGCCTTGAAAGACAGCGGCCAGTCCGCACCCACCCCCGCCAAGGAGGGCTAAGTGATGACGTCTGCATTGTTTATTCCGGAACTGGGCCAGTTGGCGATGATCCTCGCCCTGTGCTTTGCCATCGTCCAGGCGGTGGTGCCGTTGCTCGGTGCCTGGCGCGGTGACCGCCTGTGGATGAGCCTGGCGCAGCCGGCGGCCTGGGGCCAGTGTGCGTTCCTGGTGTTCGCGTTCGGCTGCCTGACCTACGCCTTTATGACCGACGACTTTTCCGTCGCCTATGTAGCGAATAACTCCAACAGCGCCTTGCCCTGGTACTACAAGTTCAGCGCGGTGTGGGGCGCCCACGAAGGCTCGCTGCTGCTGTGGGCGTTGATCCTCGGCGGCTGGACCTTCGCGGTGTCGGTGTTCTCGCGCCAGTTGCCGCAAGTCATGCTCGCACGGGTGCTGGCGGTGATGGGCATGATCAGCATCGGCTTCCTGCTGTTCCTGATCATGACCTCCAACCCGTTCACCCGCATCCTGCCGCAGATCCCGGCGGACGGTCACGACCTCAACCCGCTGCTGCAGGACATCGGCCTGATCGTGCACCCGCCGATGCTCTACATGGGCTACGTGGGTTTTTCCGTGGCCTTTGCCTTCGCTATCGCCGCCTTGCTCGGCGGGCGCCTTGATGCGGCCTGGGCGCGCTGGTCGCGGCCGTGGACCATCGTCGCCTGGGCGTTCCTCGGCATCGGCATCACCCTTGGTTCGTGGTGGGCCTACTACGAACTCGGCTGGGGCGGCTGGTGGTTCTGGGATCCGGTGGAAAACGCGTCCTTCATGCCATGGCTGGTCGGCACTGCACTCATTCACTCGTTGGCCGTCACCGAAAAACGCGGCGTGTTCAAGAGCTGGACCGTGTTGCTGGCCATCGCGGCATTTTCCCTCAGCCTGCTCGGCACCTTCCTCGTGCGTTCGGGCGTGTTGACCTCGGTGCATGCGTTTGCCTCCGACCCGGAGCGCGGTGTGTTCATCCTGATCTTCCTGCTGTTTGTGGTCGGCGGCTCCCTCACCCTGTTCGCCCTGCGCGCACCGGTGGTCAAGAGCCAGGTCGGCTTCAACCTGTGGTCGCGGGAAACCCTGCTGCTGGGCAATAACCTGGTGCTGGTGGTGGCCGCGTCGATGATCCTGCTCGGCACCTTGTACCCCTTGGTGCTGGATGCCCTGAGCGGCGCCAAGCTGTCCGTCGGCCCGCCGTACTTCAACGCGTTGTTTATTCCGTTGATGGGCCTGTTGATGGGGGTGATGGCGGTCGGTGTGCTGGTGCGCTGGAAGGACACCCCGGTCAAATGGCTGGCCGGCATGTTGATGCCGGTGCTGCTCGGCAGCGTGGCCCTGGCCGTGGTCGCCGGTATCGCCTATGGCGACTTCAACTGGGCGGTGCTCGCCACCTTCCTGCTCGCCGCCTGGGTACTGCTGGCCGGTGTGCGTGACATCGTCGACAAGACCCGCCACAAAGGCCTGGTCAAAGGCCTGCCGACCCTCACCCGCAGCTACTGGGGCATGCAGATCGCCCACATCGGCATCGCCGTGTGCGCCCTCGGCGTGGTGCTCTCCAGCCAGAACAGCGCCGAGCGCGACCTGCGCCTGGCGCCGGGCGAGTCCATGGACCTGGCCGGTTACCAGTTCATCTTCGAAGGCGCCAAGCACTTCGAAGGGCCGAACTTCACGTCAGACAAAGGCACCGTGCGCGTAGTGCGTAACGGTAAAGAGATCGCCGTGCTGCACCCGGAAAAACGCCTGTACACCGTGCAGAGTTCGATGATGACCGAAGCCGGTATCGACGCCGGTTTCACCCGTGACCTCTACGTGGCCCTGGGTGAACCCTTGGGCGATGGCGCCTGGGCCGTGCGCGTGCATGTGAAACCGTTCGTGCGCTGGATCTGGTTCGGCGGCTTGCTCACCGGCTTTGGTGGTTTGCTCGCGGCGCTGGATCGCCGGTATCGGGTCAAGGTCAAGAGCCGGGTGCGCGAAGCGCTGGGCCTGCAAGGAGCGGCGGTATGAAGCGTTGGTTGATGGTCGTGCCGCTGGCCCTGTTTCTGGTAGTGGCGGTATTCCTGTATCGCGGCTTGTACCTGGACCCGGCCGAGCTGCCCTCGGCGATGATCGGCAAGCCGTTCCCCGCGTTCAGCCTGCCGACCGTGCAGGGTGACAAGACCCTGACCCAGGCCGACCTGCTCGGCAAACCGGCGCTGGTCAACGTGTGGGGCACCTGGTGCATCTCCTGCCGCGTCGAGCACCCGGTGCTGAACAAGCTGGCCGAGAAGGGCGTGGTGATCTACGGCATCAACTACAAGGACGACAACGCGGCGGCCTTGAAGTGGCTGGCGGAATTCCACAATCCCTACCAGCTGGATATCCGTGATGAGGACGGCAACCTCGGTTTGAACCTCGGCGTGTATGGCGCCCCGGAAACCTTCTTTATCGATGCCAAGGGTGTGATCCGCGACAAATACGTCGGCGTGATCGACGAAGTGGTGTGGCGCGAGCAACTGGCCGCCAAGTATCAGGCGCTGGTCGACGAGGCCAAGCCATGAAGCGCCTGTTAGCCGCTGCCGTGCTGGCGCTGGGCTTGGCCGGGGTGGCCCACGCTGCCATCGACACTTACGAATTCGCCAAGGACAGTGACCGCGAGCGTTTCCGCGAACTGACCAAGGAGCTGCGCTGCCCCAAGTGCCAGAACCAGGACATCGCCGACTCCAACGCGCCCATCGCCGCCGACCTGCGCAAGGAAATCTTCCGCATGCTGGGGGAGGGCAAGGACAACCAGCAGATCATCGACTTCATGGTCGACCGCTACGGTGATTTCGTGCGCTACAAACCGGCCCTCACCGGCAAGACCGCGTTGCTCTGGTTCGGCCCCGCCGGGCTGCTGCTGGCCGGCGTGGTGGTGATGGCCGTGATCGTCCGCCGTCGCCGCGCCGCGCCTACCGATGGTTCCGACGCGCTATCCCCCGAAGAGCGTAAACGCCTCGACCAATTGCTGGACACCAAGACTGATGATTGATTTCTGGCTCGCAGCCGGCTTGCTGCTTCTGATTGCCCTGAGTTTCCTGTTGATCCCTGTGTTGCGTGGCCGCCGCGCCCAGCGTGAAGAGGACCGCACCGCGCTGAACGTGGCGCTTTACCAAGAACGTGTGGCCGAGCTGCAAGTGCAGCAGGACGAAGGTGTGCTCGACGCCGCGCAGCTCGACAGCGGCCGCGCCGAAGCCGCCCGCGAGCTGCTGGCCGACACCGAAGGCGTGGAAAAGCCCCGCGAATCGCGCCTGGGCAAGCCGCTGCCGTTGCTCGCCGCCATCCTTGTGCCGGTGCTCGGCCTTGGCCTGTATATGCATTTCGGTGCCAGCGACAAGGTTGAACTGACCCGCGAGTTTTCCCAACCGCCGGTGTCCATGGAAGACATGACCCAGCGCCTGGAACGCGCCGCCGCCGCCCAACCGGACTCGGCGGAAGGCCTGTACTTCCTCGGTCGCGCCTATATGGCCCAGGATCGTTCCGCCGATGCCGCCAAGGTCTTCGAGCGTACCGTGGCGCTGGCCGGGCGCCAGCCGGAACTGCTCGGCCAGTGGGCCCAGGCGCAGTACTTTGCCGACAACAAACAGTGGTCGCCCAAGGTCCAGGCGCTGACCGACGAAGCCTTGAAGCTTGACCCGAAGGAAGTCACCAGCCTCGGCCTGCTCGGTATCGCCGCGTTCGAAGGCCAGCGTTATCAAGAGGCAATCGACTACTGGAAGCGTCTGCTGGCCCAGTTGCCGCCGCAAGACAGTTCCCGTGTCGCGTTGCAAGGTGGCATCGACCGCGCAGCCGAGAAGTTGAAAGAGAGCGGCGGCACCGTCGCCCCGGCGCCTGGAGCGGTTCTTAAAGTGCGTGTGGATTTGTCCGCGGATGTGAAGGCCAAATCCCTGCCTACCGACAGCGTATTTATCTTCGCCCGCGCCGTCAGCGGCCCGCCGGCACCCTTGGCGGCCAAGCGCGTCACCGTTGCCGAGTTGCCCGTCACCGTCGACCTCGGCGATGCCGACGCGATGATGCCGCAGTTGAAACTGTCCAACTTCCCTGAAGTCCAACTGGTTGCGCGCATATCCCGGGCCGGTCAACCGACCACTGGCGAGTGGATCGGCCGCAGCCAACCCTTGGCCAGCACCACCACTGCACTGCAGCAGCTGACCATCGACAGTCCGGACAAGTAATTCGAGGAAACGCCTATGACCGCATTTGCACGCATCACCCTGCTCAGCCTGGTAGTGGGCCTGAGCGCCTGTGCGGTCCACCGCCCACCGCCTGCGCCGACCGGCCCGACTATCCCATCGTCAGGCCCTTCGACCCAGCCGAGCACCAAGCCCTCGGGCCCGGTTACCCCGCCGCCGAAGCCACTGCCGACCAAATCGCCGACCTTCGCCCCACCACCGGGCGCCGCCAGCCACTGGGACGGCAAGATGCAGGTGTACGTGCTCGACGACCAGCCCGACACCTTCTACCGCCAGCGCACCTACTACCGCTGGAGCAACGGCTGGAGCCGCTCCATCAGCCCCAACGGACCCTGGGAAGACACCGACGTGCAAGGCGTGCCGCCGGGATTGAGCAAGCAGTACGCGCAATGACGAAAGGCGACCTTCGAGTCGCCTTCTTCATGCCTGTGAAACCCATTCTTCCAGACACTGGAGGGCAAATGTGGGAGGGGGGCTTGCCGCCGATAGCGGTCTTTCAGTTGATTAATGCCTGACTGACCTCCCGCTATCGGGGGCCCCCTCCCACAGGAGATCTCCTCGGCCATCAAGCCACAGTACACTCCCGCTCCAGTGCCGCACCCCCTAACAACTGCACAATCTCAACCATCCGTACCACCGCTAGCACCTGCTTGCGGCTTGAATCATCTTCAAATGGGGCGATGTTGGCTCTGGAAGATTTTGAATTGAAGATACTTCCGGCTGTCTCGCCCTTTGAAACGGACTGAATCACCGCCACAGGCGACTTTCAAAAAACTCACCAACCCATCAGGGTTGAGCAAGCACTACGCCCAGCAAATATTGAGGCGGCGCGCACTTCAGTAACGTGGTCGCTGCCGAGGGATTGCTGGATATACTTTCCAGTGCGGGGAAAATCGCCATTGGCCTGCGCGCCGACCAGGTCCAAGCCAGGAGTCGCGCAGGGCTACCCGTGGTGCAACCAATCTGGCAACAAGCGAAGAGGATGTTTTGATGGCGGGCAGGTTGATCTATCTCATCGGGCCATCGGGTTCGGGCAAGGACAGCCTGCTGGAGGCTGCACGCCCGCGGTTGGCCGAGCGCGGTTGCCGGATTGTGCGCCGCGTGATCACGCGCTCGGCGGAAGCGGTGGGCGAGGCGGCCCAGGGCGTCAGCCCGGAGCAATTCGCCGTGATGCAGGCCGAGGGTGCGTTTGCCCTCAGCTGGCACGCCAACGGGTTGTCCTACGGCATCCCCAAGGTCATCGACGAATGGCTGGCAGCGGGGGAGGACGTGCTGGTCAATGGTTCTCGCGCGCACCTGGCGCAGACCCGCGAGCGCTACCCGGATGTGTGGGTGCTGTTGCTGGCGGTGGATCAAGCCGTATTGCGCCAGCGCCTGGTGGCGCGGGGGCGTGAGGCCCAGGCGGATATCGAGGAGCGTCTGGCGCGCAATGCACGGTTCACCGCCGAACTGATCGCCGGCAATGGCTCGGGGTTGTTTGTGCTGGATAACTCCGGGCCACTGGAACACACGGTCGAGCGCCTGCTGTGTTGCCTGAACCAGGGGCATTGCGTATGGGCCTGACCCTGCCTGCACCGGTGACGTGCGGGGCATGTCAAGCGGCGAGATCCTGACATGCAGCGAATTCGGCGGAAAACCTTAAGTGCATGTATCTGGGTGAGGCCGGATTTGGTGTAGTCAAATCAGCACGGTTTTGTAGGATTATGTTTTTTTCCTGAAAATCCAATAAGTTTTTTTGCGCGAAAGTGTGTGTTCAGTTGTTTAAATTGCAAGTGGTTTAGTGCCTGTCTTAGCGCATGTTGCGCCGCCTTAGTGTGTTTCAGTACGAACTAAATCAGCGCTGTCCTGAGCGTTTTCTGCATGGGAGTTTATTGCGTCGATTCTGATTGACTCGACTCATTAACTTACTATAGGGAGCGCACTGCCCATGATTTGCTCTGAACGTTCTCGGCTCAACTTCTCACTTGAAAACCTGCCGCCTTCCGATCCTGGCCCCTATGGTGTGGGCGCCGGTCGCAAACCAACCTTCACGACGGAACAGGCCGGAAAGTACATCACCCGCAATAATCTGCATTTCCACGACCGTAATGGCGACAAGCGGATCGACCTCTCCTATACGGTAGACCCGACGTTCAGCGTCGCGCAGCAACGCCGAGTGCGCCAGGCGGTGCAATATTGGGAGGACGTGGCCAACATCAGTTTCAAGGAACGGGCAGCCGGCGCCGACGGCACGGTCCACATCAAAAACAACCCGCGCGGTGACCGTGGCGTCGCCAGCTCACCCTCGCGCGGCATTACCACCACCACGGCCACGGTCGGCACACTGCGAGAAAGTAGTTCGCCGGCGCAGGGCAGTCACTTTTCAGTCACTACCGTGCATGAAATCGGCCACGCCATCGGCCTGCAGCATCCGGGTGACTACAATGGCGGCGGTGCTGATTACAACAATGGTGCCAGGTATGCCGGCGATACAAAGGCACGCAGTGTGATGAGCTACTGGTCGGAGACGAACCAGGCCGGCCATGATTTTCGGTATTCGAATCCCTCTGCCCCGATGATGGATGACATCGCAGCCGTTCAGCGGCTCTATGGGGCCAATCACAAAACCCGCAACACCGACACCACCTACGGTTTCAATTCCAATACCGGCCGCGACGCCATGACCCTCACCAGTGCCAGGGATAAAGCTATCTTTTGCATATGGGATGGGGGCGGTAACGACACCCTGGATTGTTCCGGGTTTTCCCAGAACCAGAACATCAATTTGAACGCCGAGTCGTTTTCCGATGTGGGCGGCTTGAAGGGCAATGTTTCCATCGCCAAGGGCTGCGTGGTTGAAAACGCCATCGGTGGGGCCGGACGTGATGTCTTGACGGGGAATGAGGCGGACAATCGGCTCAAGGGCGGCTTGGGTGCAGACAGGCTGCGGGGCGGCGGCGGGGCGGATATTTTTGACTACGACAAGGCCAGCGACTCCACACCACAGCATCCTGATCTGATCGAGGACTTTACCAGCGGGACGGACAAGATTGACGTCTCGGGTGCATTGAAAGAGGCGCGCGTCGGTGCCCTGACGTTCACTGATCGATTCTCTGGTCGCGCCGGCGAGGCATTGCTCAGGCACGACGCGGCCACCGGGCGTTCAAGCCTGGAGATAGATCTGAAGGGGAGCGGCAGCGCCGACCTGGTGGTCAAGAGCATTGGCCAGATCAAACCCGGCGATGTGCAGTGGCAGGGGCAAAAGCCGGAGGTTAAACCCGCACCGAAGGTTGTCCCCACACCGGCCCCTGCGCCGCCGCCGGATAGCAGCACGGACCCGCTTGCAGCGTTACGCGAGGTAATGATCAAGGCGTTCTCAGCCTTGTTGCAGTGGATACAAAACATCGTCCAGCCGTCGGATGCCCGCAGATAACACTGCCATGACGAGGCGCTGACAGGCTCAAGCCTTGATCAGCGCCTGCCATGGTCGGCAAACGCCAGCGCCTTGGCCCTTGCAACGCACAGACAAGCCTGTGGGGAATGCCCATGGCATGTCACTCGGTTGGCGGTTTTCAACATCGCGCAAAACAACCATCAGTCAGCCTGACCTATTTTGTGCTTGAGTAAAGATAACTCTAGGGTTACTTTTATTTAGGCCGAGCCAAGGAGGCTGGTGTGCAAAGCAGGCTATTGATCAAGGAGCTGCAAGAGGCGGGTTGGGTGCTTGATCGGGTCACGGGCAGTCATCATATTTTTACCCACCGCTATAACCCGTACACGATCCCGGTGCCGCATCCGAAGAAGGATCTGCCGCTGGGCACCATCAGAAGTATCAGGAAACGTGCCGGGCTGTTTCAGTTTTAAGGAGAGCATTCATGCAATACCCAATCTGTATCGAATGGGGCGATGACTTCACCGCCACCGGAATCCAGATCCCCGATATTCCAGGCGCAGTCACCGCCGGGGACAGTTTCGAAGAGGCCTACAACGCCGCGGTAGAAGTCGCGCACATCCTGCTGCAGGAGATCGCCGCAGAGGGCGGGGTGATTCCGATGCCAACGTCGGTGGCCGATCATCACACCCACGAAGATTACGCCGGGATGGGCTGGGGCATGCTGGAACTGGACATCTCGCCGTATCTGGGCAAGACCGAGAAGGTCAATGTGACCTTGCCCGGCTATGTCATCCAGCGAATCGACCGGTATGTGCGCGAGCACAAGGTCAAAAGCCGCTCGTCATTTCTGGCGGATGCGGCTTTGGAGAAGTTGGTGCGTTCCTAGGCGGTGGCGACAGCCGTTTGCCGCGACGCACTGAGGAACCGTAGCAACGCCACCAGCGGGAACGCGCTGCCCACCAGCATCACACCCAGCCAGCCGCCGTGTTCGTACACGCTGCTGGCAATCGCCGAGCCGAAGGCGCCGCCGATGAAGATGCTGGTCATGTACAGCGCGTTCAAGCGGCTGCGGCTGTTGGCGTCGAGTGCATAGATGGCGCGTTGGCCGAGGACCATGTTCATCTGCACGCAGAAGTCCAGGACCACGCCGGTCACCGCCAGGCCGATCACGCTGTACAGTGGGTGCACAAAGGCCGGCAGGAAGCTCAACACCGCAAAGACCATGGCCAGCAGCGACGCGCGGTGGGTGTGGCCGGCATCGGCCAGGCGCCCGGCGATGGGGGCGGCAATGGCGCCGATGGCACCGACCAGGGCGAAGATCGCGATCTGGGTCTGGCTCAGGCCGTGGTTGCGCACCAGCTCCAGCGGGGCGGCGGTCCAGAACAAGCTGAACGTGGCGAACATGCAACCTTGGTAAAACGCGCGTTGGCGCAGCAGCGGTTGTTCACGCAGCAGGGTGCCCAAAGAACGTAGCAATTGGCCGTAGCTGGCGCTGTGGTCAGGCTGGCGCTTGGGGATGGTCAGCATCAGCACCACGCTGATAAACGCCATTAACGCGGCGGCGGCCATGAACATCGCGCGCCAGCCAAAATGGTCAGCCACGACGCTGGACACTGGCCGCGCCAGCAGGATGCCCAGCAGCAGGCCACCCATGATGCTGCCGACCACCCGGCCCCGAGACTCGGCAGGCGCCAGGTGTGCGGCCAGGGGGATCAGGATCTGTACCGACACCGAACTGAAGCCGATCAGCAACGACACCAGCAGGAACAGGTTCGGTTGTTCGGTAAAGGCCGCGCCCAACAGGCTGGCAATCGCCACCACGGTCGTCATGATCATCAGCTTGCGGTTTTCCAGCAGGTCGCCCAGGGGGACCAGGAAAAACAGGCCGAGGGCATAGCCGATCTGCGTCAGGGACACAATCAGGCTGGCCATCGCGGGGGTGAGGCCGATGTCGGGGGCGATCAGTTCGATGATCGGCTGGGCGTAGTAGATGTTGGCGACGATGGCGCCGCAGCAAAACGCAAACAGCATCACCATTGCGCGGGTCATGGTGCTCGTAGCGTGTGGGGTAGCATTCATGGTGTTCTCATAAAAGCGAAGGTAGATGGCGAGCGAGAGTAAAGACAAGGCTCAACGGCGAGTAGGCCGTTTGTGGTGATATCACTTATGCCGGGTGATGATACATTCAGAAACAACTGCTGAAACAGGAAATCCAGCGCCATGAAAATCACGTTCAACAAGATACTCCTGGCTTCAAGCCTCGCTGCTGCAATGGCCCTGGGCCTGGCCAATGCCGCCGATGCCCCGCGCGTAGGCGTACGCGGGGCAATCACCGCGATGGACGGGGATGCGATGCAGGTCAAGGTCAACAGCGGTGAAGACGTCACCGTGCACCTGACCAAGGATACCCAGGTGCGCGCCGTTACCCTGGCCAAGATCGACGAAATAAAACCCGGCAGCTACATCGGCTCGGCCGCCATGCCCAACGCCGACGGTACTCTCACGGCGCTGGAAGTGCATGTGTTCCCGCCAGCCATGGCTGGCACGGGGGACGGGCATCGGGCGTTTGACCTGAAGGAAGGCAGCAGCATGACCAACGGCACCGTCGGCGACCTGGTGGTCAGCAAAGGGCGGACGTTGACCGTGAAATACAAAGGCGGCGAACAGAAGATCGTGGTGCCGGAGGATGTGCCGATCGTCAACCTGGAACCGGGGGACCGCAGCTTGCTCAAGCCGGGGGTGAAGGTGGTGTTGTTTGCCGCGCAGGGGGCGGATGGGAAAATCACGGCCCAAGCCATCTCAGCCGGCAAGGATGGCGTGACACCGCCGATGTAGCTGCAAAACCCAGATCTAAATGTGGGAGGGGCGAGCCTCCTCCCACATTTGTCAGTTACTGACCGGAGTAGATCTGGTCGAAAACCCCACCATCATTGAAGTGGGTTTTCTGCACGGTGCGCCAGTCACCAAAGGTCTTCTCCACCGACAGGAAGTCGACTTTCGGGAAGCGGTCGGTGTACTTGGCCAGCACCTTCGGGTCACGCGGGCGCAGGTAGTTGTTGGCGGCGATTTCCTGGCCTTGCGGCGACCACAGGTACTTCAGGTAGTCTTCAGCCGCCACGCGGGTGCCTTTCTTCTCGACCACTTTATCCACCACCGACACCGGCGGCTCGGCTTCGGCGGAGACGCTTGGGTAGATCACTTCGAACTGGTCACGGCCGAATTCACGCGCGATCATTTCCGCTTCGTTCTCGAAGGTCACCAGCACGTCGCCGATCTGGTTGGTCATGAACGTGGTGGTGGCGGCGCGGCCACCGGTGTCCAGCACGGGCGCCTGTTTGAACAGCTTGCCGACAAAGGCCTTGGCCTTGTCTTCATCGCCGCCGTTCTTGAGCACATAACCCCAGGCCGACAGGTAGGTGTAGCGGCCGTTACCCGAGGTTTTCGGGTTGGGCACGATCACCTGCACGCCATCTTTCAACAGGTCAGGCCAGTCTTTCAGGGCTTTCGGGTTGCCCTTGCGCACGATGAACACGGTGGCCGAGGTAAACGGCGCGCTGTTGTTCGGCAGGCGGGTGACCCAGTCGTCCGGCACCAGTTTGCCGTTGTCGACCAGGGCGTTGATGTCGGTGGCCATGTTCATGGTAATCACGTCAGCTGGCAGGCCGTCGATCACCGAGCGCGCTTGTTTGCTGGAACCGCCGAAGGACATCTGCAGGGTCAGCTTGTCGTTCGGGTGCTCGGCTTCCCAGTGCTTCTGGAAGGCGGCGTTGTAGTCCTTGTAGAAATCGCGCATCACGTCGTAGGAGACGTTGAGCAGAGTGACCGGGGCGGCCTGGACGGCGCCCGCCAGGGCAAGGCCGGCGGCCAGGAGAGAGGCGCTTACGAGTTTTTTCACTGCTCATTCCTTGTTGTTCGGGAGAAGAGGGGAGGCACATTGCCAGCGACTATAGCCGGGGGCACTTAGTCGCTTAAAGATTAAAAAGAACTTTGCTTATTCCACTTTCTTAAAAAGATTGCTGCCGCAGCGCGAACAGAACGCCGCGTTGGGCTCGTGGCTGTTTTTCCTGCAGACCGGGCAGTCGTGTTGCAGTTGCTCACCGCGCATGGCACTGGCCAGCTCGGCAGTAAAAATCCCCGTGGGCACGGCGATGATCGAGTAACCGGTGATCATCACCAGCGACGAAATCACCTGGCCCAACGGCGTCTTGGGCACGATATCGCCAAAGCCCACGGTGGTCAGCGTCACGATCGCCCAATAGATGCCCTTGGGGATACTGGTGAAGCCGTGCTCCGGGCCTTCGATCACATACATCAAGGTACCGAACACCGTGACCAGGGTGCACACGCTCACCAGGAACACCACGATCTTCTGCTTGCTGCCGCGCAGCGCCGCCATCAGGTAGTTGGCCTGCTTGAGGTACGGGCTGAGCTTGAGCACGCGGAAAATCCGCAGCATCCGGATGATGCGGATGATCAGCAGGTACTGCGCGTCGCTGTAGTACAGCGCAAGGATGCCGGGCACGATGGCGAGCAGATCCACCAGCCCGTAAAAGCTGAAGGCGTAGCGCAACGGCTTGGGCGAGCAGTACAGGCGCAACCCGTACTCGATCAGGAAGATCAGGGTGAAGCCCCATTCAATGTAGGCCAGCACATCGGCGTAGTTCTGGTGGACCTGGTCGATGCTGTCGAGCATCACGATCACCAGGCTGGCGAGGATGATCAACAGCAGGATGCCGTCAAAGCGCCGCCCGGCGACGGTGTCGCTTTGAAAAACCATGACGTAGAGCCGCTGACGCCAGTCGTTGTTGCTGTCCATAAAGCCCGCCTGAATCGAATATCGAGCAAGCCTAGGGGGATTCGAAGGGGCTGTCCATGCGGGGTTTCCTGAGTATTCGGGCGCCGGCGAGTACCAGCCAGCAGGCAAGGACAAACGGCGCGGTGAGTGCCGGCAGATGCAGGGCAGCAAAGCCCGGTGTGAGAAGGATCGCCAGCAGGATGCCGAGCAGCGGCAGCCAGGGTTGGCGCCGTGCCTGGCTCAGCGCCAGGGCCGCGAGAGCCGGGTTGTAGCTGTGCAGGCCGAGGAGGGCGGCGCTGGTGTCGTCCAGCAGCAAGGCGATCATTACGCCGCTGCTGGCGCCGATCACGGCCCAGACAGCGGCACGCCGGTTCGCCAGCCACAGGCCGAGGGCAATCAGCGCGCCCGCCAGCGGCTGGTCCAGCAGCATGATTTGCGCGAGGCCGGTGAACGGCGCGCCGAGCACCGCCAGGGTATCGGGCTCGCCGAGGGCGAAGGCACCGTGTGGGACGCTGCCCAGCAGCAGCCAGCCCAGGCCGACAAAGGGCGCGGTGTAGGCGGGCAGGTCGTGCGGCCGACTGGCGTGTTTCAGCCACTGCCGCGTGAGGATCGCGCTCAAGCCGCCGCACGCGAGGATCAGCGGTGGCAACAAGGCTGACCAAGCGAAATGCTGGCTGATCAGCAAACCAAGCAGCACGCCGTTGTAGCTATAGAGTCCAGCCTGGCGCTCGGCCTTGGGATAGTCGCGACGCTGGGCCGTGAGCAACCCGGCGACCCCACCCAGCAGCGCACCGCCGAGCAAGGCCGGGGCGCCGATCAGGATCGCCAACAGGCACAGCAGGCCGCACAACGGATGGCGTTGCAGGAAGATCTGGCTGAAGCCGTTGAGCAGGGCTTCGGCCCAGTCGGGGCAGGTTGGGGTGTGCATTTTTAGTGAGTCAGTGGGACCGAGTTGGGCCCATCGGGGGGCAAGCCCTCTTCCACACTTGATTGGGTTCACATAGTTAAATGTGTGAATGCCGTCCAATGTGGGAGGGGGCTACACCCCGATGGGGCCTCTACAGGCGCTAGATCAGCGTCTCTATACGCAAGGAGTTGGTCGACCCCGTCTGCCCGCGCTGCGCCATGCCCTGGGCCTGGGCAATCTCCAGCGCCGTGGAACACACTTCATCCACCTGGCGAATCCAGTGGTAACGCCGGGCGTGATCGGCATGCTCACCGTGGCTGAAGTTGAGGCGGAAGATATTCACCCCGGCTTGCACCAGCTCGCGGATGTCATCTATACCGTCGGTGGCCGGGCCCAGGGTGGCGAGGATCTTGACCTTCTTGTCAGGCGTCATGGCGGGCAGTCTCAAGGATCAGGATGGCGCGCACGTCATTGACATTGGTGCGGGTCGGCTCGGTAACGATCAAGCCGTCGAGGGCGGCGAAGTAGCCATAACCGTTGTTGTTATCCAGCTCGTCGCTGGCCGACAGGCCCAGAGCTTCGGCGCGCGCATAGCTGCACGGGGTCATGATTGCGCCGGCGTTGTCTTCCGAGCCGTCGATGCCGTCGGTGTCGCCGGCCAGGGCGTACACGCCCGGCAGGCCTTTGAGGCTGTCGGTCAGGCTCAACAGGAATTCGGCGTTGCGCCCGCCACGGCCGTTGCCGCGTACGGTGACGGTGGTTTCACCGCCCGAGAGGATCACGCACGGCGCCGCCAGCGGCTGGCCGTGCTGCACGATTTGCCGCGCGATGCCGGCGTGCACTTTGGCCACGTCCCGCGCTTCGCCTTCCAGGTCGCCGAGGATCAGTGGGCTGAAACCGGCCTGGCGCGCTTTCACCGCCACCGCTTCCAGGGATTGTTGCGGGCGCGCGATCAGTTGGAAGTGGCTGCGGACGAGTACCGGGTCGCCGGGCTTGACGGTTTCCGAGGCTGGATTCTGCAACCAGCTGCGCACGGCGGCCGGTGCGTCGATGCCATAGCGCTTGAGGATCGCCAGGGCCTGTTGCGAGGTGCTGGGGTCGCCGACCGTGGGGCCGGAGGCGATGACCGTGGCCTGGTCGCCCGGCACATCGGAAATCGCGTAGGTGTAGACCGTGGCCGGCCAGGCCGCCTTTGCCAGCCGACCGCCCTTGATTGCCGAGAGGTGCTTGCGTACGCAATTCATCTCGCCAATGGTGGCGCCGGATTTGAGCAGGGCTTTGTTGATGGCCTGCTTGTCGGCCAGGCTGATGCCTTCGGCAGGCAGTGCCAGGAGTGCCGAGCCGCCGCCGGAGAGCAGGAAGATCACCCGGTCGTCTTCGCCCAGGTTGCTGATCAATTCCAGCACGCGCTTGGCCACCGCAAGGCCGGCGGCATCGGGCACCGGGTGGGCGGCTTCGACCACTTCGATTTTCTGGCAAGGGGCGCCGTGGCCGTAGCGGGTGACCACCAGGCCCGAGACTTCGCCTTGCCAGCAATTCTCGACGACCAGCGCCATGGCGGCGGCCGCCTTGCCGGCGCCGATCACGATCACGCGGCCGCTGCGGTCGGCGGGCAGGCAGGGTTCGAGGACGTGCCGGGGGTGGGCGGCGTCGATGGCTGTGGCAAACAGCTCGCGAAGCAGGTGTTGCGGATCGACCGACATAAGCGGGCTCCCGGGGGATTTTTGTTATTAGAGGTGCAGCCCTTTCAAAGGGGGGTTACTTATCGCGAATCGAGAAGTTCGCCATATGCTCCAATCCCTTGATCAGCGCCGAGTGGTCCCAATTCCCGCCACCAAGCGCCGCGCAGGTGCTGAACACCTGCTGGGTGCCGGCGGTGTTCGGCAGGTTGATCCCCAGTTCCCTGGCACCGGCCAGGGCCAGGTTCAGGTCCTTCTGGTGCAGGTTGATGCGGAAACCCGGATCGAAGGTGCCCTTGATCATGCGTTCGCCATGCACTTCGAGGATCTTCGACGAGGCAAAGCCGCCCATCAGCGCTTCACGCACCTTGGCCGGGTCGGCGCCGTTCCTGGCGGCGAACAGCAGCGCTTCGGCCACCGCCTGGATATTCAGCGCGACGATGATCTGGTTGGCCACTTTGGCGGTCTGGCCATCGCCATTGCCGCCCACCAGGGTGATGTTCTTGCCCATGCTCTGGAACAGCGGCAGGGCGCGTTCGAAGGCCTGTGGTTCGCCACCGACCATGATGCTCAAGGTCCCGGCCTTGGCGCCGACTTCACCGCCGGACACCGGGGCGTCGAGGTACTGCGCGCCGTGCTCGTTGATCTTCGCCGCAAACGCCTTGGTGGCCGTGGGAGAGATCGAACTCATGTCGATCACCACCTTGTTCGGCGACAGGCCCGCCGCCACACCGTCGGCACGGAACAGCACGTCGTCGACCTGCGGCGTGTCGGGGACCATGACGATAATGAACTCGGCTTCCTGGGCCACTTGCTGCGGGGTGGCCAGGGCCACGGCGCCGGCGCTGATCAGCTCGGCCGGCGCCTTGCCGTGGTGTTCGGAAAGAAACAGTTGATGACCGGCTTTCTGCAGGTTCGTGGCCATGGGCTGGCCCATGATGCCGGTGCCGATAAATCCGATTTTAGCCATGATGAAATCCTCTTTTTATTCTCTGTGGGCGCTGGGCTTGCTGTGGTGAGCGGGCTTGTTGTGGTGAGCGGGCTTGTCCCGCGCTGGCTGCGTAGCAGCCCCATGGGGTCAGTGGTAAAGCCCCCCTCACCACAGCAAACCCCCTCCCACAGGGTTTTGTGTGGTGTCGGTTAGATGGCGTTGTGGGCTTTAAGCCAGCCCAAACCCGCTTCGGTGGTGGTCAGCGGCTTGTATTCACAGCCGACCCAACCCGCGTACCCGATGCGGTCCAGATGTTCGAACAGGAAGCGGTAGTTGATCTCCCCGGTTCCCGGCTCATTGCGCCCAGGGTTGTCCGCCAGCTGGATGTGATTGATCTCCTCCAGGTGCGCCGCCATGGTCCGGGCCAGGTCGCCTTCCATGATTTGCATGTGGTAGATGTCGTACTGCAGGAACAGGTTGTCACTGCCCACCTGTTCGCGAATCGACAGGGCCTGTGCAGTGTTGTTGAGGTAGAAACCCGGAATGTCGCGGGTGTTGATCGCTTCCATCACCAGCTTGATGCCCGCCGCCTGCAGCTTGTCGGCGGCGTACTTGAGGTTGGCGACAAAGGTCTTTTCCACGGTTTCATCATCCACACCCTGGGGCCGAATCCCCGCCAGGCAGTTGATCTGGGTATTGCCCAGCACCTGGGCGTAGGCGATGGCCAGCGTGACCCCAGCACGGAATTCCTCGACCCGGTCCGGGTGGCACGCCAGGCCGCGTTCGCCCTTGGCCCAGTCACCGGCCGGCAGGTTGAACAGCACCTGGGTCAGGCCGTGGGCGTCGAGCTGGGCCTTGATGTCAGCCGAGCTGAATTCGTAGGGGAACAGGTACTCGACACCCTGGAAACCGGCATCGGCAGCGGCCTTGAAGCGAGCGAGAAAGTCCTGCTCGGTAAACAGCATGGACAGGTTGGCGGCAAAGCGCGGCATAGGGTTCTCCTTAATCGAGCAGGGAAATGGCAGTCGGTGCATCGTTGCCGACCAGGGCCAGGTCTTCGAATTCGTTGACGGCGTTGATTTCGGTGCCCATGGAAATATTGGTCACGCGCTCCAGAATGATCTCGACGATCACCGGTACCTTGAACTCCTCGATCATTTGTTCGGCCTTGCGCAACGCCGGCGCGATCTGTCCCGGTTCGAACACGCGCAGGGCCTTGCAACCCAGGCCTTCGGCAACTGCGACGTGGTCGACGCCATAGCCGTTCAGCTCGGGAGCGTTGAGGTTGTCGAAAGACAACTGCACGCAGTAGTCCATTTCAAACCCGCGCTGGGCCTGGCGGATCAGCCCCAGGTAGGAGTTGTTCACCACTACATGGATGTACGGCAGCTTGAACTGTGCGCCCACCGCCAGCTCTTCGATCATGAACTGGAAGTCATAGTCGCCGGACAGCGCCACCACCTTGCGGCTCGGGTCGGCCTTGACCACGCCCAGCGCCGCCGGAATGGTCCAGCCCAACGGGCCGGCCTGGCCGCAGTTGATCCAGTGGCGGGGCTTGTACACATGCAGGAACTGCGCGCCGGCAATCTGCGACAGGCCGATGGTGCTGACGTAGCAGGTGTCTTTGCCGAACACCTGGTTCATCTCTTCGTACACCCGTTGCGGCTTGACCGGCACGTTGTCGAAGTGGGTCTTGCGCTGCAGGGTCGCCTTGCGCTGCTGGCAGTCATGCAGCCAGGCACTGCGGTCCTTGAGCTTGCCGGCGGCTTTCCACTCGCGGGCCACTTTAATGAACATCGTCAGCGCGGAGCCGGCGTCGGACACGATGCCCAGGTCCGGGGTGAATACGCGACCAATCTGGGTTGGTTCGATGTCGACGTGAATGAATTTACGCCCTTCGGTGTATACCTCCACTGAACCGGTGTGGCGGTTGGCCCAACGGTTACCGATCCCCAGCACCACGTCGGACTTGAGCAGCGTTGCGTTGCCGTAGCGGTGCGACGTCTGCAGGCCGACCATGCCGACCATCTGGGGGTGATCGTCGGGAATGGTGCCCCAGCCCATCAGCGTCGGGATCACCGGGATGCCGGTCAGTTCGGCGAACTCCACCAGCAGCTCGCTGGCATCGGCGTTGATCACGCCGCCGCCGCTCACCAGCAACGGGCGTTCCGCCTGATCCAGCAGGGCCAGGGCCTTTTCGACCTGGATGCGCGTGGCCAGTGGCTTGGCCAGTGGCAGCGGCTGGTAGGCGTCGATGTCGAATTCGATCTCGGCCATCTGCACATCGAACGGCAGGTCGATCAGCACCGGGCCAGGGCGGCCGGAGCGCATTTCATAGAAAGCTTTCTGGAACGCGTACGGCACTTGGCCCGGCTCGAGGACGGTGGTCGCCCACTTGGTCACCGGCTTGACGATGCTGGTGATGTCCACGGCCTGGAAGTCTTCCTTGTGCATGCGGGCCCGTGGCGCCTGGCCGGTGATGCACAGGATCGGGATCGAGTCGGCCGAGGCGCTGTAGAGGCCGGTGACCATGTCGGTGCCCGCCGGGCCCGAGGTGCCGATGCACACGCCGATATTGCCGGCCTTGGTGCGGGTGTAACCCTCGGCCATGTGCGAGGCGCCTTCAACGTGGCGAGCAAGGACGTGATCGATGCCACCCACCTTCTGCAAGGCTGAGTACAGCGGGTTGATCGCAGCGCCTGGGATACCGAAGGCGGTGTCCACGCCTTCACGGCGCATGACGAGGACGGCGGCTTCGATTGCTCTCATTTTGCTCATGATTTTGGTGCCTCTTGCGTTTTGTAATTGTATACAAGTGGTGTCTGTCCAAAGTGTATTCACGGCGGGCTGCGCAGGTCAATCCATTTTATTGATTGGTCTTTGCGTTCGTCGGAACGGCTTTTTTCGACGTATGGAGTCTTTGTTTGAAAATATTGTATACAAAAATAAATGTCATTGTGTTCTATTTGTTTGGTCGAGCATCTGATCAAACAGACTTCCACCGCTTTCCCAATAACAAAAGAAGGACGGCACCATGAGCGCTTTAACCTTGAAGATTGCCACCCAACTGGCCGGCCAGGCCCTCAGCGCAGGGCGCACGATCTCAGCCGCACCGCTGACCGTTGCGGTCCTCGACTGCGGCGGCCACTTGATCACTCTGCAGCGCGAAGACGGCGCCAGCCTGCTGCGCCCGCAGATCGCCATCGGCAAGGCCTGGGGTGCGATTGCGCTGGGCAAGGGCTCGCGCTTGCTGGCGCTGGACGCACAGCAACGGCCGGCGTTTATCGCAGCGTTGAACAGCCTGGGGCAGGGCAGCGTGGTGCCGGCGCCGGGTGGGGTGTTGATTCGGGATCAGGCGGGGGCGGTACTGGGGGCGATCGGGATCAGCGGGGATACGTCGGATATTGATGAGCAGTGTGCGATCACGGCGATCGAGGGGCTGGGGTTGAGGGCGGATGCGGGGGTGTCAGCTTAAGCATTGAGTGACTATCAGGGCCTCATCGGGGCATAGGTATCTACACATCTTGAGCCGAGCCCCCTGCGTAGCAGCTGTCGAGCCTTGGCGAGGCTGCGTCGGCGGTGTGTCAGACGCGCCGCAAACGCAGCCTCGCCAAGGCTCGACAGCTGCTACGCGTTATCCTACTGAAGTTGTGTAGATACTTATGCTCATCGGGGGCACCTAAGTGTGTCAGTCGGGTTCACAGCCCTTGAGCACCAACCGGATAATCGTCTGCGCCGCCGCTTCATAATCGGCCTCATCCAGCTTGGCTTTGCCGGTCACCGCGGAAATCTGCCAGTCGAAATCCGCATAGGTCTGCGTCGCCGCCCAGATGCTGAACATCAGGTGATGAGGGTCGATAGCTGCAATCAACCCGCGATCCACCCAGCTCTGGATGCAGTCGATATTGTGCTTGGCCTGGGCGTTGAGTTGTTGGACCTGCTCGGCACTCAGGTGCGGTGCGCCATGCATGATTTCGCTGGCGAACACCTTGGAGGCGAAGGGCAGGTCGCGGGAGATGCGGATTTTCGAGCGGATGTAGTTGCTCAGCACCGCTGAAGGCTCGCCCTCGGGGTTGAACGGCGTGGACGCCGCCAGGATCGGCTCGATAATGCTTTCGAGCACCTCGCGGTAGAGGTTGTCCTTGGACTTGAAGTAGTAATAGACGTTGGGCTTGGGCAGCCCGGCCTTGGCGGCGATGTCGCTGGTTTTGGTCGCGGCGAAGCCCTTGTCGGCAAACTCCTCGCTCGCCGCCCGCAGGATCTTTTCTTTGTTGCGCTCGCGAATGGTGCTCATAAAGTGCTCAGTCTCACAGATACTGTTTCTTTTTGACGGCGTCTGTTGCCGCCATTCTGCGTCGCCGCTCCTCCCCATAGCGAGCGATGAGTCGTCGCGGCTCCTTGCCTGACGACAACAGCCACTCGCCAAAAGAGAAACGTATCTATGAAACTGAGCACGGGGAGTTTCCTTGCCAGGACAGGCGGTTGCGCATGGTAGCACCGGCTATCCGCGGGCCTCAACAATGTGCCCGCAAAGCCCTGCGCCGCGTTATGCTCCGCCCATCCCTCTCTTAAGGAAGCCCGATTCATGGCAGGAAGCAGCTTGTTGGTGTTGATCGACGACATCGCCGCAGTACTCGATGACGTTGCCCTGATGACAAAAGTAGCGGCAAAAAAAACCGCCGGAGTGCTCGGCGATGACCTGGCGCTCAACGCCCAGCAGGTTTCCGGCGTGCGTGCCGAGCGGGAAATCCCGGTGGTATGGGCCGTTGCCAAGGGGTCCTTCATCAACAAGTTGATCCTGGTGCCCACTGCGCTGTTGATCAGCGCCTTTGCCCCTTGGGCCGTCACACCGTTGTTGATGCTCGGCGGCGCCTACCTGTGTTTCGAAGGCTTCGAGAAGCTCGCGCATAAATTCCTGCACAGCAAGGCTGAAGTCCAGGCCGACCATGCGCAGCTGGTTGAAGCGGTGGCTAACCCGGCTACTGATCTGGTGGCCTTTGAAAAGGACAAGATCAAAGGCGCTATTCGTACCGACTTCATCCTCTCTGCGGAAATCATCGCCATCACCCTCGGCACCGTGGCCGATGCGCCGTTGATGCAGCAAGTGATTGTCCTGTCGGGCATCGCCATCGTCATGACCATCGGCGTCTACGGGCTGGTGGCCGGTATCGTCAAGCTGGATGACCTGGGCCTGTGGCTTACCCAGAAGCCTGGCCAGATGGCTCGCAGTATCGGTGGCGGCATCCTGCGCGCGGCGCCGTACATGATGAAGAGCCTGTCGGTGATCGGCACGGCGGCGATGTTCATGGTCGGCGGTGGCATCCTTACCCATGGCGTGCCGGTGGTGCATCACTGGATCGAGGGTGTGAGCCAGAGCACAGGTGCATTGGCGTGGTTGATGCCGACGTTACTGAATGCGGTGGCGGGGATTATTGCCGGGGCGGTGGTATTGGCAGTGGTCAGCGTGGTGGGCAAGAGCTGGAAAGCGCTCAGGGCATAAATCGCCGCCACAAAAAAAGGCCATTCAATCGAATGGCCTTTTTTACGGGCGTTATTTACTCGGCAATCTGCAACTTGCGTGATTCCGTATAGATATACCGCACCTTCTCATACTCGAACGGCGAGTTCATCTGACCGTAGCGGAAGCTGGTCTGGTAGCGCTTGTCCACCGCACGCAGGGCCCAGATTTCCGGGTGGTTGGAGCTGACTTCGGAGACGTTGAGGAAGTTGATCTGGGACTCGGCGGTGTAGTCCACCAGCAGGCCGCCGGTGTCGCGCAGGTTCGACGGACCGAAGATCGGCAGCACCAGGTAGGCACCGCCGGGCACGCCGTAGAAGCCCAGGGTCTGGCCGAAGTCTTCGCTCTGGCGCGGCAGGCCCATGGCGGTCGCCGGGTCCCACAGGCCGGCTACGCCGACGGTGGTGTTGAGCAGCAGGCGCCCGGTGGTTTCCAGGGAGCGGTGGCCCTTGAGTTGCAAGAGGCTGTTCAACAGGTTGGGCACGTCGCCCAGGTTGTTGAAGAAGTTGCTCACGCCGGTGCGCAGGAAGCTTGGCGTGACGTAGCGGTAACCGTCGACCACCGGCAGGAACACCCATTGGTCAAAGCGGTAGTTGAAGTGGTACACGCGGCGGTTCCACGATTCGAGCGGGTCATACACGTTGAGGGCGTTGACCGACGAGCGTTCGAATTCACGCTGGTCCAGGCCTGGGTTGAACTTGAGTTTGCTCAACGGCTCCTTGAAACCGTCGGAGTCCATCACCACAGGCGCGTGAGCCTTGCTGTTGTCGGCATTGGCAACGCCTGCGCACATCAGGGCGGCAAGCAGCAGAAGATATTTAGCCACGGAAGAACTCCAGCATGGCGTCGGCGTTGACGCGGTAATTGAGGTTGCCGCAGTGGCCGCCCAAGGGGTAGACGGTCAAGCGATCGCCGAAGGTCTTGCGCAGGAAGCCGAGGTCGCCCGGGCCGAGGATCACGTCGTCGGCGTTGTGCATGACGGCGATTTTCGGGCTGGCGTGCAGGTAGTCCTTGAGGGCGTACAGGCTGACCTGGTCAACCAGTTGCAACAGGCTGCCGCCGTCGGAGCGGGCGCGCCACATCGGGATTACCTGTTCGGTGAGGTAGCAATCGAAGTCGCATTGCAGCGCACGCTTGAGGAACGGCGTGAGGCTGGTGCCTTCGCTGATCGGGTACTTCGGCGGGATGATCAGGCCGCGGCGGTTGATCAGGTCCGAAGTAAAGGCGATGTCGGCCGCCGAGAAGCGGAACGAGGTGCCGATCAGCATGGCCATCTGTTCGTTGGTCAGGTGCTGCTTGGATTGCTGGAAGTCGTAGAGCAGGGCGTCGTTGAGGTCGATGTAGCCCTTTTGCTGGAAGTAACGGGTCAGCTTGTTCAACACCAGTTCATAGAAGGTGGTGGTGTTGTTGATGCCCTTGACCTCGGTCTGTACCAGCTTGTCGAGGTTGGTGATCGAGGTGTAGAGGTTGACCGGCGGGTTGAGCAGCAGCACTTTCTTGAAGTTGAAGCTGCGGCGGGTCTCGTCGAGCTTGCTGACAAACGCCGCATCCAGCGCGCCGAGGCTGTAGCCGGTGAGGTAGAAGTCGGTCACCGGCAGCGAGGCATTCTGGGCACGCACGGCCTGCATCACGCGGTACATGTCTTCGGCATCTTCCTGGCTGATGCCGGGGGTGGCGAAGCGCGAAGCCGAGGCGATGAAGTCGAAGCTGGTGGGCGACGACAGTTGCACCACGTGGTAGCCGGCCTGGTAATACAGTTTTTTCAGGTATTCGTTGATGCTGCTGTCAAACCGCGCACCGGTGCCCGCGATCAGGAAGATCAGCGGCGCGGCGCGATCCTGCTTGGCGATGCGGTAAGTGAGCTTCTTCACTGCCCAGAAGTTGTCCGGCAGGCTGAACTCGCGCTCGGGGCGCATGTTCAGGGTGTAGTCGGACTGGTTGATCTCGTCATCGGTCGGCAATGTAGGCCGAAGGTCAGGCGGTGTGGTGGCGATGGTCGCTTCGAACGGATTGGTCAAAGGGTAGCCATAGCTGGCTTGGTCGATATCGACGGCCAGTGCTGACGCACTCAAAAAAAGGCTGCCCAGTAAGGCAGCACAGCGCAAGGAACGGAGCATGACTTAATCCCTAAGAGGAAACGTGCTAAATGAAGTTCGCAGGCTATGACCACCGCGTTGCCACCGAAGTGCCAGCTCTCGGCACGAAAAGTCGGAAAATAACGTCGGAATCGGGGTAATAGTAGCGAGACGATACACTTTGCCATGCATTAGTGAACACTAATTGTGTGTACGCACCTTGCTAACGGCCGCCGGCGCATTAAGCTGAGCGCCGTTTTTGCCTATCGGAGTGCTCCATGTCCCGCCGCTTGCCGTTGATTTTGCTGCTTATTGCCCTGCCGTTATGGCTGGCTGCCAGTTATGGCGCGCGTTACGGCTTTATGGAAGATGGCCAGTGGGTCGGCATCTGTGCCGACGAGGCCAGCCGCTGGGAATGCCAGGTACGTTCGAACCTGGGTTTGATGATTCACTTCAAAGTGCTGGGCTGGGCCGCGCTGGTGACCTCGGTGCTGGCGTTTTTCGTGCCGGGCCGTGCGGGATGGGGCTTGGCGGTACTGGGGCTGGTGTTCGGGCTGCCGGCCCTGGCGTTGTACAACACCTCGTTTGCGGTGTTTGCGGTGGTGATTGCGGGGTTGCGGTTGGTCAGGCAGTCGCGGCGCGCCTGATAAGGCCAATCGGGGGCTTGCCCCCGATGGCGCTCTTAAGCCTTGCGCACCCGCAAGCACCGCCACAAAGCCGCAACCATCAACCCACTGACCACCGCCCAACCCCACGCCTGCTGGTTCAGCAAGCCTTCACGGTACAGCTGTGGCGCGATGCCGGCCCCGATGATAAAGGTCAGCAAGGCAATCTCCCGGCGTGGCCCGGTCACCGGACGAACCAGGTACACCAACGCCGGCAGCAGCAGCGCCGCACTCGGGAAGCTGCGGTAGCGTGGGTCAAACACCAGTGCCAGCATCATCACGGCGCCCGCGAACCCGGCGATTGCCATCAGCCAGCCGGCACGGTGTTCCAGCCAGTTGAACAGGCGTTCGCGCCAGCCTTCACGGGCACTCAAGGCCAGTGCAGCGTGGGCCAGCACCAGCACGTTCAGCGCCACGAGCAAACCGGCCCATGCCCATTCATCGTTGAAGCGCGCAGTCACGCGGGTCAGTTCAGCCCAGGTGCCGATGGAACAGGCCGCCACTGCACCCAGCAGCGGCAGGGCCATCGCGGCACGAGTGCTGCGAACGCGGCCACCGAGCACCAGCGTGCCCAGCAGGATAATCCCGCCGACCCCCAGCCAGAGCGGCCAGTGCGGCACATTGGTCACCGGCCCGGCGAGGATGCCCTTGTCCTGGCGGTCGGCATCGAACAGGCCCCAGTAGCCGCCCACGGCACCTTCACTGGCGCGCTTCCACGGCTGGTCAAACGCTTCGATCAGGTTGTAGTGCCAGCCATTGGCTTCGGCCATGGCCACGAAACCGCGCATGAACCTGGCTTCATTGACCCGGCTTGGCACTGCGGTTTCGCGCTGGCGACCTTCGCTGGGCCAGCCGGTCTCGCCGATCAATATGTCCTTGGGCGCGAATTTGTTGCCAAAGGTCTGGCGTACATCGCCCACATGCTTGAGGGCCTGGTCGATGCCGGAGGGGTCATCTTCCCAGTAGGGCAGCAGGTGGATGGTCAGGAAGTCCACCGCCGGAGCGATTTCCGGGTGCTGCAGCCAAAACTCCCAGACGTCGGCGTAGGTGACCGGCTGCTTGATCTGGCTTTTGACTTTATGGATCAGCGTCACCAGCTGTTTGGCGGTGACTTCCTTGCGCAGCAGCGCTTCGTTGCCGACGATCACCGAGGTGACCACATCGGGGTTGGCGTTAGCCGAGGCGATCAGTTGGTCGACTTCTTTTTCGGTCGCGACCGGGTCGCTGCTGACCCAGGCGCCCGCCATCACCTTTAACCCATGCTTGCGCGCCAGGTCCGGCAAGGCTTCCAGGCCGGTCATGGAGTAGGTGCGGATGCATTCGAAGCGGGTGGCCAGCAGGGCCAGGTCGGCGTCCATGCGCGCGGGGCGCAGTGTGAACGGTTGGTCGAAGGGCGATTGGTCCTTGTCGAACGGTGTGTACGACGCGCATTGCAGCTTGTGACTGGCACTGGCCACATCCGGCAGCACCACCGGCCGGCCGAGGCCATACCAGTAGCCGACAAGGGCCAGCAGGCCGAGGATCAAAGCGAAGCAATAGGGCAGGGCAGGGAAGCGGGCAGTGGCGGGCATGGTCGGCTTATCTGGGGGAGCAAAGGCGCGCATCTTACCCGGATTTGCGCTATCCCAGTGGGGCTGAATAATTTTGACATGCAAAGTTCAGGCGGGATCGTGGGGTTAAGTCCTACAAAAAGTCCTACTGGCGATGTGATGTCGTTTCTTGCTTGCATGAGGTCGCTGACAGAGCAGGTCGAAGGCTGCGGCAGGTTGATGATCGACGTGTCAGCACTCCACTGATGTCGCAGCAGCCGGATCGATGCGCGTGAAGGGGGCGCGGCGCACCACATAACAACAGGTTGACGTCGCTCGACATCCGTCGGGCGCAGCACTTTCGGGGAAGTACGATGAAGATGCGACGACTCTTGGGCGCAGCTGCCACTCTGGTAGTTGCGATGAGCTCCACACTGGCCAGCGCCGACAGCAAAACCCTGAGCATCGGTTATGTAGATGGTTGGTCCGACAGCGTTGCCACCACGCATGTGGCGGCAGAGGTGATCAGGGAAAAGCTCGGTTATGACGTCAAACTGCAAGCGGTCGCCACCGGGATCATGTGGCAGGGCGTGGCCACCGGCAAGCTCGATGCCATGCTCTCCGCCTGGCTGCCGGTAACCCATGGCGAGTATTGGACCAAGAACAAGGACAAGGTGGTCGACTACGGCCCCAACTTCAAGGATGCGAAGATCGGCTTGATCGTGCCGGAGTACGTCAAGGCCAAGTCCATCGAAGACCTCAAGACCGACACCACCTTCAAGAACAAGATCGTCGGCATCGACGCCGGTTCAGGCGTGATGCTCAAGACCGACGAAGCCATCAAGCAGTACGGCCTCGACTACAAACTGCAAGCCAGTTCGGGTGCGGCGATGATCGCCGAGCTGACCCGTGCCGAAGACAAACAGGAATCCATTGCGGTCACCGGCTGGGTGCCACACTGGATGTTCGCCAAGTGGAAACTGCGTTTCCTGGACGATCCAAAAGGGATTTATGGTGCTGCTGAAACCGTCAACAGCATCGGCAGCAAGGGCCTGGAGAAGAAAGCGCCGGAAGTCGCGGCGTTCCTGAAGAAATTCCAGTGGGCCTCCAAGGATGAGATCGGCGAAGTCATGCTCGCTATCCAGGAAGGCGCCAAGCCTGATGCAGCGGCCAAGGACTGGGTGGCCAAGCACCCTGAGCGCGTAGCCGAGTGGACCGGTAAATAACCCCCCAATGCCTTGATACAACCCCTGTGGGAGGGGGCTTGCTCGCGATTGCGGTGTGTCAGTCGTCAATGATCTGACTGGTTCACCGCTATCGAGAGCAAGCCCCCTCCCACATTATTTTCGTCACCCGCAAATGTTTCTGCGCCCTCTCAATCCCTCGCTACACTCCGTCTAATACTAAGGTCGTCTGGAACCTGTTCCGTAGCCGCATACAGTGGATACGTACCAATAATAAAAAAGCTGTGCTGCGAGGATAAAAACAATGAACGACAGCATTTACCTCTCGATTCAAAACAGCCCGCGTTTCAAGGAGCTGGTAAGAAAAAGGGAAAGGTTCGCCTGGATTCTCTCGGCGATCATGCTAGGGCTGTACTCCGGCTTCATCCTGTTGATCGCCTACGGGCCACAAATACTGGGGGCCAAACTCAGCCCCGGCTCATCCATCACCTGGGGCATCCCCATCGGTGTCGGGCTGATTGTCTCGGCCTTTGTCCTCACCGGCATCTATGTGCGACGCGCCAACGGCGAATTCGACGACCTGAACAATGCGATTCTCAAGGAGGCTGCGCAATGATCCGTCGTCTATTGGCTGTATTCGGCGCTTCGGTCTTTGCACCCGCTGTTTGGGCGGCGGATGCATTGACCGGTGAAGTGCACAAACAACCGCTGAATATCGCAGCGATCCTGATGTTCGTGGCCTTTGTCGGCGCGACGTTGTGCATCACCTACTGGGCGTCCAAGCGCAACAAGTCGGCGGCCGACTACTATGCGGCCGGCGGCAAGATCACCGGTTTCCAGAACGGCCTGGCGATTGCCGGCGACTACATGTCGGCCGCGTCGTTCCTGGGTATTTCCGCACTGGTGTTCACCTCCGGCTACGACGGCCTGATCTACTCGATCGGCTTCCTGGTGGGCTGGCCGATCATTCTGTTCCTGATCGCCGAGCGCCTGCGTAACCTGGGCAAGTACACCTTTGCCGACGTGGCGTCCTATCGCCTCGGGCAAACCCAGATCCGCAGCCTGTCGGCCTGTGGTTCCCTGGTGGTGGTGGCGTTCTACCTGATCGCGCAAATGGTGGGGGCGGGCAAGCTGATCCAGCTGCTGTTCGGCCTCGACTACCACGTGGCGGTGATCCTGGTCGGGATCCTGATGTGCCTGTACGTGCTGTTCGGCGGCATGCTGGCGACCACTTGGGTGCAGATCATCAAGGCGGTGCTGTTGCTGTCCGGTGCCTCATTCATGGCGCTGATGGTGATGAAGCACGTCAACTTCGATTTCAACATGCTGTTCTCCGAGGCGATCAAGGTTCACCCTAAAGGTGAAGCGATCATGAGCCCCGGCGGCCTGGTGAAAGACCCGATCTCCGCGTTCTCCCTGGGCCTGGCACTGATGTTCGGTACCGCCGGCCTGCCGCACATCCTGATGCGCTTCTTCACTGTAAGTGACGCCAAGGAAGCGCGTAAGAGCGTGCTGTATGCCACGGGCTTCATCGGCTACTTCTACATCCTGACCTTTATCATCGGCTTCGGCGCGATCCTGCTGGTCAGCACCAACCCGGCGTTCAAGGATGCTGCAGGCGCCTTGCTGGGCGGTAACAACATGGCGGCGGTGCACCTGGCCAACGCGGTGGGCGGCAGCATCTTCCTGGGCTTCATCTCGGCTGTGGCCTTCGCCACCATCCTGGCAGTGGTTGCCGGCTTGACCCTGGCCGGTGCTTCGGCGGTGTCCCATGACCTGTACGCCAGCGTGATCAAGAAAGGCAAGGCCAACGAAAAGGATGAGATTCGCGTATCGAAGATCACCACTATCGCCCTGGCAGTGCTGGCGATTGGCCTGGGCATCCTGTTCGAAAGCCAGAACATCGCGTTCATGGTCGGCCTGGCGTTCTCGATTGCCGCCAGCTGTAACTTCCCGGTGTTGCTGCTTTCCATGTACTGGAAAAACCTCACCACCCGTGGCGCGATGATTGGCGGCTGGCTGGGCCTGATCAGTGCCGTTGGCCTGATGATCCTGGGTCCGACCATCTGGGTCTCGATCCTGCATCATGAAAAAGCCATCTTCCCGTACGAATACCCGGCGCTGTTCTCGATGATCATTGCGTTCATCGGTATCTGGTTCTTCTCCATCACCGACAAGTCGGCGGCGGCAGAGAAAGAGCGTGCGCTGTACTTCCCGCAGTTTGTGCGTTCGCAGACTGGCCTGGGGGCGAGTGGGGCGGTTAATCACTAAGGTTGTAGCTGGATAAAGAAATGCCCCGGTCGAAAGGCCGGGGTATTTTTTTGCCTGGGGTTTATGGGGGGCTGCTACTGGCCTCATCGGGGGCAAGCCGCCGATGGTGGTAGATCAGTCGACACAAATAAAAACGGCCTCCACTGAGGGAGGCCGTTTTCGGTGCTGCTGAAAGGTGCTTACTTGCGATCTTCCAGCTTGGTAATGTCACGCGACTCGTAGCCGGTGTACAGCTGGCGCGGGCGGCCAATCTTGTACGGGCTGGAGAGCATTTCTTTCCAGTGGGAGATCCAGCCCACGGTCCGTGCCAGGGCGAAGATCACGGTGAACATGCTGGTTGGAATGCCGATCGCCTTGAGGATGATCCCCGAGTAGAAGTCGACGTTCGGGTACAGCGAGCGTTCGATGAAGTACGGGTCGGTCAGGGCGATCTCTTCCAGGCGCATGGCCAGTTCGAGTTGCGGATCGTTGTTGATGCCCAGTTCCTTCAGCACTTCGTCGCAGGTCTGCTTCATGACGGTGGCGCGTGGGTCGCGGTTCTTGTAGACCCGGTGACCGAAGCCCATCAACTTGAACGGATCGTTCTTGTCCTTGGCCTTGGCAATGAACTTGTCGATGTTGGACACATCGCCGATTTCATCGAGCATGGTCAATACGGCTTCGTTCGCACCGCCGTGGGCAGGGCCCCACAGCGCGGCGATGCCGGCGGCGATACAGGCGAACGGGTTGGCACCCGAAGAGCCTGCCAGGCGCACGGTGGAGGTGGAGGCGTTTTGCTCGTGGTCGGCGTGGAGGATGAAGATCCGGTCCATTGCCTTGGCCAGCACCGGGCTGATCGGTTTGATCTCGCACGGGGTGTTGAACATCATGTGCAGGAAGTTTTCCGCGTACGTCAGGTCGTTGCGCGGGTACATCATGGGTTGGCCCATGGAGTACTTGTAAACCATTGCGGCCAGGGTCGGCATCTTGGCAACCAGGCGGATCGCGGAAATTTCGCGATGCTGCGGGTTATTGATGTCGAGGGAGTCGTGATAGAAGGCCGACAGGGCGCCGACCACGCCGCACATGACGGCCATCGGGTGGGCGTCGCGACGGAAGCCGTTGAAGAAGGTCTTCAACTGCTCGTGAACCATGGTGTGGTTCTTCACGGTGCTGACGAACTGGGCTTTTTGCTCGGCTGTTGGCAATTCGCCATTTAGCAGCAGGTAGCAGGTTTCCAGGTAGTCCGATTTTTCCGCCAGTTGCTCGATCGGGTAGCCCCGGTGCAGCAGGATGCCATTGTCGCCGTCGATATAGGTGATCTTCGACTCGCAAGAGGCGGTCGACATGAAGCCTGGGTCGAAAGTGAAACGGCCCGTGGCCGTCAGGCCCCGTACGTCGATAACATCGGGACCAACGGTGCCGGTTAAAATGGGCAGCTCGACGGGGGCTGCGCCCTCGATGATCAACTGCGCTTTTTTGTCAGCCATGTGGCCTCCTATTTATGCTTCAAATCATCAGACAGACCCCCCACGCAGGGCCCGCACCACTATAGTGAGATAAATTCAGATGTCAATTTGCCTAAAGTCTTGCCCCAGAAGGCTTTAACCGTACTTTTTCCTCGAAATTGCCCGCCATTTACGCCTTTTATCCCGCCAGCGCAATCCGCTATTAGGGTGAGGTGCGCGCGTTGTCATTAGTAACCTAACTGTCTATACTCGGCCACCGACCGCCAAGGGCTTTTGGGCTTGCTTTCATTGGGGGTCGCACTCCCTGGGTGGTGCTTACCTGACCAGTCGCACTCCCCAACAACTTTGCCCTGATTGTTAGGGGCTCTTCAGTGTGAAAAAAAGCCGTGAATAGCCAACGACCTGTAAACCTAGACCTAAGGACCATCAAACTCCCCATCACCGGCGTTACGTCGTTCCTGCACCGTGTTTCCGGCATCATCCTGTTCCTGGGCTTGGGCATCATGCTTTATGCATTGAGCAAATCCCTGGGTTCCGAGGAAGGATACGCCGAGGTGAAGGCATGCTTGACCAGCCCGCTGGCCAAGTTCGTAGCATGGGGCCTCCTGTCCGCTCTGCTGTATCACCTGGTAGCCGGTGTGCGCCACTTGATCATGGACATGGGCATCGGTGAGACGCTGGAAGGCGGCCGCCTGGGCTCGAAAATCATCATCGCCATTTCCGTGGTGCTGATCGTTCTGGCAGGAGTTTGGATATGGTAACCAGCGTTACGAACCTATCGCGTTCGGGCCTCTATGACTGGATGGCGCAGCGTGTGTCTGCGGTCGTTCTCGCGGCTTATTTCATTTTCCTGATCGGATACCTCGTCGCAAACCCGGGCATCGGCTACGAGCAATGGCACGGGCTGTTTTCCCACAATGCGATGCGAATCTTCAGCCTGCTGGCCCTTGTAGCCCTGGGCGCTCACGCCTGGGTCGGCATGTGGACCATCGCGACCGACTACCTGACGCCGATGGCGCTGGGCAAGTCCGCGACCGCAGTCCGTTTCCTCTTCCAGGCAGTATGCGGCGTCGCGATGTTCGCTTACTTCGTCTGGGGTGTGCAGATTCTTTGGGGTATCTGATTCATGGCTAACATTCCAACTATTTCCTTCGACGCCATCATCATTGGTGGCGGCGGTGCCGGCATGCGCGCAGCGCTGCAGCTGGCTCAGGGCGGTCACAAGACTGCCGTGATCACCAAGGTATTCCCGACGCGCTCCCACACCGTGTCGGCCCAGGGTGGCATCACCTGCGCCATCGCGTCCGCCGACCCGAACGATGACTGGCGCTGGCACATGTACGATACCGTCAAGGGTTCCGACTACATCGGTGACCAGGACGCTATCGAATACATGTGTCAGGAAGGCCCGGCCGCGGTGTTCGAGCTGGACCACATGGGCCTGCCGTTCTCCCGTACCGAACAAGGTCGTATCTACCAGCGTCCATTCGGCGGCCAGTCGAAGGACTACGGTAAAGGCGGCCAGGCTGCCCGTACCTGCGCTGCGTCCGACCGTACCGGTCACGCGCTGCTGCACACCCTTTATCAGGGCAACCTGAAAGCCGGCACCACGTTCCTGAACGAATACTACGCAGTGGATCTGGTGAAGAACGCCGACGGTGCATTCGTTGGCGTGATCGCCATCTGCATCGAAACCGGTGAAACTACCTACATCCGCGCCAAGGCTACCGTTCTGGCGACCGGCGGTGCAGGTCGTATCTACGCTTCCACCACCAATGCCCTGATCAACACCGGTGACGGCGTCGGCATGGCACTGCGTGCCGGCGTGCCGGTGCAGGACATCGAAATGTGGCAGTTCCACCCGACCGGCATCGCCGGCGCCGGTGTACTGGTCACCGAAGGTTGCCGTGGTGAAGGTGGTTACCTGATCAACAAGCACGGCGAGCGTTTCATGGAGCGTTATGCTCCGAACGCGAAAGACCTGGCGGGTCGTGACGTCGTTGCCCGTTCGATGGTCAAGGAAATCATCGCCGGTAACGGCTGTGGCCCGAATGGCGACCACGTACTGCTGAAGCTCGATCACCTGGGCGAAGAAGTGCTGCACAGCCGCCTGCCGGGTATCTGTGAGCTGTCCAAGACCTTTGCCCACGTTGACCCGGTTGTTGCTCCGGTTCCGGTTGTCCCAACCTGCCACTACATGATGGGCGGTGTTCCGACCAACATTCATGGCCAGGCGATCACCCAGAACGCCGAAGGCGTGGACGAGATCATCCACGGTCTGTTCGCGGTAGGCGAAGTGGCCTGCGTATCGGTACACGGTGCCAACCGTCTGGGCGGCAACTCGCTGCTCGACCTGGTGGTATTCGGCCGCGCGGCTGGCCTGCACCTGGAAAAAGCCCTGACCGACGGCATCGAATACGATGACGCCACCGACGCCAACATCGAGGCCGCCCTGTCGCGCCTGAACGCTCTGAACGAGCGCACTGATGGCGAAGACGTGGCAACCCTGCGTCGCGAGCTGCAAAGCTGCATGCAGAACTACTTCGGTGTATTCCGTACCGGCGAATACATGCAGAAGGGTATTGCCCAGCTGGCCGATCTGCGCAAGCGCATCGCCAACGTCAAGATCAACGATAAGAGCCAGGCGTTCAACACCGCTCGTATCGAAGCCCTTGAACTGCAAAACCTGCTGGAAGTGGCTGAAGCGACTGCGATCGCCGCCGAGGTTCGTAAGGAATCCCGTGGTGCCCACGCTCGTGAAGACTTTGAAGATCGCGATGACGAAAACTGGTTGTGCCACACCCTGTACTTCCCGGGTGACAAGCGCGTAACCAAGCGTGCCGTGAACTTCTCGCCGAAGACGGTTCCGACGTTTGAACCGAAGATTCGGACTTACTAAGGGTGGCTGCCATGTTGAAAGTCAGTGTTTATCGCTACAACCCTGATCAGGACGCTGCGCCGTTCATGCAGGAGTTCCAGGTCGATACCGGTGGTAAAGACCTGATGGTGCTGGATGTATTGGCACTGATCAAAGAGCAGGACGAGGGTTTCTCCTATCGTCGCTCTTGCCGTGAAGGTGTTTGCGGTTCCGACGGCATGAACATCAACGGCAAAAACGGCCTGGCGTGCATCACGCCGCTGTCCGCTGTTGTCAAAGGCAACAAGCTGATCGTTCGTCCTCTGCCAGGTTTGCCGGTTATCCGTGACCTGGTCGTCGATATGAGCATCTTCTACAAGCAATACGAGAAAGTTAAGCCGTTCCTGCAGAACGACACGCCGGCTCCGGCCATCGAGCGTCTGCAGTCCCCAGAAGAGCGTGAAAAGCTCGACGGTCTGTACGAGTGCATCCTGTGCGCCTGCTGCTCGACCTCGTGCCCGTCCTTCTGGTGGAACCCGGACAAGTTCCTGGGCCCAGCTGCCCTGCTGCAAGCGTATCGCTTCCTGGCAGACAGCCGTGACACCAAGACGTCCGAGCGCCTGGCTTCGCTGGATGACCCGTTCAGCGTATTCCGCTGCCGCGGGATCATGAACTGCGTCAACGTATGTCCCAAAGGCCTGAACCCGACTAAGGCCATTGGTCACATCCGTAACATGCTGCTGCAAAGCGGCGTGTAACTGACGTTGTAACAAGGCAGGACCGTTGTGCCCGTAAATGCTACGGCGCAGGCTTCAACCGGCGCCGTAGTTTTAACTTGAGCAGCGACTTACAAAGCCGCGGCTCTTATTTTGAAGAAATGAGACAAGCAGGGGCATTCGGGTTGGTACCCGAACTATCAGCGTGATCCTAAGTGGCTTGTTTTGGTCGCTGCACTTGGCCTTTTGCAAGCAAACTCGGTGTTTTCGCCGGTGGTGTCCCCAAATCGAGGGTGACCAAGCATGCAAGAAAGCGTGATGCAGCGCATGTGGAACAGCGGCTATCTTTCAGGTGGTAACGCTGCCTATGTGGAAGAGCTTTATGAGCTCTACCTGCACGACCCTAACGCTGTGCCAGAAGAATGGCGCACCAAATTTCAGACGTTGTCTTCAGACGGCAACGCTGCCACCGATGTATCGCACGCAACAATTCGCGATCAGTTCGTGCTGCTGGCAAAGAACCAGCGCCGCGCCCAGCCGGTTTCCGCCGGCAGCGTGAGCAGTGAGCACGAGAAGAAGCAAGTTGAAGTACTGCGACTGATCCAGGCCTACCGGATGCGTGGCCACCAGGCGGCCCAGCTTGACCCGCTGGGGCTCTGGCAGCGTCCTGCACCTGCAGACCTGTCGATCAATCATTACGGCTTGACCAATGCCGATCTTGATACGACCTTCCGTGCCGGCGACCTGTTCATCGGCAAAGAGGAAGCGAGCCTACGCGAAATTCACGAAGCGTTGCAGCAGACATATTGCCGCACCATCGGCGCCGAGTTCACGCACATCACCGATTCCGAGCAACGCCACTGGTTCCAGCATCGCCTGGAAGGCGTGCGTGGCCGTCCGGTATTGTCCGCCGACGTGCGCAGCCACCTGCTTGAGCGCGTGACCGCAGCCGAGGGCCTGGAAAAATACCTGGGTACCAAATACCCGGGCACCAAGCGTTTCGGCCTGGAAGGCGGCGAGAGCCTGATTCCGATGCTCGACGAGCTGATCCAGCGTTCCGGTTCCTACGGCACCAAGGAAATCGTGATCGGCATGGCCCACCGTGGTCGCCTGAACGTGTTGGTCAACACCTTCGGCAAGAACCCGCGTGAGCTGTTCGACGAGTTCGAAGGCAAGAAGAAGGTCGAGCTGGGTTCCGGTGACGTTAAATACCACCAGGGCTTCTCGTCCAACGTGATGACCACCGGCGGTGAAGTTCACCTGGCCATGGCGTTCAACCCATCCCACCTGGAAATCGTTTCTCCAGTGGTCGAGGGTTCGGTCCGTGCTCGCCAGGATCGTCGTAACGACACTACCGGTGAAAAGGTCCTGCCGATTTCCATCCACGGTGACGCGGCATTCGCCGGTCAAGGCGTGGTCCTGGAAACGTTCCAGATGTCGCAGACCCGCGGCTTCAAGACCGGCGGTACCGTTCACATCGTCATCAACAACCAGGTTGGCTTCACCATCAGCAACCCGTTGGATGCGCGTTCCACCGAGTACGCCACCGACGTTGCCAAGATGATCCAGGCGCCGATCCTCCATGTGAATGGCGATGATCCGGAAGCCGTGCTGTTCGTGACCCAACTGGCTGTCGACTACCGCATGCAGTTCAAGCGTGACGTGGTGATCGACCTGGTTTGCTACCGCCGTCGCGGTCACAACGAAGCCGACGAGCCAAGCGGCACCCAGCCGTTGATGTACCAGCAGATCACCAAGCAGCGCACCACCCGTGAGCTGTATGCCGAAAGCCTGACCAAGGCCGGTATCGTTGACGATGAACGGGTTCAGGCGAAGATCGATGAATACCGCAACGCGCTGGACAATGGTCTGCATGTCGTAAAAAGCCTGGTCAAGGAGCCGAACAAAGAGCTGTTCGTTGACTGGCGTCCGTACCTGGGTCACACCTGGACGGCGCGTCACGACACCTCGTTCGATCTGAAGACCCTGCAGGAACTGTCCGCCAAGCTGCTGGAAATCCCGGATGGCTTCGTGGTGCAGCGCCAGGTTGCGAAGATCTACGAAGACCGTCAAAAGATGCAAGCCGGCGGCCTGCCGATCAACTGGGGTTATGCCGAAACCATGGCGTACGCGACCCTGGCGTTCGAAGGTCACCCGATCCGCATGACCGGCCAGGACATCGGCCGTGGTACGTTCTCGCACCGTCACGCGGTACTGCACAACCAGAAAGACGCGGGCACCTACATCCCGCTGCAGAACCTGTACGAAGGCCAGCCGCGTTTCGACCTGTACGATTCGTTCCTGTCCGAAGAAGCCGTACTGGCGTTCGAATACGGTTACTCGACCACCACGCCGCAGGCGCTGGTGATCTGGGAAGCCCAGTTCGGCGACTTCGCCAACGGTGCCCAGGTGGTTATCGACCAGTTCATCACCAGCGGCGAGCACAAGTGGGGCCGTCTGTGCGGTCTGACCATGCTGCTGCCACACGGTTATGAAGGTCAGGGGCCGGAGCACTCCTCGGCCCGTCTGGAGCGCTACCTGCAGCTGTGCGCCGAGCACAACATCCAGGTGTGCGTGCCGACCACCCCGGCGCAGATCTACCACTTGCTGCGTCGCCAGGTGATCCGCCCGCTGCGCAAGCCGCTGGTAGTGCTGACCCCGAAATCGCTGCTGCGTCACAAATTGGCCATCTCGACCCTGGAAGATCTGGCGGATGGTTCGTTCCAGACCGTGATTCCAGAGATCGATACGCTGGACGCGGCCAAGGTCACTCGCCTGATCCTGTGCAGCGGCAAGGTCTACTACGACCTGCTGGAAAAACGCCGTGCCGAAGGCCGCGAAGACATCGCCATCGTGCGTATCGAGCAGCTTTACCCGTTCCCGGAAGATGACCTCATGGAGATCATCGCGCCTTACACCAACCTCACCAATGTGGTGTGGTGTCAGGAAGAACCGATGAACCAGGGCGCTTGGTACAGCAGCCAGCATCACCTGCGCCGCAGCATCGGTAACCACAACAAGGCCCTGGGCCTGGAATACGCCGGCCGTGATGCTTCCGCTGCACCTGCGTGTGGTTATGCGTCGATGCACGCCGAGCAGCAGGAAAAACTGCTGCAAGATGCTTTCACTGTTTAACGCCTTCGCGCTGACTGAAACCGAATTTTAAGGACCCACAGATAATGGCTATCGAAATCAAAGCCCCGTCATTCCCGGAATCGGTTGCCGATGGCACCGTTGCCACCTGGCACAAGAAACCAGGTGAGGCCGTCAAGCGTGACGACCTGATCGTCGACATCGAGACCGACAAAGTCGTGCTGGAAGTGTTGGCCGAAGCTGACGGCGTGCTGGGCGCAATCGTTGCCGAAGAGGGCGCTACCGTTCTGTCGAACCAGGTACTCGGCTCGATCGAAGAGGGCAGCGCTGCCGCTGCTCCTGCTGCCGCTGCTGCACCGGCCGCTGCCTCGGCACCTGCTGCCGCTCCGGCTGCGGGTGGCGAAGATCCAATCGCTGCACCGGCTGCTCGCCAGTTGGCCGAAGAAAACGGCATCAACCTGGCTTCCATCAAAGGCACCGGCAAAGACGGCCGTGTGACCAAGGAAGATGTGGTTGCTGCTGTTGAAGCCAAGAAAAACGCTCCGGCTGCCGCGCCTGCCAAGGCTGCTGCCCCGGCTGCCGCTGCGCCTGTGTTCGCTGCCGGCGACCGCACCGAGAAGCGTGTACCGATGACCCGCGTGCGTGCCACCGTGGCCAAGCGCCTGGTTGAAGCACAGTCGAACATGGCGATGCTGACCACTTTCAACGAAGTCGACATGACCGAAGTCATGGCCCTGCGTTCGAAGTACAAGGATCTGTTCGAGAAGTCCCACAACGGCGTGCGCCTGGGCTTCATGTCGTTCTTCGTGAAAGCGGCCACCGAAGCGCTGAAACGCTTCCCGGCAGTCAACGCTTCCATCGACGGCGGCGACATCGTTTACCACGGTTATGCAGACGTCGGCGTTGCCGTGTCCAGCGACCGTGGCCTGGTGGTTCCGGTCCTGCGTAACGCCGAACTGATGAGCCTGGCCGAAATCGAAGGCGGCATCGCCGGCTTCGGCAAGAAAGCCCGTGACGGCAAGCTGACCATCGACGAGATGACCGGTGGTACCTTCACCATCACCAACGGTGGTACCTTCGGTTCGATGATGTCGACGCCGATCGTTAACCCGCCACAAGCCGCGATCCTGGGCATGCACAACATCATCCAGCGTCCGATGGCCATCAACGGCCAAGTCGTGATCCGCCCAATGATGTACCTGGCGCTGTCTTACGATCACCGCCTGATCGATGGTAAAGAAGCCGTGACTTTCCTGGTGACCATCAAGAACCTGCTGGAAGACCCGGCTCGTCTGCTGCTGGATATCTGATAGAAGCAGCTGCAGGTCTCAAGTGACAGATTGCCGGATAAGGCAGTTGGGCTTGGGGCTTGCGGCTTGAAAGCTTGCTGCTAAATAGAGGAACTATTTTCATGTCGCAGAAATTTGACGTTGTAGTGATTGGTGCGGGTCCTGGCGGCTACGTTGCCGCCATCAAGGCCGCACAACTGGGCCTCTCGACTGCTTGCATTGAAAAATACACCGACAAGGAAGGCAAACTGGCACTGGGCGGTACTTGCCTGAACGTCGGTTGCATTCCTTCCAAGGCGCTGCTGGACAGCTCCTGGAAATTCCACGAAGCCCAGGACGGCTTCGCGATCCACGGCATCAACCATGCCGGCGTGACCATGGACGTGCCAGCAATGGTCGGCCGTAAAGCCAACATCGTTAAAGGCCTGACTTCCGGCGTTGCGACCTTGTTCAAGGCCAACGGCGTGACTTCCCTGCAAGGCCACGGCAAACTGCTGGCCGGCAAGAAAGTTGAAATCACCAAGCCGGACGGTTCGGTAGAAATCATCGAAGCCGAGAACGTGATCCTGGCCCCAGGTTCGCGTCCAATCGACATTCCACCGGCTCCGGTTGACCAGAACGTGATCGTTGATTCGACCGGCGCCCTGGAATTCCAGGCCGTGCCTAAGCGCCTGGGCGTGATCGGCGCTGGCGTCATTGGCCTGGAACTGGGTTCGGTCTGGTCCCGCCTGGGTTCCGAAGTGACCGTGCTGGAAGCCCTGGACACGTTCCTGCTGGCTGCTGACACCGCAGTCTCGAAGGAAGCGCTGAAAACCCTGACCAAACAAGGTCTGGACATCAAGCTGGGCGCTCGCGTGACCGGCTCTAAGGTTAATGGCGAAGAAGTCGTCGTGACCTACACCGACAAGGATGGCGAACAGACCATCACTTTCGACAAGCTGATCGTGGCCGTTGGTCGCCGTCCAGTGACCACCGACCTGCTGGCTTCCGACAGCGGCGTGAACATCGACGAGCGTGGCTTCATCCACGTTGACGATCACTGCGCTACCACCGTTCCGGGCGTCTACGCCATTGGCGACGTGGTTCGCGGCATGATGCTCGCGCACAAGGCTTCCGAAGAAGGCATCATGGTTGTCGAGCGCATCAAGGGTCACAAGACCCAGATGAACTACGACCTGATCCCATCGGTTATCTACACCCACCCGGAAATTGCATGGGTCGGCAAGAACGAACAGCAGTTGAAAGCTGAAGGCGTTGAAGTTAACGTCGGCACCTTCCCGTTCGCCGCTTCTGGCCGTGCCATGGCAGCCAACGACACCGGTGGTTTTGTCAAAGTCATCGCTGATGCCAAGACTGACCGCGTATTGGGCGTCCACGTGATTGGCCCAGGCGCAGCAGAACTGGTTCAGCAGGGCGCGATCGGTATGGAATTCGGCACCAGTGCCGAGGACATCGGCATGATGGTCTTCTCCCATCCGACCCTGTCCGAAGCGCTGCACGAAGCCGCGTTGGCAGTGAATGGCCATGCCATCCACATCGCCAACAAGAAGAAGCGCTAAGCGAGATAATAAGAAACCACGGCGGAGTTGCCCGTCGTGAGCCTTGCGCGCAAGACTCACCGCGGAATATCCGCTGGACGCAGTCTTGCGCAGCTTTACGGGCCTTGAGCCCCGCAAGTTGCGCAAGCAGCAGTCACAGGTGGCGCGGCACTCATAATGAGCGCAGCGCCGAATGCGCAGTACCTAACGAAGACGGTAAAAAGCATGAATCTTCACGAGTATCAGGGTAAGCAGCTGTTCGCTGAATACGGCCTGCCAGTTTCCAAGGGCTACGCAGTAGACACCCCGGAAGCAGCAGCAGAAGCTTGCGACAAAATCGGCGGCACCGAGTGGGTTGTCAAAGCCCAGGTCCACGCTGGTGGTCGCGGTAAAGCGGGCGGCGTTAAGCTGGTTCGCAGCAAAGAAGACGCCAAGGCCTTCGCACAGCAGTGGCTGGGCAAGCGTCTGGTGACTTACCAGACTGATGCCAATGGCCAGCCAGTCACCAAGATCCTGGTTGAATCGTGCACTGATATCGCTAAAGAGCTGTACCTGGGCGCTGTCGTTGACCGTTCGAGCCGTCGCATCGTGTTCATGGCTTCCACCGAAGGTGGCGTGGACATCGAGAAGATCGCTCACGAAACCCCAGAAAAAATTCTGAAAGCCACTATCGACCCACTGGTTGGCGCCCAGCCATTCCAGGGTCGCGAGCTGGCTTTCCAGCTGGGCCTGGAAGGCAAGCAAGTTGCCCAGTTCGCCAAGATCTTCGTAGGTCTGGCCAAACTGTTCCAGGATCACGATCTGGCCCTGCTGGAAGTGAACCCGCTGGTGATCAAGGCTGACGGCGATCTGCACTGCCTCGACGCCAAGATCAACATCGACGCCAACGCCATGTACCGTCAGCCTAAGCTGAAGACTTTCCACGATCCGTCCCAGGACGATCCGCGCGAAGCGCACGCTGCCAAGTTCGAACTGAACTACGTAGCCCTGGAAGGTAACATCGGTTGCATGGTCAACGGTGCCGGCCTGGCCATGGGTACCATGGACATCGTCAACCTGCATGGCGGCAAACCAGCCAACTTCCTCGACGTGGGCGGTGGTGCTACCAAGGAACGCGTAACCGAAGCCTTCAAGATCATCCTGTCCGACTCCAACGTCGCTGCAGTACTGGTCAACATCTTCGGCGGCATCGTTCGTTGCGACATGATTGCCGAAGGCATCATCGGCGCAGTGAAAGAAGTCGGCGTTAAAATCCCGGTTGTTGTTCGCCTTGAAGGCAACAACGCTGAACTGGGCGCTAAAGTACTGGCAGAAAGCGGTTTGAACATCATCGCGGCTACCAGCCTGACCGACGCTGCTCAACAAGTTGTCAAAGCTGCGGAGGGCAAATAATGAGCGTCCTGATCAATAAAGACACCAAAGTTATCTGCCAGGGTATTACCGGTTCGCAAGGTAGTTTCCACACCCAGCAAGCCATCGAATACGGCACCAAGATGGTTGGCGGCGTAACCCCGGGCAAAGGCGGCACCGAGCACCTGGGCCTGCCAGTGTTCAACACCGTGAAAGACGCTGTAGCTGCCACTGGCGCCACCGCCAGCGTGATCTACGTTCCAGCTCCTTTCTGCAAGGACTCGATCCTGGAAGCGGCATTCGGCGGCATCAAGCTGATCGTGTGCATCACCGAAGGCATTCCTACCCTGGACATGCTGGACGCTAAAGTTAAGTGCGACGAGCTGGGCGTAGTCCTGATCGGCCCTAACTGCCCAGGCGTGATCACTCCAGGCGAATGCAAGATCGGCATCATGCCAGGTCACATTCACTTGCCAGGTAAAGTCGGTATCGTTTCCCGTTCCGGCACCCTGACCTACGAAGCTGTGAAGCAAACTACTGACGCCGGTTTCGGTCAGTCGACTTGCGTCGGCATCGGCGGTGACCCGATCCCGGGCTCCAACTTCATCGATATCCTGAAGCTGTTCCAGGAAGACCCGAAGACCGAAGCGATCGTGATGATCGGTGAGATCGGCGGTTCGGCTGAAGAAGAAGCGGCTGCCTACATCAAGGCACACGTGACCAAGCCGGTTGTTTCCTACATCGCTGGTGTGACTGCCCCTGCGGGCAAGCGCATGGGCCATGCTGGCGCAATCATCTCTGGCGGCAAAGGCACTGCAGACGAGAAATTCGCTGCACTGCAAGACGCAGGCGTTAAAACCGTGCGTTCGCTGGCAGACATCGGCAAGGCCTTGGCCGAGCTGACCGGTTGGGCTGTCAAGTAAGCCTCGCGCTTAGCTGACGCTTTACCAGCAAAGGCCACCTTCGGGTGGCCTTTGTGCATTCTGCAGATTGTTGACGATTCAAATGTGGGAGGGGGCTTGCCCCCGATTGCAGTGCATCAGCCAGCTGATGTGGGACTGACGCACCGCTATCGGGAGCAAGCCCCCTCCCACAATTTTGTTTGTATTGCCAAATTAAGTATGAAAACGCGACATCGAGATGTCGCTTATCGGACAGTACGCCCCGCAACAGTGCGTTTGTCAGGCTAATTCTGTACCCTAGCCGCCTCTTTATGCGTCCGCCTCCCAAAAGGAAGCTGCGCGCTAGACCGGTCGGTGCCCATAAGGGCCGGCAGCATTTCCCTCATCCATAGGGAATCCCTCTCTAAATTCCGATTCAGTAGTGTGGTATTTCCTCAAATGAAAGTGTTGAAAAGCCAGGACATCCTGGCGTTGGGCTTCATGACCTTCGCCCTGTTCGTGGGCGCCGGCAACATCATCTTCCCGCCTATCGTTGGTTTGCAGTCCGGGCCTCATGTCTGGATGGCGGCGCTGGGCTTCCTGATCACCGCCGTTGGCCTGCCGGTGGTCACCGTGATCGCCCTGGCCAAGGTCGGTGGCGGCATGGACGCGCTGAGCAGCCCGATCGGCAAGATCGCCGGTGGCCTGCTCGCGGCGGCGGCGTATCTGGCGGTAGGGCCGCTGTTCGCCACCCCGCGTACCGCGACCGTGTCGTTTGAAGTGGGCCTGGCGCCGCTGACCGGCGAAAGCCCGCTGGCGCTGTTCCTCTACAGCTCGGTGTATTTCCTGGTGGTGTTCTTTGTCTCCCTGTACCCAGGCCGACTGCTGGACACCGTGGGTCGCTTCCTGGCGCCGCTGAAGATCATCGCCCTGGCCATCCTCGGCATTGCCGCGTTTGCCCTGCCGGCAGGTGAGGTGGGTGTCGCCACCCCGGAATACGTCGCCGCACCGTTTTCCCAGGGCTTTATCAATGGCTACCTGACCATGGATACCCTGGGGGCGCTGGTGTTTGGCATTGTGATCGTCAATGCGATCCGTTCCCGTGGTGTCGAATCGCCCAAGCTGATCACCCGCTACGCGATCATTGCCGGGTTGATTGCCGGCGTCGGTTTGGCGCTGGTGTATGTCAGCCTGTTCCGCCTCGGGTCGGGCAGCCATGAAGTCGCTGCCGGCGCTGCCAATGGCGCCGCAGTGCTGCACGCTTATGTTCAGCACACCTTCGGTTCCCTGGGCAGTGGGTTCCTGGCTGTATTGATCTCCCTGGCATGCCTGGTCACTGCCGTCGGCCTGACCTGCGCATGTGCCGAGTACTTCAGCAAAATCCTGCCGCTGTCCTACAAGACCCTGGTAGTGATCCTGGCGCTGTTCTCGCTGTTCGTGTCGAACCTGGGCCTGACCAAGCTGATTGCGTTCTCGATCCCGGTACTCACCGCGATCTACCCGCCGTGCATCGTGCTGGTGGCCTTGAGCTTCTGCAAAGACTTCTGGCAGGAACAGGGCCGTATCGTCGGGCCGGTGATGCTGGTGTCGTTCATCTTTGGTTGCATCGACGCGCTCAAGGGCGCAGGCCTGGCAGGCTGGATGCCTTCGCAGCTGGCGAACCTGCCGCTGAGCGAGCAAGGCCTGGCGTGGCTGGTGCCGTCGGTGATGACGCTGGTTGTGGCGGTCGTCATTGATCGCATGCTGGGTAAGCGCAGCGAAGCCATCGCATAACAAGCGGGTTTCATGCAGTACGGAAATGCCTCGTATCAATCGATACGGGGCATTTTTTTTGAGCGCAAGGCAGTGTCTTTTTCTTTGCGCTAACGTCGAACAGACGCAAAAAGTTTCTCAATCTTCTTTCTGCAAGGACCCGCATGTCGTTCGTCGAAGCCAATCAGATCCACCTGCTTGCCGCCCTCTGGTTCATCCTGTGCTGGGGCGGCTACACCCGTTATGCCACCTGGAAAGCCCGAGACACCGCGTGCCTGGCCAGCGTGCTGCATTTGTATCGCGAGGACTGGATGCGCCGCATGCTGCTGCGTGACAACCGCATCGCCGATGCCAGCGTGATCGGCAACCTGGAGCGTAATGCCTCATTCTTCGCCTCCAGCACCTTGATCATCCTCGCCGGCATTCTCACGGTGCTGGGGGCTTCCGAGCGGGCGGTGTCATTGCTGGCGGACATACCCATGGTGCAGCAGGCCTCCCAGGGCATGTCGGAGATCAAGCTGCTCTGCCTGGCGCTGGTCTTCGTGTATGCCTTCTTCACCTTCAGTTGGTGCATGCGCCAGTACAACTTTGCCGCGGTGCTGGTCGGGTCGGCACCGATGATCGGTGAACGGCATGTGTCGGAGCAGGAGCGCAAGGCGTTTGCCCTGCGTGCGGCGCGGGTGATCTCCATGGCCGCCAACCAGTTCAACTTTGGCCTGCGTTCTTATTACTTCGGCATGACCATGCTGGCGTGGTTCGTCAGCCCCTGGTTGTTCATGTTGATGAGTGCCGGGGTGGTGTTTGTGTTGTATCGCCGGGAGTTTCATTCCGACGTACTGCAAGTGATGGTGTATACGCAGACGGATACACCGATGCCTGAGCCCGCCAAAGAGGAGATTTAATGCGTGACGCGCTGAGTTAAAACAACAGGCAAAGTAAAGCCCGCTCTATAAGCGGGCTTTCTTTTTATTGCAGCGAAGCTATTTCATGCAGCGGTATCAGGAACCGGTGGCAGGAGTAGCTGGTGCTGCTTCTTTTGCGGCGGCTTCGTTCGATTCAGCCTGAGCTTTGGCAGCATCGGCGTTTTCTTTCGCAGCGTCGTTCACTTTATCCTGAGCTTTCGCCATGTCTTTTTGAGCTTGCTCAGAATGCGCTGCGGCATCTTGGGCTTTGTCTTCGGATTTCTTGTCGCAAGCAGCGAGACCGAGGGCAGCGGCCAACATCATGGAAATAGCTAAAGTCTTACGCATGGGGTGTTTCTCCTTAGTGAAGATATCTACTGGCCTTTCGAGCATGGCCGTTCAGCATTAGTTCCTTTTATTCCACAGATATATAAACAACGACCTCAAAGGAACTTTCGCCCGCACCGTCTATTTCGCCCATCAACACTAATAAGAGTCTGCAACGAATGACCGAAAATCCCTTGTTAGAGCGCGCGACGCGCTTTGTCTCGGCCTTGCGCCATTGTCAGGTGCTGGGTATCAGCGTTCATCATGCCAGCGAGGAGGGCATCACGTTGGCCATGCCTTACGCCCCGCAGTTGGTGGGTGACCCCCAGACCGGCGTGATCCACGGTGGCGCTTTGACATCCTTGATGGACACTGCCTGCGGCATGGCCACCCTGTGTGTCCTGCCGGAGTTCGAGGTGTGCCCGACCCTGGACCTGCGTGTCGACTATATGCATCCCGCCGAGCCGCATAAGCCGGTATATGGTTTCGCCCAATGCTACCGGGTGACCACCGACGTGATCTTCACCCGTGGTTTTGCCTACCAGGACGATCCGCAACAACCCATCGCCCATGTGGTGGGCACTTTCATGCGCATGGGCAAGCGTCTCAAGGGCACCCACGGGTTGGGGCGCGCGATCAAGGGAGAGCAGGCATGACCCATCGATTCAAGACCCGCCTGGAACAGGCTCATCAGCGCGGCAACTACGAGGCGCTGCTGGACCTGATCCCCTACGCCAAACTGATCGGTATCGAATGCACCCGGCTGGGGGATGAATTGCTGTTTCGCCTGCCGGCCCACAAGGACAATATTGGTAACCCCATATTGCCGGCGCTTCACGGCGGGGTGATTGCCGGCTTCATGGAACTGGCAGCGGCGTTGCACCTGCTGGTGTTTACCGGAGCGCCTGGCCTCCCGAAAATCATCGATTTCTCCCTCGATTACCTGCGCGCCGGCCAGTTTCGCGACACTTACGCCAAATGCCAGGTGTGGCGCCAGGGCCGACGGGTGGCGAATTTGGCGATCACCGCCTGGCAAACCACCGCCGCCGAGCCCATCGCCACCGCCCGTGCGCATTTCAAGATCGAGGACGTGGTCCGCCCTTGAAATCCTGCTCTTAGCCCCCAACTTTGATGACAACCCGCCGCCAACCATTCAGGGCGCGGCCACTGCCATCCAATTGGAGTTTGATGACCATGAGTGTGGAAACTCAAAAGGAAACCCTGGGCTTCCAGACCGAGGTGAAGCAACTGCTGCACCTCATGATCCATTCGCTGTATTCCAACAAGGAAATCTTCCTTCGCGAATTGATCTCGAACGCCTCTGACGCTGTCGACAAATTACGTTTCGAAGCCCTGTCCAAGCCTGAACTGCTGGAAGGCGGCGCGGAACTGAAAATCCGTGTGAGCTTCGACAAAGACGCCAATACCGTCACCCTCGAAGACAACGGTATCGGCATGAGCCGTGAAGATGCGATCACCCACCTGGGGACCATCGCCAAATCCGGTACCGCCGACTTCATGAAAAACCTGTCCGGCGACCAGAAGAAAGATTCGCACCTGATCGGCCAGTTCGGTGTGGGCTTCTACTCGGCCTTCATCGTGGCCGACAAGGTTGAAGTGTTCAGCCGTCGTGCCGGCCTTGACGCCAGCGAAGGCGTGCACTGGGCTTCCAAGGGCGAGGGCGAATTTGAAATCGCCACCATCGACAAGGCTGACCGTGGTACCCGCATCGTCCTGCACCTCAAATCCGGTGAAGACGAGTTCGCCGACGGCTGGCGCCTGCGCAATATCATCAAGAAGTACTCCGACCATATTGCCTTGCCGATCGAGCTGCCGAAAGAACAAGCGGCTGCCGAAGGTGAAGAGAAGCCTGCCCAGGAATGGGAAACCGTCAACCGCGCCAGTGCCCTGTGGACCCGTCCGCGTACCGAGATCAAGGACGAGGAATACCAGGAGTTCTACAAGCATATCGGCCACGACTACGAAAACCCGCTGAGCTGGAGCCATAACAAGGTCGAAGGCAAGCTGGAATACAGCTCGCTGCTCTACGTGCCGGCCCGTGCGCCGTTCGACCTGTACCAGCGTGAAGCGCCAAAAGGCCTGAAGCTCTACGTGCAGCGCGTGTTCGTGATGGACCAGGCGGAGTCGTTCCTGCCGCTGTACCTGCGCTTTATCAAGGGTGTGGTCGACTCCAATGACCTGTCGCTGAACGTGTCGCGGGAAATCCTGCAAAAAGACCCGATCATCGATTCCATGAAGTCGGCGCTGACCAAGCGCGTACTCGACATGCTGGAAAAACTGGCGAAGAACGAGCCAGAGCAATACAAGGGTTTCTGGAAAAACTTCGGCCAGGTCATGAAAGAAGGCCCGGCGGAAGATTTTGCCAACAAGGAAAAAATCGCCGGTCTGCTGCGCTTTGCTTCCACCCAGGGTGAAGAGGGCGAGCAGGTGGTGTCCCTGGCCGAGTACCTGGCACGTGCCAAGGAAGGCCAGGACAAGATTTACTACCTCACCGGCGAAACCTACGCACAGGTCAAGAACAGCCCGCACCTGGAAGTCTTCCGTAAGAAAGGCATCGAAGTGCTGCTGCTGACCGACCGTATCGATGAGTGGCTGATGAGCTACCTCAACGAGTTCGACGGCAAATCCTTTGTCGACGTGGCCCGTGGCGACCTGGACCTGGGTAACCTGGACTCCGAGGAAGAGAAGAAAGAAGCCGAGGAGGTCGCCAAGGCCAAAGAAGGCCTGGTTGAGCGGATCAAGGCGTCCCTGGGCGATGCCGTCAGCGAAGTGCGGGTTTCCCACCGTCTGACCGATTCCCCGGCGATCCTGGCCATCGGCGAGCAGGACCTGGGCATGCAGATGCGCCAGATCCTCGAAGCCAGCGGCCAGAAGGTCCCGGACTCCAAGCCGATCTTCGAATTCAACCCGGCTCACCCGTTGATCGAGAAACTCGACGGCGAGCAGAGCGAAGAGCGCTTTGGCGACCTGTCCCACATCCTTTTCGACCAGGCGGCCCTGGCCGCTGGCGACAGCCTCAAGGACCCGGCCGCCTACGTGCGCCGACTGAACAAGCTGTTGGTTGAACTGTCGGTTTGATACCGTTGTAGAAAAACCCGCTTCGGCGGGTTTTTTCGTTTGTAGGAGCGAGCTTGCTCGCGAAAAAACTGCGGGCGGCGCTGGGTGTCAGGTTGCCCGCGTGATCGTTGAGGTTCTTCGCGAGCAAGCTCGCACCTACAGCCTATTTCCGTTCTAGTGATCTTCAACTGGAGAAAATGATGAGCCAAGTCACTGTGCGTTCCGTGGTCTATCAGATTGATGGCCAGTCTTATGAAAGCCGCCTGGCGTTCGATGCCAGCCAAAAGAACCCGCTGCCCGGCCTGCTGATGGCGCCGAACTGGATGGGGGTGAGTGCGGGTGCCGAGGAGATCGCCAAGAGCGTTGCCGCCAAGGGCTACGTGGTGCTGATCGCCGACCTCTACGGGCAAACCGTGCGCCCGTCGAATGGCGATGAAGCCGGCGCCGCAATGATGCCGTTGAAGAATGATCGCCCGTTGCTGAACAAGCGCATGCAGGCTGCCCTTGAGCAGCTGCAGGGCCAGACCGAAGCGGCAGTGGACACCTCGAAGCTGGCCACCTTTGGTTTCTGCTTCGGCGGTTGCTGCTCCCTGGAGCTGGCACGTACCGGTGCGCCATTGAAGGCTGCCGTATCGTTCCACGGCACCCTCGACACGCCGAACCCGGCAGACGCGAAAAACATCAAGGGTCCAGTGCTGGTACTGCACGGTGCTTCCGACCCGTTGGTGCCGAAAGAGCAACTGCCGGCGTTCGAAGATGAAATGAACGCGGCCGGCGTGGATTGGCAATTGCTGAGTTACGGCGGTGCGGTGCATTCCTTCACTGACCCGGATGCCAATGTGCCGGGCAAGATGATGTATGACGCCAAGACCGCTGCACGGGCGTTCCGGTCGATGCATAACTTGCTGGATGAAGTGTTCAAGGGCTGAATCTTCAGCGCCTGTTCCGGCGTCATCGGGGGCTTGCCCCCGATAGCTATCTCACCGGCAACTCAATTCTTTCAGTTTCACCCGGCACCGTCGGCCAATCCCCAGCGGCCCAGCGTTGCCTGGCCTGCTCGATCTTCAACGGATCGCTCGCGACAAAATTCCAATTGATCCGCCGTGGCCCATCCAGCGGTGCTCCGCCAAACACCACCAACTGGCAATCGCTCTCGGCGAACAGGGTCATTGCCTGCCCGGCCGGCAATACCACCAGGCTGTGCACCTCAAGCCGCTCACCCTCCAACTGGGCTTCACCCTCCAGCACATACACCGCGCGTTCCTCGTGCTCGTCAGGAATCAGCAGGGTCGTGGCCGTTTGCATGTGTACATCTGCATACAACGTAGGCGACAGCACCGGCACCGGTGATTTGAGGCAGAAGCCACTGCCGGCGATCAGGCGAATCCGCACGCCCAGGTTGTCACTCACCGGCAGGCTCGCTGCAGGGTGATGGCTGTAGTGTCCCGGCCCCGCTTCGTGGTCCTTGGGCGACGCCAGCCACACTTGCAGGCCATGCATGCTGAAACCGTGGGCCTTGAGTGCCTCGGGTGTGCGCTCGACATGGGCGATTGCACCGCCTGCAGTCATCCAGCTGACATCGCCGGCCTCTACCACTTGATCCGACCCCAGGCTGTCCTTGTGCTGCAGTGCGCCTTCGAACAGATAGGTGAGGGTGGACAGGCCGATATGCGGGTGCTGGCGGATGTTCATGCCGCTGCCCGGTGCATAGCGGGTCGGCAGCATATGGTCGAAAAACACAAAGGGCCCGACGCTGCGACATTCCCGCGAGGGCAGCGGGCGCAGGATCGGCTGGCCTTCGACATCTTCGGGGCGTGGGCGGATCACGGTGAGGGTGGTCATGGTGCGTCCCAGTCTGAGCGGGTTGTAGGGTAATGAGCATAACCCGCTCGACGGGAGGTTGCCGCTATTGGCTGAACGCGCCTTCAGAGAGGCGGGTTTCGATGGTGACCTCGGCGGTGGTCATCAGCTTGTGTACCGGGCAGCGATCGGCCACACGGTGCAGCTCGTCGCGCTGTTCGTCGGTGAGTACGCCCTTGAGCGTCAGCTTGACGTTGAGCCTGTATTTGCCCTTTTGCTCTTCGCTGGCGTCGTGGGTGACTTCCACGGTCACGCCGGTCAGGGGGATGTCTTTTTTCTGGGCATAGAGCTTGACGGTCAGCGCCTTGCACGATGCCAGCGCGGCGTCGAAGTAATCGTGGGGGGAGGGCGCCGAGTCGTCACCACCCAGGCTCTTGGGCAGGTCGGTAAACAGCTCGTGGTTATTGATATTGACGCTGTGGCGGAAGTTGTCGGCGTTCAGCGTATTGACGGTAACAGGCATGGCAAACCTCACGGGTTGGCAGAAGGAAGGTCATGCAGTTATAGAGCATGCTGGCACGGGGGTGTTCCACATTTTTTTGCCGGCTGAACCCCGGTACGACACGCAAGGTCTACCGGTATTCGCCCTTATCGAGGTTATACCGTGCCCTGGACCCGCTTGAGTCTCGCCCTGTTGCTCGCCGCCAACAGTCTTGCCGCGCAGACTCGCGACTATGCCTACAGCGATGCCCACCTGCATTACGTGGATTTCTTCCAGGAAACGGCGGGGATGGACACGTTGCTCAAGGCGATGGCAGAAAATCGCATCGAGCATGTCATGATTTCCGGCATTCCCGTCGCAAAGAAATGGCACGAAGACGAGCCCAAGCGCCCGCGCTACTACACCGGTGATGACGCGGATGCCTATTGGTACAGCGCCACGGACGTGATTGTTGCCGCAGCGGTAAATAAACTGACACCTGAACAGCGCCAGCACTTTCATCCATTTCTGTCCGGCTTCAACCCCAATGACAAGAATTCGGATGCCCATATCCAGCGCATGCTCGACCTCAACCCGGGGCTGTGGCAGGGCATCGGTGAAGTGTTTACCCGTCACGACGACCTTACCGCCCTCACATCGGGGGATACCCCGCGCGCCAACAACGAGGCCATGACGCGCATCTATCACCTGGCGGCGGAAAACGACTTGCCGGTGATGCTGCACTCCAACATCACCTCCAAGCGCGAGCGTAACCCGCTGTACCTCGCCGAAGTGGAAGAGCCGCTGCGCAACCACCCGCACACCCGCTTTATCTGGGCTCACGCCGGCACCAGCAAGGAAATTCACCGCCACCAGGTGCAAATGGACTTTTTGCTACCCACCTTGAACCGTATGCTCGAGGCTTACCCCAACCTGTATATCGACCTGTCCTGGAGCATGCTCACGCCGTACTTGCTGGATGATGGGGGCAAGCCTCGGCCGGAGTGGGTAACGCTGGTGGAGCGCTTCCCGGAGCGCTTTATGCTGGGTTCGGATGTCGTCGGGCGTTTCAACAAGCTGGGTGAGGAAATGCACCGCTTTGATGTCTTCCTTGATGCATTGCCTGAGGACGTTGCCCACAAAGTGGCGAGGGACAACTTCCTGGCCATCCTGCCTAAACCTCGCGGCGATGAGGGTGCGCGTTGATATTGCGTTTTCGTCTCACGCAAATGCGGTTGCGGTCTCAAATCCCGTCGCCCATAAAAAAGCCCCGAACCAGTCGGGGCTTTTCATGTGATCAACCTGCGGGGCTCACTTACCCTGCCAGCGTTTCAGCACCAGGGTGGCGTTAGTGCCACCGAAGCCGAAGCTGTTGCTCATCACGGTGTCGACTTTGACGTTTTCAACCGTCTTGGTCAGGATCGGCATATCGGCGACGACCGGGTCGATCTCGTCGATGTTGGCCGAACCGGCCATGAAGTTGCCTTCCATCATCAGCAGGCAGTAGATCGCTTCGTGAACGCCGGCGGCGCCCAGGGAGTGACCCGACAGGCTCTTGGTGGAGCTGATGGCTGGGGCTTTGTCGCCGAATACCGCGCGTACACCTTCCATTTCCTTGGCGTCGCCGACCGGAGTCGAGGTGCCGTGGGTGTTCAGGTAGTCGATCGGGGTATCCACGGTGGACATGGCCATCTGCATGCAACGGATGGCGCCTTCACCGCTTGGCGCAACCATGTCGTAGCCATCGGAAGTGGCGCCGTAGCCGACGATTTCCGCGTAGATCTTGGCGCCACGGGCCAGGGCGTGCTCCAGCTCCTCGACCACCACCATGCCGCCACCGCCGGCGATGACGAAACCGTCACGCTTGGCATCGTAGGCGCGGGAGGCCTTTTCCGGGGTTTCGTTGTACTGGGTGGACAGGGCGCCCATGGCGTCGAACAGGAACGACTGGCTCCAATGTTCTTCTTCGCCGCCGCCGGCGAACACGATGTCCTGCTTGCCCAGTTGGATCTGCTCGACGGCGGTACCGATGCAGTGTGCACTGGTGGCGCATGCGGAGGAGATCGAGTAGTTCACGCCCTTGATCTGGAACGGCGTGGCCAGGCAGGCCGAAACGGTGCTGCCCATGGTCCGCGTGACACGGTACGGGCCAACGCGCTTCACGCCTTTTTCGCGCAGGATGTCCAGCGCTTCCATCTGGTTGAGGGTCGATGCGCCGCCGGAGCCGGCGATCAGGCCGGTGCGTACGTTCGATACCTGGTCTTCGCTCAGGCCGGAGTCGGCGATGGCGTCTTTCATGGCCAGGTAGGCATAGGCGGCAGCGTGGCCCACGAAGCGATAGATCTTGCGATCGATCAGTTCTTCGAGGGGCAGGTCGATGGAGCCGGAAACCTGGCTACGCAGACCCATTTCGGCATATTCCGGGTTGAAGCGGATGCCAGGGCGACTTGCACGCAGGTTAGCGGTGACGGTCTCTTTGTCATTGCCCAGGCAAGAAACGATGCCCAGACCAGTGATAACGACGCGGCGCATGCGGATAACCCTTAAAAGTTGTCAGTGGAAGTAAATACGCCGACCCGAAGGCCTTCGGCAGTATAGATCTCGCGACCGTCGACAGTCACCGAACCGTCGGCGATGGCCAGGTTCAGCTTGCCCTTGAGGACGCGCTTGATTTGAATGTTGTAGGTGACTTTCTTGGCGGTCGGCAGGACCTGGCCGAAGAACTTCACTTCGCCCGAACCCAGGGCGCGGCCACGGCCTGGCAGGCCTTGCCAGCCCAGGTAGAAGCCGACCAGTTGCCACATGGCGTCGAGGCCCAGGCAGCCAGGCATGACAGGGTCACCTTCGAAGTGACAGGCGAAGAACCACAGGTCCGGGGTGATATCCAGCTCGGCGACCAATTCACCTTTGCCGTACTTGCCACCCTCTTCGCTGATATGGGTGATGCGATCCACCATCAGCATGTTCGGGGCGGGCAGTTGCGCGTTACCTGGGCCGAACAGCTCACCGCGACTGCAGCGCAGCAGGTCTTCCCGAGTAAAGGCGTTTTGTTTGGTCATGCGAGCTCCTCAATAATCCCATGCGGCAGGGTAGGGCAAATCTTCCCGAACCGAATGAAGCGTTCATGCCTCATGTCGGCAGCCTACACATAGACTATTGCGTTGTAGTGAAAGTCACAGCGGCAAGGTACTGAATGTACACTTGTTCACTGAAATTTTAAACCGAGCCTGTTTATGGGCCCGTTCGGGTGCCTAAGACTGCCGCACTTTCGTCTTTCACGCCAGTCGGAGTTGGCTAGTGGCGCGCCGCTATTGCACCCAGCGCTGCAGGATTTGCTGCAGATCCGTGCGTTTGAACGGCTTGGCCAGGTAATCGTTCATTCCAGCCGCAAGGCAGGCTTCCCGGTCGCCCTGCAAGGCGTTGGCCGTCAGGGCGATGATCGGCAGGTCGGCGCAGCCGGGCAGTTGGCGAATCTGCCGGGTGGCTTCATAACCGTCGATCAAGGGCAGGCGACAATCCATCAGGATCGCGGTGAATATCAGGCTCTCGGCACTGCGGATCGCCTCGGCGCCATCGGTGGCCAGGCTGACTTCAAAGCCCAGGCTGCGCAGCATGGCTTCGACCACGGCGCGGTTGACCGGATTGTCCTCCACCAGCAACACATGGCGACCCTCGCCGGCGCTGTGCTTGCCCTCGGCATCCAGGGCGATCGACGGCTGGCTGTGGGGGTCGATGGCCAGCGGGATCTCCAGGGTAAACACCGAGCCACGGCCTTCTTCGCTCTGCGCGCGCAGCGTGCCACCCATGCGTTCGGCCAGGGTACGGGCGATGGGCAGCCCGAGACCGGTACCGCCGTAACGTCTTGAAATGGAACTGTCGGCCTGCTGGAACGCATCGAACATCAATTCCAGGCGCTCGGCGGAAATCCCGATGCCGCTGTCACGCACGGTGCAGGTGAACCACACCAACTCATGGTCGAGCACCTGCCAATGGGGCTCGACGCTGACGGTGCCGTATTCGGTGAACTTCAAGGCATTGCCGATCAGGTTCACCAGGATCTGGCGGATCCGCGTCGGATCGCCCTGTACCCGCAGTGCGTCCATGCCGGGCGGAATCGGCAGCTTGAGCGCCAGCCCGCGCTGCTGGGCGCTGTGCTGGAAGGCCTGGGCGCAACTGTTGATCAGGTCGGCCAGGTTGAAGGGGATATGTTCCAGCTCCAGGGCCGCGCGTTCGATGCGCGAGAAGTCGAGAATGTCGTTGATCACCTTGAGCAAATGCTCGGTGGATTCGGAGGCCAGCGCCGCGTATTCGGTCTGTTCCTCGGTCATGTCGGTGGTTTCCAGCAGTTGTAGCATGCCCAGTACACCGTTCATCGGCGTGCGCAGTTCGTGGCTCATCATGGCCAGGAAGTCTGACTTGGCGTTGTTGGCCCGCTCGGCCTCTTCGCGGGTCTGGATCAACTGGGCAATGGCCTGCTGTTGTTCGCGGCTGGCCTGGTTGAGGCCTTCGGCGAGGTTGTTGATATGCCGCGACAGGTCGCCCAGCTCCGAGTCATCCACAATCGGCAGCGGCGTCTTGTAGTCGCCCTGCTGGATGGCCTTGACCGCATTGCCCATGGCGCTGATCGGTTGCGACAGGCTCGCCGCCAGGCGCCGGGCGAGCAGGAACGTAAACAGCAGGGCGAACAGCGCGAGGATACCGGCCTTGAACAGGATCTCCTGCTGGCGCTGGCTGAAGGCGTCATTGGACATGCCGACGATCACCCGGCCCAGATAGTCCGCGCGGGGGGCCTTGGGTTCGTTAAGGTTGTCCTGGAAAAAGTCGTTGCCCAACTGGATATGCTGCAGGCGGATCGGCGCCTGGAACACTTTGACCGACAGCGCGCGGTCGTGTTTCTCCGCGGGTTGCTCGACGTACACCAGGATATTTTCGCTGCTGTCCTGAATCTCCAGGAAGCGCACATGGGGCGTGGCCAGCGTGGCGCGCAGCAGGCTGTCGAGCACATCGTTGTTGCCCGAGATCACCCCATATTCGGTGGCGGGTGCCAGTTGGTTGGCGATCAATTGGCCGGTGTGGTCCAGTTCCTGGCGCAGGTCCTGGATACGCACGAAGGTGAAGAAGCTGATCAACAGCAACGTCAGCAACAGCGCCGGGCCCAGGGTTATGAGCTGGGTGCGGGTATTGATGTCCCAACGACGACGCAAGGTCATGGGCGTTTTTCTCCTTCGGCCATTCGGGCGGCGACGCTGGCTTCGTCCACCTGTTCGATGCCCAGTGAGCGTGCGACCTGCGCGTTGCCCACGACTTTGAAGTGGTCGGGGTACAGCGCGCGTGGCCAAGCGGCCGGCGGCTGGTCGAGCAAACGATCGAGTACCGCCAGCCAATCGTCCTGGTCGCTGTAGGTGCTGGCGAGGCTGCCGGCGCGCACAAACCCTGCATTGGGCCCGAACAGCGGCAATTGCTGGGCGTAGCTGCTCAGCAGCAGGTTTTTAGCGGTCTTCGGGTTGTACAGCTGCGGGTCATCGAGGCCGAGCAGCACGTCGCTGCTCCTGAACAGGGTTTGCAGCGGGCGACTGTCGTTAGTGTTGTCCCAGCGCTGCGGCACGATCTCCAACTCCAGGGACGCCGCGTGCTGGCGCAATTCGGGCAGCAGGAATTCACTGTCGGTGCCGTAGAGCACACCGATGCGCCGTGCCTGGGGCAGGACGCTGCTGATCAGGCGCAGCTGCCGCTCCAGCGGCGGGTCGCTCCACAACAGGCTGACCCGCGCGTGCCGTGAGGCCTCCGGGCGCTGATGGGCTTGTAGCCGACTGATGCGCAGTACCAGCGTCGGCGGCCCTTGGGTATCCCGCAGGCGCCAGTCGAGGCCGGGCAGGTCGAGCAGGATCAGGCGCGTGCCGGCGGGCAGGTGGCTGGGTGCCGGCAAGGCCGCAAGGGACGTGAAGGTGACGCGGTCTTCGGGGCGTTGCCGGGCCAGCGCCTGGGTAAAGGCCTGCACCCCGGCGCCGTCTTCGGCGGCGGTCAGCAGGATCTCGGCGCTCCACGCCGGTGCGCACAGCAACAGGCCGGCCAGCAGCCCGGCAAGTCGCCGCAACTTATAGATAAAGAAGGAGGTCATCCGTGACGAGTCGCCCATCTCAGAACTCCAGCTCCGCGCTGAAGTAGAGTACGTGACGATGGTCGTAAGTGTTGTCGGCCCAGGTGGTGGGCTGGTTATCGAGGCGTTGTTGCAACATGCCGGCCAGCTCCACGTTGGCTTTGCCCAGGGCAATGCGCTTGGCCACCCGCAGGTCGACCCGTTCGAAACGATATTGGTTGAGTGCGTCGTCGCCATAGTAGAACAGCGCGCTGGACCAACCTTGGCCCCATTCGCGCAACCAGCCGGCCGAGCCACTGTTACGCGCGGTCTGTGCTTTGTCCAGTGGGTTGCTGGTGGTGGCGTCGACATACGCGTAAGTCAGCCGCAGGCGGTCGGCGTTGCTCACGCGCCAGTCGAACTGGGACTCGGCGCCGGTGAAGCGTGAGCTGTTGGCGTTGCTGGCAATGTACTGGTTATTGCGCAGCGGCGAGCTGATCATGTCGGTGATTTCGTCGTAGAACACCTTCACGTCCATGTTCAGCCCGATGTCGGCAAAGAAGCCGTTGTAGCCCAGTTCCCGCGAGCGCATCAGTTCTTTGTCGAGGTTGCCCGGGCCCCGCGTCTTCACGAAGTACTGTCCGGAACTCTGCCCATAGGTCGGTGAGCTGAGGTTGGTGACGCGGTAGCTCCAGTTGACATTGTTCTCGAACATGTCCGGCGAACGGATGGCTTCCGAGTACACCGCGCGCAAGCCGTGGCGCGGGTTGATCAAATAGTTGACCGCCACCCTTGGCGTCAGCGAATGGCCGCTCAGGTGCGTGTCTTCGAACATGGCGCCGCCTTGCAGCAGCCAATGTTCACTGGCGCGCCATTCCAACTGGCCGAACAGGCGCCAGGTGGTGTCGTCCAGGGTGCCGTTGAAGTAGGTATCGGAGTCGGCGCGGTCGTAGCGGTAATTCATGCCGCTGACCAGGCGCAGGCTGTCGGACAGGCTGAGGGTGTCCTGGATTTCCACATCGTAGCGGCTTTCGCGGGTGCTCTGGTCGATGTCGCCGCATACGCTCTGGTTGGCGCCGTTGCGCCACTGGTCCAGTACCTGGTTGGCCAAGGCTTGTTCGGCGGCGCTGCCCGGTGGCGCGGTGCCCTGGCTGTAGGTGTCCATATGCCGGGCCAGCCGTTCGGCATAGTTGGGGTTGAGCTGCCACAACTGGGTCAGCTCGGGGCTGAACGAGACCTTGGCGTCACAGGCCTTCCAGATTTGCCGACGGTCCCACTGCTGGGCCGAGCCTTGGATATACAGGCTGTGCTCTGGGTTGAAATCAAAGTTCCAGCGCAGGGAACCGGCGTAGTCCTTGGCCGTGACATCGGAATTGTCGCCGCCCTCGGTAATCCCGGCGAATACGGGGGTGTAGGTGTAAGGGCGCTGGTTGGTGCCTTCCTTGGCATTCAGTTGCCAGTCGATACTCTGTTGCGCGTTCAAGGTCTGGCTCACTGCCAGGCTGAAGCGGTTGAGGCGACGGCCGTCTCGGCGGTCGGCGCCAACGGCATCGCTGTCAAAGCCATCGTCCTGTTGCCCGGACAGCGACAGGCGCAGATCGCCGGTTTCCCAGCCCACGCCCTGGCTGGCATAAAAGTCATTGATACCGCGCTCACCGCGAATCACCTTCACCCGTGAGCCATGGCTGTTGGCCGGTGAGCGCGTGAGGATATTGACCACTGCCATCAAGGCATTCGCCCCGTAGCTGACGGTGTTGGGACCGCGGAAGACCTCGATGCGCTCGATGTCTTCCATCGCCACCGGAATGTCGCTCCAGTCCACCGTGGCCAGGCCGGCGCGGTACACCGAACGCCCGTCGATCAATACTTGCATGCGGCGCGCATCGCTGGCGCTGGTGCCGTGGTAGTTCACCGCCGCCTGGTTGCCGGTGGTGTAGCCGACCATCATCCCCGGCACCAGGCGCAGCAGCTCGCTGATATCCCTTGCGCCGCTGGCCTTGATCAACTCGCTGTCGATCACGGTCATGCTGCCCGGCACGGCGGCGGCCGATTGCTTGAGGCGCGTGGCGGTCAATACCTGCGGCAGCGGCTGGCTGTCGAGGAACAGGTCGTCAGCCAGCGCAGGTGCACTGCACAACAGCATAAGCAGTAGAGATGAACGGGAAGGAGGGCCCAAATACACGACATGGCCTTGATAGTGACGGATAGCCGCCCATGTTAACCGAGGCGAGGCTATTTGCCAGTCGCCGCCCTTGCAATTCCGTCCCACAGGCATGGCATTTCCCGACAGGCCCACGATTTGATACGGGGGCTGGCCGCAAGCGGGTCGCCCCGTATAATGCCGCCATCGCCACTGGTATGGATTAACGGATTGCATATGACTGAACAGCGCCCTATTGCGGTCCTGGGAGGCGGAAGTTTTGGTACCGCCGTGGCTAACCTGCTGGCCGAGAACGGTCATGCGGTGCGCCAGTGGATGCGCGATCCCGAGCAGGCCGAGGCCATTCGCGTACACCGCGAAAACCCGCGTTACCTTAAAGGCATCAAGATTCATCCGGCGGTCGAGCCGGTCACCGACCTGTTGGCCACCCTGGCGGACTGCGACCTGTGCTTTGTTGCGCTGCCTTCCAGCGCCTTGCGCGCGGTGCTGGCGCCCCATGCCGAGCGCCTGGCGGGCAAGCTGCTGGTCAGCCTGACCAAGGGCATCGAGGCGCAGACCTTCAAGTTGATGAGCGAAATCCTCGCCGAGATCGCCCCCCAGGCGCGCATTGGCGTGCTGTCCGGGCCGAACCTGGCGCGGGAAGTCGCCGAGCACGCGCTGACCGCCACGGTGATCGCCAGCGAGGATGAGGCGTTGTGCGAGCGCGTCCAGGCGGTGCTGCATGGCCGGACCTTCCGCGTGTACGCCAGTGGCGACCGCTTTGGCGTGGAACTGGGCGGGGCGCTGAAAAACGTCTACGCGATCATCGCCGGCATGGCGGTGGCGCTGGGCATGGGCGAAAACACCAAGAGCATGCTGATTACCCGTGCCCTGGCGGAAATGACCCGCTTCGCGGTGAACCAGGGCGCCAACCCCATGACCTTCCTGGGCCTGGCCGGCGTGGGCGACTTGATCGTCACCTGCTCGTCGCCGAAAAGCCGCAACTACCAGGTGGGTTTCGCCCTGGGCCAGGGCCTGAGCCTGGAAGACGCGGTGACGCGCCTGGGTGAAGTGGCCGAAGGGGTCAACACCCTCAAGGTGCTCAAGGCCAAGGCCCAGGAAGTCGGCGTGTACATGCCGCTGGTCGCCGGGCTGCACGCGATCCTGTTTGAAGGGCGCACCTTGAACCAGGTCATCGAGTTGCTGATGCGGGCCGAGCCCAAAACCGACGTCGACTTTATTTCCACCAGTGGTTTCAACTGAGGAACGCGCCATGAACGATCCAAAAGCAGCCCCCAAGTACGAGTCCATTGTCCTGCGCATCCTGTGGATGCTGGTGTTTGCCCTGGTGTGGCAGGTGGCGCAGTTCCTGCTCGGCGCATTGGTGGTGGTGCAGTTGATCTACCGCCTGGTCTACAGCGCGCCGAACCTCGGCCTGATGAACTTCGGCGACAGCCTCAGCCAGTTTCTTGCCCAGATCGGCCGCTTTGGCAGCTTCCACACCGAGCAGAAGCCCTGGCCGTTCGCCGACTGGCCAACCCCGCGCGCTCCCGAGGGCGAAGCCGCCCACAGCGTGCCGCCGGCGCCGCACCCGGTGCGGGATGAGGAGCCGAAGCTATGAAGGTGTGGGTCTTGCGTCACGGTGAGGCCGAGGCGCATGCCCGCACGGATGCCGAGCGCAACCTCACCGAGCATGGCCGCGCCGAGGTGTTGCGCAGTGCTGCGCACCTGATCGGCCAGCCGCTCAGCGCGATCCTTGCCAGCCCGTACGTGCGGGCGCAGCAAACTGCACAGCTGGTGCGGGACGCGTTGGGTTTTGCGCCGGACATCCGCACGGTGCCTTGGCTCACGCCGGAGGGCAATCCGCTGGAGGTCCTGAGCAAGCTCGACAGTGATGACAACGTGCTGCTGGTCAGTCATCAGCCCCTGGTCGGCAGCTTGATCAGTTTTCTGCAGCATGGCCATCAGCGCCAGCCGCAGCCGATGTCCACCGCCAGCCTGGCAGAGCTTGAGGGCGACTTCCCGCTGGCGGGGTTGATGAGCCTGGTCAGCGTGAAGAATCCGTAGGCTACCGCCAGGCCACAGAGGATCGGGTCTTATGTCCGTCGCTTTTCGTTGGAGCGAGCGCAGCGAGGCAGTTGTGTGGCAGGATTAGGGCCGTAATAAAACCAATAAGGACAATTCCATGAGCTTGTGGCGCACCCAACCGAATATCGAGCAACTCAATGCCGGCCAGAAAAACACCATCGGTGAACTGCTGGACATCCGTTTTGAAAGCTTCGACGAGGAATCCCTCACCGCCAGCATGGTGGTCGACCACCGCACTCACCAGCCCTACGGCCTGCTGCATGGCGGTGCGTCGGTGGTTCTGGCCGAGAGCGTCGGCTCCGTGGCGGCCTATTTGTGCATCGACCCGAGCAAGTTCTATTGCGTGGGCCTGGAGGTCAACGCCAATCACCTGCGCGGTGTGCGCAGCGGGCGGGTGACGGCGGTGGCCAAGGCGATCCATATCGGCCGCACCACCCAGGTCTGGGACATTCGCCTGACCACCGATGACGGCAAGTGCAACTGTGTCTCACGGCTGACCATGGCCGTGGTGCCTTTGGGCGAAACCCCTCCGGCGCGATAGGTGTGGCGTGAGTGTCATCATTCCTGGCAGTTACAGTCATTGCTGTGGGGCTTGGGCCTGGTGACAATCAATCTCGGTTTTTGCAGATGGATCCGCTATGTCGCAGCACGTGTTTTTTGCCCACGCCAATGGCTTCCCCTCGGCCACCTACGGCAAGCTGTTTGCCGCCCTGGCCCCGGAGTATGCGGTGGCTCACTTGCCGCAACACGGTCACGACCCCAGGTTTCCAGTGGACGATAACTGGCAGAACCTGGTGGACGAGTTGATCCATCATCTGGAGCAGCAACCGCAGCCCGTCTGGGGCGTGGGCCACTCCCTGGGTGGCGTGCTGCATTTGCACGCGGCCCTGCGCTGCCCGCAGCTGTATCGCGGGGTGGTGATGCTCGACTCGCCAGTATTGACCCGCGCCGACCGTTGGGTGATCCGCGCCGCCAAGCGCTTCGGTTTTATCGACCGCCTCACGCCGGCCGGGCGCACCCTGGGCCGTCGTGAAGAATTCAGCGACCTGGACGCCGCGCGCAGCTACTTCGCCGGCAAGACCCTGTTCCGAGGCTTTGACCCGGAATGCTTCGACGCCTACCTGCAACACGGCCTGTACCAGGCGGGTGATCGCCTGCGCCTGCGTTTCGACCCGGCCACCGAAATCAGCATCTACCGGGGCGTGCCCCACACCAGTCCCGGCCAGGTGCGCCAATTGAAAGTGCCGCTGGCGGTGGTGCGCGGTCGCCAGAGCCGCGTGGTGATGCGTCACCACGCCAGCGGCGTCGACCGTCTGCCCATGGGCGAAATGCTCACCATGCCCGGCGGCCATATGTTTCCCCTCGAACGCCCCCAGGACACCGCGACCTTGATCAAGACCCTGTTCGCCCGCTGGGAAGCCCGGGAGCGCAGCTGCGCATGAGCACACCCGTCGAAGAGGTTCGCCTGAGCCTGCCGCACATTGAGTTGGCGGCCCATCTGTTTGGCCCCGAGGACGGTTTGCCGGTGATCGCCCTGCATGGCTGGCTGGACAATGCCAACAGCTTTGCACGCCTGGCGCCGAAGCTTGCGGGTTTGCGTATCGTGGCGCTGGACATGGCCGGCCATGGGCATTCGGCGCATCGTCCTACAGGTGCCGGTTATGCCTTGTGGGATTACGTCCACGACGTGCTGCACGTTGCCGAGCAACTTGGCTGGAAACGTTTTGCATTACTCGGCCACTCCCTCGGCGCCATCGTGTCCCTGGTGCTGGCCGGTGCCTTGCCGGAACGGGTGACGCACCTGGGTTTGATTGACGGCGTGATCCCGCCCACGGCCAGCGGTGAGAACGCCGCCGAGCGCCTGGGCATGGCCTTGCAGGCGCAATTGAACCTGCAGGATAAGCGCAAGCCGGTCTACACCACCCTCGACCGGGCGGTTGAGGCGCGTATGAAAGGTTTGGTCGCCGTGAGCCGTGAAGCCGCAGAACTGCTGGCCCAGCGCGGTTTGATGCCGGTGCCGGGCGGTTATACCTGGCGCTCGGACAGTCGCCTGACCCTGGCATCGCCGATGCGCCTGACCGATGAGCAGGCGATGGCTTTCGTGCGCCGCGTGGGTTGCCCTACGCAGTTGGTGGTCGCCGCCGATGGCATGTTGGCGAAACATCCCGAATTGCTTTCCCAGCTACCCTTTACGGTAACCACGTTGCCGGGTGGCCATCATTTACACCTGAATGATGAGCCTGGTGCGGTCCTTGTTGCAGACTGTTTCAATCGGTTCTTCTCCGCGCCTTGACTTGGGGCGGTCAACTGCCGAGGCTGGGCGGATTGAAAGGGAGTCAACCATGAACCAACTCAACACTGCTGCGACCTCCGATGGCCAGGGCTCACCGATCCGATGAGCCTGCGTAAAGGATGTATACGTGCCCTCGGACTGTGCTGTTTCAGCCCCTTGGTGTTCGCCGCCGATGTGCCGGGAAGCCAGGACCTGCCTGCCGTGGCCCGTCAGGTCGACGCACAGATCGTCGATTACCGTCCCGCTGAAGAAAAGGAACGCATCTACCCCATGGGGGCGATCCGCAAGATCAGTGGCCAGTTGCGTTATGAGGGCCAGGCCACCGCCCGTGGGCAAGCCACAGCGATTACCTACGAGCTGCCTGCCGAACACACCTCCAGTGCTGCGTTCACGTCGACGCGAGAAGCGTTGCAGGCCAACGGCGCGCAGTTGTTGTTCTGGTGCCAGGCCCGCGATTGCGGTGAAAGCAGCCTGTGGGCCAACGAAGTGTTCGGTAATGCCAAGCTGGTAGGTGCCGACGGCCAGCAGGAATACCTGCTGCTGCGTCTCGCCGCCCCGCAGGAAAACTCCCTGGTGGCCATCTACGGCATCACCCGAGGCAACCGTCGTGCCTACCTGCATGTGGAGCAGTTGGATGCCGGCGCACCGCTGGGCGACCTGCTGCCCACCTCGGCCACCTTGTTGCGCGAGCTCAAAAGCACCGGTGAGCTGGATTTCCCCGCGCTTGGCGGCGACCCCGACGACACCTGGCTGACCCTGATTTCCCGGGGCTTGAACCTCGATACGACCTTGCGCGTCAGCCTGACCGGCCCGAAAGCCGAAGCCTGGCGCCAGGCTTTGGTCGACAAAGGCGTGCGCGCCGCGCGCCTGGAAACCGGCAGCACTGAAACCAAAGGCCTGCACCTGCATCTGATACGCTGACCGCAACAGGGCGAACGGACCCGTGCCGTTCGCCTAAGCTCTCTTCCTACAGCCTTTTCTAGAGATACCCCATGCTCAATAACGATCGCCTGCTGGTGCAAATCCTGCTGCTGGTGCTGTTTGGTGCCAGCTTCTGGGTGATGGCGCCGTTCTGGTCGGCGCTGTTCTGGGGGGCGGTGCTGGCGTTTGCCAGTTGGCCGCTGATGGTGCTGCTGACCCGCGCGCTGGGTGGCCGTGAATCCCTGGCCGCCGGCATCCTGACCCTGGGCTGGATGTTGCTGGTGGCGGTGCCGCTGGTATGGCTGGGGTTCAATCTCGCGGACCATGTGCGCGATGCCGTGGCGTTGATCAAGGATATTCAGGTCGATGGGCTGCCCGAGGCGCCAGCCTGGTTGGGGGCGATTCCCTTTGTGGGGGAACGCCTGGTCGGCATGTGGAACAGCATCGACGAGCAGGGCGCGGCGCTGATGGTCAGCCTCAAACCGTACCTGGGGCAGGTGGGCAATTGGCTGTTGGCGCGCAGTGCGCAGATCGGCGGCGGCATCCTCGAACTGACCCTGAGCCTGGTGTTCGTGTTCTTTTTTTATCGTGATGGGCCGCGTCTGGCGATGTTCGTGCATCGCTTGCTGGAACGACTGATCGGTGACCGTGCCGGTTACTACATCGAACTGGTGGCCGGTACGGTGCAGCGGGTGGTCAACGGTGTGATCGGCACTGCCGCCGCCCAGGCCCTGCTGGCACTGATCGGCTTCCTGATCGCCGGCGTGCCGGGTGCGTTGGTGCTGGGGATCGTGACGTTCCTGCTCAGCCTGATCCCGATGGGCCCGCCGCTGGTATGGATCCCGGCCACGGCCTGGCTGGCGTGGAAAGGCGACTACACCTATGCGGTGTTCCTTGGCGTGTGGGGGACGTTCATCATCAGCGGCGTGGACAACGTGCTCAAGCCCTACCTGATCAGCCGTGGCGGCAACCTGCCGCTGGTGATCGTGTTGCTCGGGGTCTTCGGCGGCTTGATTGCCTTTGGCTTTATCGGCCTGTTTATCGGCCCGACCCTGCTGGCCGTGGCCTACAGCCTGCTGATGGATTGGAGCGCAACCCAGGCCCAGGTTCGGCGTGAAGACAAGCCCCTTTAAGCCCTGGGCAACCACATCACGGCGGTCAAGCCGCCGCCTGGGGTCTCTTCCAGGCTCAGGCGGCCGCCCAGGCGCTCCGCGGCTTCCTTGGAAATGGTCATGCCCAGGCCAACGCCGCCGGAATTGCGGTTACGCGAGCCTTCCAGCCGATAGAACGGCTCGAACACCGCCTCACGCTTATCGGGCGCAATCCCCGGCCCGTGGTCGATCACACGTATGACCAGCGCTTCGCGGCTGTCCTCCAGCTCCACGCGGGCGGTGCCGGCATAACGCAAGGCGTTGTCGATCAGGTTGTTGAGGCATGAGCGCAGGGCCATCGGTTGCACCTGCAAGGGCAGGCAGCTGCCCGCACATTGCACATCGGAGCCTTGGTCCTGGGCGTTTTCACTCATGGACTCCACCAGCGCCTGCACATCCAGCCAATGCCGGGTTTCACTGGTGCGCTGTTCGTGCAGGTAGCTCAGGGTGGCGTCGAGCATGTCGATCATGTCGTTCAGGTCCTGGCGCATCTGGCCCTGCAGCCGGGTGTCCTCGATCTGCTCCAGGCGCAGCTTGAGGCGGGACAGCGGGGTGCGCAGGTCATGGGAGACTGCGCCGAGCATGCGCGCGCGTTGGCTGACCTGCTCGCGAATACGCCTTTGCATCAGGTTGAAGGTCGAGGCGGCCTGCCGTGCTTCCCTCGGGCCGGATTCATCGAGGGGTGGGCTGTCGAGGTCCAGGCTCAAGCGTTCCGCCGCTTCACTCAGGCGCTGTATCGGCCGGCTCAGCAGTTTGGCACCGTACCAGGCCGCGATAATCAACGAGACGAATTGAAAGGTCAGGGGCACCACCGGGCCGCCAAACCAGGGGCGTGGGTGCTTGTCGCGCATCGGCGCCAGGGTCCCGTCCGGCTGCTCGATAAATCGCTCAGGAGGGGGCGGCGGCGGTTGGCCGTAGTGGTGAAACCAGAAGAACGCCAGCCCATGGGCCAGCACAATCGCCACCAGTAACACGCCGAACAGCCGACCGAACAGCGTGTTGAAGGGCGCGCGCATCAGCCAATATCCCGGGCGTCGAACAGGTAGCCTTCGCCGCGCACGGTCTTGATCAACTGCGGTGCCTTGGGGTCATCCCCGAGTTTTTGCCGCAGGCGCGACACCAGCAAGTCGATACTGCGATCAAAGGCCTCTATCGAGCGGCCACGGGCGGCATCAAGCAGCTGCTCCCGGCTCAGCACCCGGCGCGGGCGTTCGATAAACACCCACAACAGGCGGAATTCCGCGTTGGACAGCGGCACCACCAGGCCATCGTCGGCCACCAATTGACGCAACACGCTGTTGAGGCGCCAGTTGTCGAAGCGGATATTCGCGCGCTGTTCGGTGCGGTCATCGCGCACGCGGCGCAGGATGGTCTGGATCCGCGCTACCAGTTCACGGGGTTCGAAGGGCTTGGACATGTAGTCGTCGGCCCCCAGTTCCAGGCCGATGATGCGGTCGGTGGGCTCGCAGCGGGCGGTGAGCATCAGGATCGGGATATCCGATTCGGCGCGCAGCCAGCGGCACAGGGTCAGGCCGTCTTCCCCCGGCAGCATCAGGTCGAGTACCACCACATCATAGGTTTCGGCTTGCATGGCCAGGCGCATCGCGGCGCCGTCGGTCACGCCGGTGGCGAGGATATTGAAGCGTGCCAGGTAGTCGATCAGTAATTCGCGGATCGGCACATCGTCGTCGACGATCAGCGCACGGGTGTTCCAGCGCTTGTCATCGGCGACCACCGCGCCTTTTTGCTCGTCGTTCACGGGGACGGAAGGGGTATGCATAGTGCGATCATCTGCCTGGTTGTTACGGTCAGCATAGGCGCCCAGCCCCATGGCTGGTAGTGCTGGTCGGTGGGTCGTGCGGGCGAGGCTAGCGGCAGGGCGTGTTGTGGGCATGTCATGAATGTATCAGCTTTGAAATAATCATCTGGAATGCCTGGCTGATGGCGGTTGGTCAGTATTTACCGATCATCGGATCCCGCAACGGCGCTGCTTGCGCTACAATCCGCGCCGATTTCGACTTGCCTGAGAGCCCATTCCAATGTCCGCCTGCCAGACTCCTATCATCGTCGCCCTGGATTACCCCACCCGTGACGCCGCACTGAAGCTGGCTGACCAGTTGGACCCCAGGCTTTGCCGGGTCAAGGTCGGCAAGGAACTGTTCACCAGCTGCGCCGCGGAAATCGTCGGCACCCTGCGTGACAAAGGCTTCGAGGTGTTCCTCGACCTGAAATTCCACGACATCCCCAACACCACCGCCATGGCGGTCAAGGCTGCGGCCGAGATGGGCGTGTGGATGGTCAACGTACACTGCTCCGGCGGCCTGCGCATGATGACCGCCTGCCGCGAAGTGCTGGAACAGCGCAGCGGCCCCAAGCCGTTGCTGATCGGCGTGACCGTGCTGACCAGCATGGAGCGCGAGGACCTGGCGGGCATTGGCCTGGATATCGAGCCTCAGGAGCAGGTGCTGCGCCTGGCCGCCCTGGCGCAGAAAGCCGGCCTTGATGGCCTGGTGTGCTCGGCGCTGGAAGCCCAGGCCTTGAAAACTGCCCATCCGTCGTTGCAATTGGTGACCCCGGGGATTCGCCCTGCGGGCAGTGCCCAGGACGACCAGCGCCGCATCCTGACCCCGCGCCAGGCACTGGACGCGGGTTCCGACTACCTGGTGATCGGTCGTCCGATCAGCCAGGCGGCGGATCCGGCCAAGGCGTTGGCGGCGGTAGTCGCCGAGATCGCCTGATCGATGCGCGTTCCCACGTTCGCGTGGGAACGCGCGGATCTGCCGTGTATCAGCTGACCTTGAGCACCAATTTGCCAAAGTTTTCGCCGTTGAACAGCTTCATCAGCGTCTCCGGGAACGTCTCCAGCCCCTCGACGATATCCTCCTTGCTCTTGAGCTTGCCCTGGGCCATCCAGCCGGCCATTTCCTGCCCGGCGGCGGCAAAGTTCGCCGCGTGATCCATCACCACAAAGCCTTCCATCCTTGCGCGGTTGACCAGCAGTGAGAGGTAGTTGGCCGGGCCTTTCACCGCTTCCTTGTTGTTGTACTGGCTGATGGCCCCGCAAATCACCACGCGGGCTTTCAACGCCAGCCGACTGAGCACCGCGTCAAGAATGTCGCCGCCGACGTTATCGAAATACACATCCACGCCTTTAGGGCACTCGCGCTTCAGGGCGGCGGGCACGTCTTCGTTCTTGTAGTCGATGGCGGCGTCGAAGCCCAGCTCATCCACCAGGAACTTGCACTTGTCGGCGCCGCCGGCAATGCCGACCACGCGGCAGCCTTTGAGCTTGGCGATCTGCCCGGCAATGCTGCCCACGGCACCGGCCGCGCCGGAGATCACCACGGTTTCACCGGCCTTGGGCGCGCCGGTGTCCAGCAGTGCGAAGTAGGCGGTCATGCCGGTCATGCCCAGCGCAGACAGGTAGCGGGGCAGGGGCGCCAGATTGGGGTCGACCTTGTAGAAGCCGCGCGGTTCGCCCAGGAAGTAATCCTGCACGCCCAGGGCGCCATTCACGTAGTCCCCGACGGCGAATTTCGGGTTATTCGAGGCAATCACCTTGCCTACACCCAGCGCGCGCATGACCTCGCCGAGGCCTACGGGCGGAATGTAGGACTTGCCTTCATTCATCCAGCCACGCATGGCCGGGTCGAGGGACAGGTATTCGTTGTGCACCAGCACCTGCCCGTCCCCGGGCGTGCCCACCGGCACGACCTGGTAAGTGAAGGTTTCCCGCGTGGCCGCGCCGACCGGGCGTTTGGCGAGCAGGAATTGGCGGTTGGTCTGGGCGGTCATGGCAAGGACTCTTTAGAAGTGAAGCATGATTGATAGACCTTGGACGGCCCGGGGGCAAGGTCAGCCTAGGGTGCGAATGCTCATCGATAGGTGCCATTGATAGTGAGCCCGGTTGCCTTATCACTATGACTCATGCAGCACTAACCGGACTTCTGATAGTGCTGACGTGTGCGTCTCGGCGTTGGCTAGACTCGTGCCACTGCCATTAATCCCAATAGGACATCCTCCATGAGCATGACGTTTTCCGGCCAGGTCGCCCTGGTGACTGGCGCCGCCGCCGGTATTGGTCGCGCCACTGCGCTGGCGTTCGCCGCCGAAGGCTTGAAGGTCGTGGTCGCCGACCTGGACGTAGCTGGCGGCGAGGGTACGGTCGCGCTGATCCACCAGGCCGGGGGCGAGGCGCTGTTCGTGCGCTGCAACGTCACCCAGGAGGCGGATGTGCAGCAGTTGATGGCACAGACCATCGGCGCCTATGGTCGCCTGGACTATGCGTTCAATAACGCCGGCATCGAGATCGAGAAGGGCAGGCTGGCGGACGGCAGCCTGGATGAGTTCGACGCGATCATGGGCGTCAACGTCAAGGGTGTGTGGTTGTGCATGAAGTACCAGTTGCCGCTGCTGCTGGCCCAGGGCGGTGGGGCGATCGTCAACACCGCGTCGGTGGCGGGGTTGGGCGCGGCGCCGAAGATGAGTATCTATGCGGCCTCCAAGCACGCCGTGATCGGCCTGACCAAGTCCGCAGCTATCGAATACGCGAAGAAGAAAATCCGCGTCAATGCCGTCTGCCCGGCGGTGATCGATACCGATATGTTCCGGCGCGCCTATGAAGCCGACCCCCGCAAGGCCGAATTCGCCGCCGCCATGCACCCGGTCGGGCGTATCGGCAAGGTGGAGGAAATCGCCAGCGCAGTGCTGTACCTGTGCAGCGACGGAGCGGCGTTCACCACCGGCCACGCCTTGGCCGTGGACGGTGGCGCGACGGCTATCTAGGACCTGGCGCCGGCCCCTTGTTCGAAAACGTCTGGGCGCGCGTGGGGCTTTTCCAAAGCTGGCAAAACGCTGTGACCGAATATGTGTCAGTAGGTAAATAAGTCAATAAAATCAATAATTTAATAAATTTATGCGGCCGGCAACCTGCTGCTTCTGTGCTTAACTCTCCGGGTTGATAACAGACAGTTGAAGTGAGTGGCTCATGGATTTAGGGATCGATCGACAGGCCCTTGTACCGGTAGTGCAGCAAATCGTCAGTGCAGTGGTGCAATGGATTCGCAAGGACGGCGTGAGCCCCGGAACGCGCTTGCCGTCCGTCCGCCAGTTGGCCCTGGATAACCTGCTCAGCCAATCCAGCGTGATCGAAGCATTCGAACGGATGGTCGCCCAAGGGGTGCTGGCGCCCCGGCAGGGCTCGGGATTTGTGGTGGCCCAGCCGGCTGCCTGCCACGAAGGCAATTGGTATGAGGGGGCGGAGCGCGAGTGGGGCGCCTTTGCCGACAATCCGTTGGGCGAGTTGAAGCTGGGCTGTGGCTGGTTGCCCGATGCCTGGCGCGAAAGCGATGACATCAGTTACGCGATTCGTGAAGTCACCCGCACCGACACGGCCGGCCTGTTCAACTACAGCACCCCTCTGGGTCTGCCTGCGCTGCGCGAGCAACTGCTCAAGCGCCTGACCCAGATTCACATCGCCACCAGCCTGGAGCGCATCCTGACCACCGCAGGTGCCAGCCATGCCCAGGACCTGCTGATACGTACGCTGCTCAAGGCCGGCGACAGCGTGGTGGTCGAAACCCCCGGGTATGCCAACCTCTATCGGCAGCTGGCGTTCCAGGGCGTGCAACTGCTGGAAGTACCGCGTACCCGAGGCGGCCCCGACCTCCCGGCGCTTGAAGCGCTGCTGCAGCACCATCATCCCAAGTGCCTGTTCATCCACAGCCTCTATCACAATCCCACGGGCACCAGCCTGTGCCGGCTGGTGGCCGAGCGCTTGCTGGAACTGGCACACCGCAAGAACTTCCTGATCATCGAGGAAGATGTCTACGGCGATCTGCAACAGGCCAGTTGCACGCGGCTTTCTGCATTGCCCCATGATGATCGGGTGATCTACGTCGCGAGTTTTTCCAAGACCCTGAGCAGCGCCTTGCGCGTGGGCTACCTCTGCGCCAGCAGCGCAATCATCACGCAACTGGCCAGCCTCAAGACCTTGAGCGGCTTCGGCACCTCCCGGTTTGCTGAAGCGGTGGTCGCCACGTTGCTGGCCAATGGCACGTATCGCAAGTGGGTGCAGCGCCTGCGCAAGCGGTTGAGCAGTGAAATGGCCGTGACCCTGCAAGTGCTGGAGGACGAAGAGTGGGAGGTGTTCGCCGTACCCACCGGCGGTATGTTCCTGTGGGCACGCCCGGGGACGGCGCAGCCTTCGCGGTTGCAGGCGTGCGCCCGGCAGTTGGGGGTGTTGTTGTCGCCCGGGGCGTTGTTCAGTCCCACCGGCGGGCACAGTGAGTGGCTACGCCTTAATGTCGCCTATGCTACTGATCAACGTGCCTTGGCGTTGTTCCGTGCGATGGGGCCCGCCAGATCGACCTCGACCATTCTGAAAACGACGAGTGTGTAGCTTTTTGCCATTATTGTGGCGCCAGTGCCTTGTGCTCAGTGCCTTTTGGTTGCGAATCTCGTTGCTTGTCCATCGGACTTGATGGCGTCCGCCATTGCAAGAGGATTCAAGTGCAATGATTTCAGGCGTGCAACGACGTTTCGCCAACCTGGGTATGGCGAAAAAACTGGGCTTGGGCTTCACCCTGGTGCTGCTGCTGACGGCGTTGGTCGCGGCTATCGGCGTGTGGTCCCTGCAAACCGTTGGCCAGCGTTTTGAAGGCCTCAAGGCCATGTCGTCGCTCAACAGCGGCTTGCTCAAGGTGCGCCTGATCGAACAGGACTACGCGCTGCACGCCGACCCCAAGGCCGTCGACGCCTTGCATGAAAGTCTCGATGCCCTGGCGGCCCAGGCGGCCGGCCTCAAGGCCCAGTCTGCGGCGAATGTGCCGGTGATGGCCGAGGTCGAGCAGGCTCTGGCAGCCTACCGGAAGGCGTTCGATGAGTTCGTCGAGCTGACGCAGACCAAGGATCTGGCGCTGGAAATGGCCAGTTGGTCGGTGTCCAGCGTGGCGAATAACCTGGATGTATTGCAGGCCGGGCTGGCGGACGACGGCGCCTATGGCCTCAAGGAAAGCCAAGGTAAGGAGGGGGCCGAGTTTATCGAGCAGGCAGGCCAGATCAGGCAGGTTTCCCGCTTGATGTTGCAGGCCATGAACGAAGCCCATGTGCGCCTGGACCAGAGCCGCAAGGCGGATGCTGACGACGCCGAGCAAGGCAAGATCGAGCAGGCCGACCAGGCCCTGGCCCAGGTCGAGCAATTGAAAACGTCGGTCAAGGACCCTGGTTATCAGACGGTGCTCAACGAAGTTTCCGGGCATATCGCCGCCTTCAGCGAAAAGCTGGGGGAATACACCGGCCTGCTGGCCCAGGAAAAAGTCGTCTACAAACAACTGCATGATCGAGCTGACCAAGTCGTCAGCCGGGTCAACCAGGCCTATGACGCTGAAGACCTGTCGATGCAGGCGCAACTGAAGAAAAGCGCGATGTTGATCATTGGCTCGTCGGCCCTGGCCTTGCTGGTGGGGTTGATTGCGGCCTGGGTGATTACCCGCTTGATTGTCGCGCCGCTGCGCAGTGTGATCGCGGTAGCCCGACAGATTGCCGCCGGGGATCTGAGCGGGCGCATGGAGGTCAGCCGCCGTGATGAAATCGGCCAGTTGATGCAGGCGATGCAACAGATGGGCGGCGGCCTTAGCCAGATGGTCAGCGGCCTGCAGGCCGGTATCGAACAATTGGCCAGCTCGGCGCAGTCGCTGTCCAGCGTGACCGAGCAGACCAATGTCGAGGTCAGCAGCCAGAAGGAAGAAACCGAGCAGGTCGCTACCGCGATGAACCAGATGACCGCCACCGTGCACGATGTGGCACGCAACGCCGAGCAGGCCGCACAAGCCGCGCAGACGGCGGATGAAAAAGTCGACAGCGGCCAGCAGGTGGTGCGCCAGAGTTTGCAGCGTATCGAATTGTTGGCCACGTCCAGTACACGCGCGAGCACCAGCATCGAGAGCCTCAGTGCCGAAATCCAGAATATCGGCACCGTGCTGAGCGTGATCAAAAGCGTCGCCGAACAGACCAACCTGCTGGCCCTGAACGCAGCCATCGAAGCCGCCCGCGCAGGCGAACAGGGCCGGGGTTTTGCGGTGGTGGCCGATGAAGTACGGGCACTGGCCAAGCGCACCCAGCAGTCGACCGAAGAAATCGAGCGGCTGGTCAGTACCTTGCGCAGCGCGGCGCAATCATCGGTGCAGCAGATCCAGCAAAGTGGCGAACTGGTCAAGCTGGCGGTCAGCGATGCGCTGGAAACCGAAAGTGCCCTGGGCAGCATTGCGGTAGCGGTGTCGTTGATCCAGCAGATGAACCAGCAGATTGCCGCTGCGGCTGAGGAGCAGAGCTCGGTGGCCGAAGAGATCAACCGTAGTGTCACCAGTATTCGTGCGAGTGCCGATCAATCGGCGTTGAGCATGCAGGGCAATGCGGCGTCGAGCATCCAGCTGGCGCAGTTGGGGGCGGAGCTCAAGGGGATGGTGGGGCACTTCCGCCTTTGATCGTCGCCCCGAGGCGGCGATCAAAAGGGAGGGCGATCAGGCGTGGTTGGCGAGGAAGGTGAGCAGCGCTTCGTTGACGAAATCCGGGTTCTCCCGGCTGGAGATATGCCCGGCGTCTGGAATCAGGATCAGGGCACAGCCAATCAGTTCGGCCATTTCCTCGGATTCGGCGGGTGGCCGAGGCTTGTCCTGTTCGCCACACATCACCAAGGTGGTATCGGCGTCCAGCCGCGGTAGTTGCTCCAGTACATCTTCGCGGCTGAAGATCAATCGACCCAGGGGGACGATGCTGTGCAGCAGGCGTTCCCGGGGAAAGTCCTGCAGTGACTTGCGAAAATCCTGGTAGAGCGCCGATTCGCGGTCGATGTCGGGGCGAAAGAAGATCGGCGCGATCACATCCAGCAACGGCTCAGGAATGGCGCCGGCATCTTCAATCATCTTGAACAACGAGAAGTAATACTGGCGCGTGGCCTCTGGCTCGGCACCGAGGTAGGTGTCCATCAGCACCAGGCTGTTGATCCGCTCGGGGGCCTGCAATGCCAGGCGTGCGCCCCACATGCCGCCCACCGACAGGCCTGCCAGGTTGATCTGTGCGATCTCCAAATGGTCAAGCAGGGCCAGGACCTGGCGCGCAAGGTCGTCGAGGGTGTGGGTGGGGGCGGGGAGTTGGCCCGATTCGCCGTGGCCCCACAGTTCGGGCACGATGACCCGGTACTGTTGTGACAGGGCTTCGATCTGCGGGGCCCACATGTCGCGGTCCCACAGGTAGCTTGAGCCGAGCAGGACGACAGGGCCGGTGCCCTGGTCGACGTAATGCAGCGGTTGTCCATCAATGACGGCGATAGGCATAGCGGGCCTCTGACTTCACGGAGTGAGGGGCACTTTTTTACGCTAGTCGGGGGCGGGGCGATAGATGCAAATTGATGGCATGTTGGGGCGAGCGGGCAGCCCGCTCACCCCAGGGGAGTGGGCAGATCAGTCGTAGATGACTTTCTTTTTCCACTCGGCATCGGCGTCGACTTCTTTCATGCCTTCGGTCAATTCGTTGACTTCCTCCGCCGCCTGTTTGCTGTTAGCCAGCACGGTCGAGTTGGCGCGGGCCAGTTGACCTTCCAGCAATTGCAGCTGTGCACTGTAGAGCACCGGTTCAGGCTGCTTGCGCAGGTACTGCACGCCACGCTCGAAGGCCAGGCGCGCCTGGCCAGGCTGGCCCTGCTGCAAGGCGTGCTGGCCGAGGTTGTTGAAGAACTCTATGTGCAACAGCACCAGGATATGACGGATTTCCTTGATCCAGTGCTTGGCTTCGTTGGTCGGCAGGAACCCGTCCTGGGCGGCGCGGGTGACCTGGCCATGCAGGGCTTCCAGCAGGAAGCGCACGTCCTTGGCCTTGGCTTCGGTCTGGATCGGCGCCGGCGGGTTGTTCACCGGGATGGACTCGCCCTGGGCCACCAGCGTGTTCAGCTCGGTGATACGGGCCTTGAGCGGTGCACTGGTCTTGTTGAGGTTCAACAGGCGCTGATTGACGTTGAGCTCCAGGCGGGCCAATAACAGCTTGAGCGCCGGGGTCATCAGTTGGCCAGGGAAGGTCTCGGTGATCTCACCGCAACGGCGCAGGCGATCATTAAGCTCGATCTCGGTGCGCTTCTTTTCCAGCTTGTTGTTTTCCACCACGTGGTTCATGTAGCCAATGGCGATCAGTATTACGATCCCGGCAATTACCAGCAGGGTGATCATGAGTGGTGTCACCGGTGTGACCTCTTTGATAGGGTTTACAGTGGAGTGTAGTGACTGGGCTTGTCGACGGATAGGACTGATCGACCAGTTACCCAGGTAGTTCTTCTATATAAGTAGCCGCTCCCTGCGTAGATGCACATTGCCATCACTTGCTGGAACGAACTATAGCGCCTTGTCGGACGCCAGAATATAGGCGTCAAGGCCTGGACGGGCAGAATGCCCCGCGCGGGCCGGTAAACACGGGCGAAGTCATTGATTTAAATAAATTTATCCTTGGGGGTTGACGACCTTTCAATCCATCCATAGAATGCGCGCCACTTACAGCGTAAAGCACACAGCGAAACGCGGTAGGGAGTGAATGTTGTACGTGTGTCCCCTTCGTCTAGTGGCCTAGGACACCGCCCTTTCACGGCGGTAACAGGGGTTCGAGTCCCCTAGGGGACGCCATATGCGGGAATAGCTCAGTTGGTAGAGCACGACCTTGCCAAGGTCGGGGTCGCGAGTTCGAGTCTCGTTTCCCGCTCCAATTTACAAGCAGTGTGGCTTTCGGGCGGCACTGAGTGAAACCAGGACCAAGTCTTCGGACGAGGCCTCTGGGCACTGAAATACACACCATGTGTTTCAGTAGCGTGTCCCCTTCGTCTAGTGGCCTAGGACACCGCCCTTTCACGGCGGTAACAGGGGTTCGAGTCCCCTAGGGGACGCCATTTGCGGGAATAGCTCAGTTGGTAGAGCACGACCTTGCCAAGGTCGGGGTCGCGAGTTCGAGTCTCGTTTCCCGCTCCATATTCAACAAAAACGCCGATCAGTGATGATCGGCGTTTTTGTTTGTGCGTTATTTGTTCATCTGCCTGAACCTGTCATCTTCCTGACTCAGTTCCTGGCGTGTTCGAGATATAGTCTGGCGTTTGAGTTCAAGGAGCACGCGTGATGGCAGAAACTTCTCAATCGTCCGGTGAAACCAAGGTCGCCCCATTGGGTATCAGCGCCTTGGAAAAAGCATGGGATTTCCATTGGGCAATGCGCTTTGTCAGCGTTGTGCTGTTTCTCGATATCGCTTTGCTAATCCGTACCCGGACGCCCTTGGTGGAGTGGACGACCAGCAGCGATGCATTGCTCGCTGACTTGGGGTTCCTGGCGGTCACCGCGGCCTCTTTTGCGCTGGTGGTGTCTTTCGTTCTGCCGCTGTTGACGGAAATCGTTCGTGGGATCGGCACAAGGTTGCGAATGGCCTTTCCAAAGCTCTTGGGTGATGCCTATACACCTCCTTCAAGGGGGATCGGTTATGTGTGGGCCAACGACCTTCTGGACCTGGCACTGAAGGAAAACAGTGATTTCCTGCTTAGCTGGTATCAGCGGCATGTGCAGTTGCGAGAACAGCACCGGTTGATGATGAACAAAGTCGCGCACTTGGTGTTTGGTTGTTTGGTGCTGTCCGTCGTGGATTGGGCGGTGCCATATTTTGGATTCGGCACTGGTTCGCTGATTTTCTCGGCCATGCATGTACTGGGTGATACGGGGCTGTTTCTGGCCAGCATGGTCGTGGTAGCGGGCGGGGTAATGTTGGCGTCGGCATGGTTTGCCATCGAGTCTTCCCTGTATATCTACTACCCACCCCTGGACATGTTGCAGCGGGAGCAGGAGCGCAAGCGATACCAGGGCGCATGAAGAACCTGAGTAAAAATGCCGATCATCACTGATCGGCGTTTTTTTGCGCACACTTCAATCGCTGTCAGAGCTTCGGCAACTGTCCGATACGCCCCATCATTTCGGTGACGATCTGCAGATCCAGCAAGAACTGGTCGACCGTCTTGAACTCATTGTCGGTGTGCCCGGTGTATTTCACTTCCGGCCGCGCCAGGCCGAATTGCACGCCATTGGGCAGTTCATGCACGGACGTCGCGCCGGCCGAGGTGCCGAATTTGTGCTCCATACCGAGGTTTTCGCTGGCCACGGCCAACAAGGCCTTCACCCACTCACCTTCCGGGTTGCGGTACATCGGTTCGGCGACCGAGTAGGTGAAGTCCACGTTGACCTTGGTTTGCTTGTCCCAGGCGCTCAACTTGTCGGAAATCTCGGCTTTCAGTTTCTCCGGCGATTTGCCCTTTGGTACACGCAGGTTCACCGCCAGCTTGAAGGCTTTGTCATCCAGGCCGACAAAGGTCAGCGAGGTGGTCAGCGGCCCCATGAAATCATCGGAGAAACCCACGCCCAATTTGCCGCCCAGATAATCCAGACCCCAGTTGTCCGAGGCATAACGGGCCGCGTCGGTGATGTGGTTGTGCTTGAGGGCGATCTTGCCGTCGATGCTGTGGATCAGCTCCAGCATGCGCGACACCGGGTTGATACCGGATTCGGGCTCGGAGGAGTGCGCGGAAACCCCGGTCACTGTCAGCTTGACCTCTTTGCCAACCACCTTGGCTGTTACTTCGAAGTCACCGCCGTTGCGTTTGGCATACTCCGTACCGGCTTTTTGCAGGCTGGCGGCCAGTTCGGCAGGCGTGTCGCTGATCAACGTGGCAACCGAGGCCGAGGGAATCTGGTTGGTGGCCATGCCGCCGGTCATCGCGATGATTTCCGCGCCTTGGCCTTCCCCTTTGCGGCGCGGGAAGGTGGCCATGACAGTGCCATAACCTTTTTCGGCAATCACCACCGGGTAGCCGCCATCCAGCGCCAGGTTGTACTGCGGCGTCGGGTTGCGTTCGAAGTAATAGGGGATCGCGTCGCCGGAAGTTTCTTCGGTGGTGTCCACCAGCAGCTTGAAATTGCGCGCCAGCGGCAACTTCTCTTCCTTGATCACCTTCATGGCGTACATCGCCACCACGATGCCGTTTTTGTCATCCTCGGTGCCACGGCCATACATGCGGTCGCCGATCAGCGTGACCTTGAACGGGTCGAGCCTGGTGCCGTCTTTCAACACCCAGTTCTCCGGCGTCACCGGCACCACGTCGGCGTGGGCGTGGATACCCACCACTTCGTCGCCGTTGCCTTCCAGGGAAATCTCGTACACGCGGTTGTCGACGTTGCGGAAGTTCAGGTTGAAGGTCTTGGCCAGGGCCTGGATCTTGGCGGCAATCCGGATGAATTCCGGATTTTTGTACTGCGGCATGCCGTCCACGTTGAAGGTCGGAATTTCCACCAGTTCGCGCAAGGTATCGAGGGCGGCTTTGCCGTATTTCACTCGGGTGTAAATACCCAAAAGGCGATGGATTTCGTTCTGCTGGTCGGCGGTCAGGGTTTTGTTATCGAGGAAGGCACCGATCGCCGGGCCTACGTCGTTGGCCTTGCCCAGGTCGCCTTTGGCCAGGGTGCCGAGGAAACCACGGAAATCCGTGACCGACGTTTCGCTGAAGCTCGTCAGGATCGCCGTGCTTTGCTCTGGGGTGATGTTGGCAAAGGCAGGTGTGGTCATCACCGAAAGGCCGGCCGCGAACAGGGTGGCAGCCGCTAATTGCTTGAGTCGAAAGTGCATGGTCAGGGGCATTCCTTTGCAAAGGGAAATGGGGGATTCCTGATCAATAGGTCAGAAATATTTCGACACACTACCACTGCCAAGGTGTGCCCGGGAGACCACTGGGAGGCTTATCTAAAAACTCGATAGCACCCGACTCTGCTCTCTAGTCCAGGCTGTAACGCACCGACAACGCACCCTTTTTCTCCGAAAGCGCCAGGATCGTTACCTGACCCAACTCGCCCAGCGTTTGCACATGGGTACCGCCGCAAGCGTAGGTGGGCAGATCACCGAAGCCCACTTCGCGGGTGCCGTCGTCCAGGGCCATATGGCGCGGGTAGTCGGCGGCGATCCATTGGTTGATCTGCTGTTGAATGATCTCGGCGTCCATGGCTTGCGCGGTTTCGCCACGGATAAAAGTGATCTTGCCTTCACCTGGCCAGTGGTGCGCCTTGATCGGCATCCAACCCAGGGTTTCGCCAGCGTTGCCGATCAAATGCCCGGCGGAGTGCAGGCGGGTGTGCAGGGCGCGGCGTGGTTCGTCGACCCGCGCGGTGATGGGGCCCGGTTCCACCGGTTGGTTGACATAGTGCACCACGCGATCGGTTTCCTGGGTGACTCGCAGCACCTGGCTGTCGCCCAGCCAGCCGGTATCGAACGGCTGGCCACCGCCTTGGGGATGGAAAATCGTCGACTGCAAAACGACCGCAAACTGGCCCTCGCAGGGGGTGCAACTGAGTACTTCAAGCTCGGCGGTCAGGTGGTCATGGGTGAAAAACAGGCGCTCGGTCATTTTCTACATCCGCATCAGGGTTCTGCGGGCAGTATAAATAGTGCCTGGATAGGTGATAATCCGCTCAAATATCAATGGACCTGTGCGTCATGAGCATCAATCTTCCTTTGCCGCTGCTGGGCGAAATGGCGATTTTCGTCAAGGTAGTAGAGACCGGCAGCTTCTCCGAAGCGGCGCGGCAGTTGAGCGTTTCGCCGTCGGCGGTAAGCCGCAGTATTTCGCGCCTGGAAAAGGCCCTGTCCACCCGTTTGCTGCAACGCACCACGCGCAAATTGCGCCTGAGTGAAGCCGGTGAGGAGGTTTTCAAGCGCTGCCAGGAAATGGTCAGCGCGGCGCGCTCAGTGATGGAAATCAGCGGCCAGTTCACCCACGAGGCCGAGGGCCTGGTGCGGGTCAGTGTGCCGAAGGCGGTGGGGCGGTTTGTGGTGCACCCGCATATGCCGGAGTTCCTGCGGCGTTATCCCAGGGTGGATGTGCAATTGATCCTCGAGGACCGGCATGTGGACCTGATCGATGACAATGTCGACCTCAGCATCCGCATCACCGACAGCCCGCCGCCGGGCCTGGTGGGGCGGCAGTTATTGCCGATTGAGCATTTACTCTGTGCCACGCCGCAGTATCTAGCCGAGCATGGTGCGCCGGAGCATCCCCATGATTTGCTGGCGCACAGTTGCATCTATCTCGGTGAAACCCCGGGGGATTCACGCTGGAAATTCCGCCAGGGCGGCAAGGCGGTGACGGTCGGCGTGCGTGGACGTTATGCGGCGAACCACACCGGCGTTCGGCTGGATGCGGTGTTGCAGCACGTGGGAATTGGCAGCTTGCCGTATTTCACCGCGCGGCATGCGTTGGAGGAGGGGCGGTTGGTACAGGTGCTGCCCGGGTGGGACTTTATTGCGTCCTACCATGGCGAAGCGTGGTTGTTGCATTCGCCCACGCGTTACCTGCCGCCGAAGCTTCGGGTGTTTATCGATTATCTGGTGGAGTGCATGGCGAGGGAGCCGACATTGCGCCGGCGATAGGCGCACGGTCGAAAATGTGGGAGGAGGGCTTGCTCCCTCCCGCATTCAGTTATGCAGTGTCTTGAACAATCAGTGTTTGCTTTGGTCCTGCGGCATGGCCAGCAGTTGCTTTTCCTGGTTCCAGTCGAAGGGTTCGTCGTTTTGTTCGGCTTCAAAGCGACGCTCTTCCAGGGCCTGGTACAGGTCCAGTTCTTCGTCGGGCATGAAGTGCAGGCAATCGCCGCCGAAGAACCACAGCAGGTCGCGCGGGACCAGGTGGGCGATCTGCGGGTAGCGCAGGATGACCTGGCTCATCAGGTCCTGGCCCAGGTACTGGCTTTCGATCGGGTCGATCGGCAGCAGGGCGCGCAGTTCGTCGAAGCGCTCCAGGAACAGGGTGTGGCTTTCCTCGGGCACCTGTTCGGCTTCGCCGACGGCAACCAGGATGCTGCGCAGGTGGTCGAGCAAGACGAGATGATCGGCAACGACGTTGGACACGAGATAAGTCCTCTAAAGCAAAAACGGGCGCGAGAGTATATGCCTCTCGCGCCCGTTTTTATATGACCGCCGGACTCAGCGGACTTTACCTTCAGCGTGTACCAGCTCTTCCTTGCTGAAATCATCCACGTCGATCACCTTGCGCCGTGCCGCTTCGGCGTCGCGCAAGCTCTGCGCTTCCGCCGGTTGCAGCACACCGGCGTGCAGGGCGGCATCGATCGCATGTTCGCCGGCAGCGGGTTTGACCTGGCCACTTTTGAGCGCGGTGTGCAGTTTTTTCTGCAATGGATGGCTGGCACCCAATAGATCGTAGGCGTGTTGCAGAGCGCCCACTGGATCTTCTGCCGATTGTGGGCGGTAGCAGCCGGCCAGCAATTCTTCCAGGGTCGGGTCGCCTTTGGCGCGGCCAATCACTGCGGCCACTTCGGCATCCAGCGCATCGGACGGACCGGTATGACGACGTCCGAACGGGAATACAATCACCCGCAGCAGGCAGCCCAGCACTTTATTCGGGAAGTTGCTCAGCAGCTCATCCAACGCACGCTCGGACTCGCCGAGGCTTTCTTCCATGGCCCAGGCGAACAGCGGTTCCAAGTGATCCGGCGAATCCAGGTCGTGGTAACGCTTGAGTGCCGCCGACGCCAGGTACATATGGCTTAGCACGTCACCGAGGCGTGCCGACAGGCGTTCGCGGCGTTTCAACTCGCCACCCAGCAGCATCATGCTCAGGTCCGCCAGCAGCGCGAACGCGGCAGCCTGGCGGTTCAATGCGCGGAAATAACCCTGGCTCAAACGGTTGCCCGGGGCTTTCTCGAAGTGCCCCACGCCGAGGTTCAGCACCAGGGTGCTGGCGGCATTGCTCACGGCAAAACCAATGTGTTGCATCAGCAGCCCGTCGAACTCCTTCAGCGCCTGATCGTGGTCCTCACGCCCGGCCAGCGCCATTTCCTTGAGCACGAACGGATGGCAGCGGATGGCACCCTGGCCGAAGATCATCAGGTTGCGCGAGAGGATGTTCGCGCCTTCCACGGTGATGAAGATCGGCGCGCCCTGCCAGCTGCGGCCCAGGTAGTTGTTCGGGCCCATGATGATGCCCTTGCCGCCGTGTACGTCCATGGCGTGGCTGATGCACTCACGGCCGCGTTCGGTCAGGTGGTACTTGAGGATCGCCGACAGCACCGAGGGTTTTTCCCCAAGGTCCACGGCATTGGCGGTGAGCATGCGTGCGCTGTCCATCAGCCAGGCGTTGCCGCCGATGCGCGCCAGGGCTTCCTGGATACCTTCGAAGGCTGACAGCGGTACGTTGAACTGCTCGCGCACCTGGGCGTACTGGCCGGTGACCAGGCTGGTGAACTTGGCGGCGCCGGTACCCACGGCGGGCAGGGAGATCGAACGGCCGACCGACAGGCAGTTCATCAGCATCATCCAGCCTTTGCCGAGCATTTCCTGGCCGCCGATGAGGTATTCCAAGGGGATGAACACGTCCTTGCCGGAGTTCGGACCGTTCATGAACGCGGCGCCGAGGGGCAGGTGGCGACGGCCGATTTCCACACCGGGGGTGTCGGTAGGGATCAGTGCGAGGCTGATGCCCAGGTCTTCTTCTTCACCCAGCAGGTGGTCTGGATCGTGGGCCTTGAAGGCCAGGCCCAGCAGGGTCGCGACCGGGCCAAGGGTGATGTAGCGTTTTTCCCAGTTCAGGCGCAGGCCGAGGGTTTCCTTGCCTTCCCATTCGCCTTTGCAGATCACCCCCGTGTCAGGCATGGCGCCGGCATCGGAGCCCGCCAGCGGGCCGGTGAGGGCGAAGCAGGGGATGTCATCGCCACGCGCCAGGCGTGGCAGGTAGTGGTTGCGTTGTTCGTCGGTGCCGTAATGCAACAGCAATTCGGCCGGGCCGAGGGAGTTGGGCACCATCACTGTGGAGGCCAGGTCGCCGCTGCGGGTGGCGAGTTTCATCGCGACCTGGGAGTGGGCATAAGCGGAGAAGCCCTTGCCGCCATATTCCTTGGGAATGATCAGGGCGAAGAAACCGTGGGTCTTGATGTGCTCCCACGCGGCCGGCGGCAGGTCCATGGCCTGGCCGATTTCCCAGTCGCTGACCATGGCGCAGAGTTCTTCGGTGGGGCCGTCGATAAAGGCCTGTTCTTCCTCGGTCAGTTGCACCTTGGGGTAGGCCAGCAGCTTGTCCCAGTCGGGACGACCGCTGAACAGTTCGCCGTCCCACCACACGGTGCCGGCGTCGATGGCGTCGCGCTCGGTCTCGGACATCGGCGGCAAGACTTTCTGGAACCAGCTGAACAGCGGCTTGGTGAAGTATTGGCGGCGCAGGTCCGGCAGCAGCAAGGGCGCGGCCACCACAGCGATCAATACCCAGAAAATCAGCAGCAGCCAACCCGGTGCATGGCTCCAGGCGCCCATCGCCAGCAGGTAAACGGCGACCACGCCCAGGGCGGGCAGGGGGGCGACGCGGCGATGTGCCAGGTAGGCAATGCCGACCACCAGAACCAGTATCCACAACAACAGCATATTCAATCCTCCGTGAAACCAGGGGCGAAACCACCAGGGAGCTTAGTCGGCATCCGAACAAGCGGGGTGATCAGGGTGTTACAAGTTGTACTGGGAACACCTGGCATCAGGCGCCGACATTTGGCCGAATCGTCGTTATCTCCGTGGCGGACCTGTCGTTAAACTCCAGGCTTCCTTCGGAGATCAAGCTCATGGATACGTATCTGAGTCCCAGCCGCTTCATCGATAGTGACCACCCTGCGGTGGTGGAGTTCGCCGAAAAACACCGCGGCTCCAGCGCGAATTTACGTGACCAGGCGGTCAGTCTCTATTACGCCGTGCGTGAGGCGATTCGCTATAACCCCTACACCTTCAGCCGCGATCCCGCCACCTTGAATGCCAGCTTCGCCCTGGCCGCCGGCGAAAGCTATTGCGTGCCCAAGGCCACCTTGCTCGCCGCCTGCGCCCGTCACTGCGGCATCCCGGCGCGCATCGGTCTTGCGGATGTGCGCAATCACCTGTCGACACCGCGCCTGATCGCGTTGCTCAAAAGCGATGTGTTTGCCATGCATGGCTACACCGAGCTTTACCTGGACGGCCGCTGGGTCAAGGCGACGCCGGCGTTCAACCGCCAACTCTGTGAGGTGTTCGACGTACCACCACTGGACTTCGACGGGATCAGCGACAGCGTATTCCATGCATTCAACCGCCAGGGGCGGCGCTCGATGGAGTACGTGGTGGACCATGGGCAGTTTCCCGATGTGCCCGAGGATTTCTTCTTCGCCCATCTGGAGAAATGTTACCCACACCTGTTTGCTGAACAGATGCCGATCTTGTCGGGCGACTTGCCGAGCGATTTGAGCCGCGGGTGAACCGGCGTATGCTGCTGCGTTCATCCAGCCATGTTCATCAACAAAAAGGCGCGGTCATGCTGAAGATCTGGGGTCGTAAAAATTCATCAAACGTCAGGAAAGCACTGTGGTGCGCCGAGGAACTCGGCCTGGACTATGAGGCAATTGATGCGGGCGGGGCTTTTGGCGTGGTAGACACGCCGCAATACCGGGCATTGAACCCGAATGGCCGCGTGCCGATGATCGAGGATGGCGACTTTGTGTTGTGGGAGTCCAACACCATCGTGCGCTACCTCTGCGCCAAGCACGCGTCGGCGTTCTACCCGAGCGACCTGCAGGCGCGTGCCAGCGCCGAGAAATGGATGGACTGGACCACCTCGACCCTCGCCGAGCCGTTCAAGGCCGTGTTCTGGGGCGTTGTGCGCACCCCGGCGCAGAAGCAGGACTGGGACAGCATCAACGCCGGGCGTCAGGCCTGTATCGATGCACTGAGCACCGTGGACAATGCATTGGCCGAGCAGCCTTACCTGTCGGGCGACACCTTCGGCGTAGGTGATATTCCCCTGGGCTGCTTTATCTACGCCTGGTTCGAGATGCCCATCGAACGCCCTGCGATGCCCAACCTAGAGGCCTGGTACCAGCGTCTGCAACAGCGCCCGGCCTACCGCAAGGCGGTCATGACCGCGTTGACTTAATACTGACTATTAATACAGGTGACTGTACTTGTGCGGCGCGGGCAAGCACCATGCCTGTCATGCGCCGCCGTTGAACTACCTGCGCTGCGCCCTCATCTACTCTTTCTATTCCCTTCTTTGGTGCGTATTCCGATATGAGTTCCGCTCTGTCCATCCGGCAGCTAACCAAAACCTACGGCAACGGTTTCCAGGCCCTGAGTGGTATCGATCTGGACGTTGCCGAAGGTGACTTCTTCGCCTTGCTCGGCCCCAACGGCGCCGGCAAATCCACCACCATCGGTATCCTCTCCACTCTGGTCAACAAGACCAGCGGCACGGTGAATATCTTCGGCCACGACCTGGACAAATCCCCGGCGGCGCTCAAGCGCTCCATCGGTGTGGTGCCCCAGGAATTCAACTTTAACCAGTTCGAAAAGACTTTCGACATTGTCGTGACCCAGGCTGGCTACTACGGCATCCCGGCGAAAGTTGCCAAGGAGCGCGCCGAGCAATACCTGACCCAGTTGGGCCTGTGGGACAAGCGCGACGTGCCGTCCCGCTCGCTGTCCGGCGGCATGAAGCGTCGCCTGATGATTGCCCGCGCACTGGTGCATGAACCGCGCCTGTTGATCCTCGATGAGCCCACCGCCGGCGTGGACATCGAACTGCGTCGTTCGATGTGGACCTTCCTCACCGAGCTGAACGAGAAGGGCATCACCATCATCCTCACCACCCATTACCTGGAGGAGGCTGAGCAGCTGTGCCGCAACATCGGCATCATCGACCACGGCACCATCGTCGAGAACACCAGCATGCGTAACCTGCTGGGCCAACTGCATGTGGAAACCTTCCTGCTCGACCTGAAGAACAACCTGTCGGCACCGCCGCAACTGCTCGGCTACCCCAGCCGCCTGGTGGACAGCCACACCCTGGAAGTCCAGGTGGATAAAGCCATGGGCATCACTGCGTTGTTCACCCAGTTGGCGGCGCAGAACATCGACGTGCTGAGCCTGCGTAATAAAACCAATCGCCTTGAGGAGTTGTTCGTGTCCCTGGTGGAGAAAAATCTGACGAAGGTGGCGGTATGAGTTCTGAGCTGCAACCCAACCTCGTCGCACTGCAGACCATCGTCTACCGCGAAGTGAAGCGCTTTACCCGGATCTGGCCGCAGACCTTGCTGCCGCCGGCGATCACCATGGTGTTGTACTTTGTGATCTTCGGTAACCTGATCGGCCGGCAGATCGGCGACATGGGTGGTTTCACCTATATGGAGTACATCGTGCCGGGCCTGATCATGATGTCGGTGATCACCAACTCCTACGGCAACGTGGTCTCCAGTTTCTTCGGCAGTAAGTTCCAGCGCTCCATCGAAGAGCTGATGGTCTCGCCGGTGTCGCCGCATACCATTTTGATCGGCTACACCCTGGGTGGCGTACTGCGCGGCTTGATGGTGGGCGTGATCGTGACGCTGCTATCACTGTTCTTCACCCACCTGCAGGTGCATCACCTCGGCGTCACCATTCTGGTGGTGGTGCTGACGGCGACCATCTTCTCGCTGCTGGGGTTTATCAACGCCGTGTTTGCACGCAACTTCGATGACATCTCGATCATCCCGACTTTCGTGCTGACGCCGCTGACCTACCTGGGCGGGGTCTTCTACTCCATCACCTTGCTGCCGCCGTTCTGGCAGACCGTGTCGCTGGCCAACCCGGTGCTGCACATGGTCAACGCCTTCCGCTACGGCATCCTGGGCGTGTCGGATATCAAGATCAGCGTGGCGATCACCTTCATGCTGGTGGCGACTGTGGTGTTGTATATCGGTTGCGCGAAGCTGCTGGTGAGCGGGCGCGGGATGCGTACCTGATAAAACGCGGTCAAAAAATGTGGGAGGGGGCTTGCTCCCGATTGCGATGTGTCAGCTACAGATAAGCTGACTGACATACCGCTATCGGGAGCAAGCCCCCTCCCACATTTGGTTTTTGTGTCAGGTCTTCAGGCTTTCAGTGCCAGCTCAATCAGCGTGTGCAGTTCTTCAACGTTCAGCGGCGCGCTTGAGAACAGAATACGAAACACCGTCGGCGCTGCCAGCAGATTGATCAAGTGGTCCACGCTCGGTGGCGACTGGTGCGGATAACGGTCGACAATCGCCTGCAGCTGCCCACTCAAGATGCTCACGCAGTAGCCCGGCGTCCCCCTGCATTGCAGGTCGCGCATCATGTTGCGGCCCGGCTCCGAACTCATCTCATCCAGGTATTGCTCGGCCCACGCCCGCAAGTCGCCACGCAGGCTGCCGGTGTTGGCGGGCTCGCTGTCGGGGCGCATACGCGCCAGGGCCACATCCGCCAGCAGCACCGAGAGGTCGCCCCAGCGCCGATAGATGGTCGAGGGCGTTACGCCTGCGCGCGCGGCAATCATCGGCACCGTGACACTGGAGCGCTCATGGGTTTCGAGCAATTCACGCACGGCCGAATGGACCGATTCCTGTACCCGGGCACTGCGGCCCCCCGGGCGGAGGCCTTCTTTTATCGCCATGCGTGTGACCTTAACACAAAGAATTTGCTTTAAGCGCCGGCGAGTAGCACACTCCGCAAAAGCAAAAAATTAGCTTTAGCGGAGCGTGCCCATGTCCAGCCTCACTTCTCATCGTTCCAGCCTGGTGTTCCTCGCGGTCACGTTGCTGACGTTTCTCGCCGCTTCCAGTGCGCCGACTCCGTTGTATCACCTGTACCAGGAGGGTCTGCATTTTTCGGCGGGCACGCTCACGCTGATCTTTGGCGTGTACGCCTTGAGCCTGTTGGCGGCGCTGTTGACCGTGGGCTCGCTGTCGGACCACCTGGGACGCAGGCCAGTGATTTTTACGGCGTTGGTCCTGAATATGTTGGCGATGCTGCTGTTTATCAATGAAGACAGCGTGGCCTGGCTGATCGCTGCGCGTACCGTACAGGGGTTTGCCACCGGCATGGCCACGGCGGTGCTGGGCGCGGCCTTGCTCGACACCGACCGCCAGCAGGGCCCGCTGGTCAACAGCGTGGCACCGCTGCTGGGCATGGCGTGCGGTGCGATGGGCAGCAGCGTGCTGGCGGAGTTCGCGCCACTGCCGACGCAGTTGATCTACTGGACGCTGCTGGCGCTGATGCTGATGCAGGCGCTGTATGTGTGGCGCCTGCCGGAAACCGTTGATCGTATTCCCGGTGCACTGGCCTCGCTGCGCCCCACGCTGCATGTGCCGCCCCAGGCGCGTCGCGCGTTGTGGCTGTCATTGCCGGTGGACGTGGCGGTGTGGGCGATGGGGGGCTTTTACCTGTCCCTGGCGCCGTCGCTGGTACGGGCGGCGACAGGCTCTACATCGAACCTTATCGGTGGCGGCCTGGTGGCGGTGCTGACGTTGAGTGGCGCGCTGATGATCTTCACCCTGCGCAATCGCCCGGCCAGCAAGGTGCTGCGCCTGGGCGCGACGCTGCTGGCGGTGGGGGTGGCGCTGATCCTTACTGCGGTGCACAGCGCCAGCCTGCCGCTGTTTTTTATCGCCACATTGATCGCCGGCAGCGGCTTCGGCGCCGGCTTTCTCGGCGCATTGCGCAGTGTGGTGCCGCTGGCTTTGCCCCATGAACGGGCAGGCTTGATGTCGGCATTCTATGTGCTGAGTTATTTGGCGTTCTGCTTACCTTCGCTGCTGGCGGGCAACCTGATTCGCAGCTTTGGCCTGATCGTCACCACCGACGGTTACGGCGCTGTACTGATCCTGCTGGCCCTCGGGGCGTTGGTCGCCTTGCTGCTGCAGGATTCGGCAAAATCCAAGGCGGCCTGCATATCTGTAAAGTAGATAACAGTTAGAGATATTACCCGTTATATAGATATTCGATCAGGTTCTACCATGGCCTCAACCTCATGCGAGGAAGAGGATTGCCATCATGAACTGCTCGACGACCATCAGCTACAAACCCTTCAGTCACCTGACCCGGCCTCGGGAAGTGATTCGCCAATTCACCCCCAACTGGTTCGCCGCGACCATGGGCACCGGTGTGCTGGCGCTGGCCCTGGCGCAATGGCCGGTCAACCTGCCAGGTGTGCAGGCCATTGCCGAAGCACTGTGGTGGTTCACCATTGGTCTGTTCATTCTGTTCAGTGCCCTGTATACCGCGCGCTGGGTGATGTTTTTCCACGAGGCGCGGCGGATTTTCGGGCACTCCACGGTCTCGATGTTCTTCGGCACCATCCCCATGGGCCTGGCGACCATTCTCAATGGCTTGCTGCTGTTTGGCCTGCCGCGTTGGGGCGCCGATGTGATTGCGTTGGCCGAAGCCCTGTGGTGGCTGGATGTGGCGATGGCCCTGGCCTGCGGTGTGCTGATTCCCTTCATGATGTTCACCCGCCAGGAACACAGCATCGATCAGATGACTGCGGTCTGGTTGCTGCCGGTGGTGGCGGCCGAAGTCGCCGCAGCCAGCGGCGGCTTGCTCGCGCCGCACCTGGCGGACGCTCATTCGCAACTGGTGATGCTGGTGACCAGCTACGTGTTGTGGGCGTTTTCCCTGCCGGTGGCGTTCAGCATCCTGACCATCCTGATGTTGCGCATGGCCCTGCACAAACTGCCCCACGCCAACATGGCGGCGTCGAGCTGGCTGGCGCTGGGCCCGATCGGTACCGGTGCCCTGGGCATGTTGTTGCTGGGCGGCGATGCTCCGGCGATCTTTGCCGCCAATGGCTTGTCCGGCGTGGGTGAAATAGCCAATGGGCTCGGCCTGGTCGCAGGCATCACCCTGTGGGGCTTCGGCTTGTGGTGGATGCTGATCGCGGTATTGATCACCCTGCGTTACCTGCGCGGCGGTATCCCGTTCAACCTCGGTTGGTGGGGCTTTACCTTCCCATTGGGGGTGTACGCCCTGGCCACGCTGAAGTTGGCGAGCCTGCTGCACCTGGGCTTCTTCAGCGCCTTCGGTAGCCTGCTGGTGGTGGCGTTGGCGCTGATGTGGCTGATCGTGGCCAAGCGCACCGTGCAGGGCGCCTATAAGGGAGAGCTTTTTGTTTCGCCGTGCATTGCAGGACTAGGGAATAAGTAAGCGGAGTTAGGTAAAGTCGTGGCCTGATAACTATTAGGCCACGCAGGAACACGGACGATGAGCCACCCCTCACAATTCACCTTGCTGCGCACACGGCGCTTCCTGCCGTTTTTCATCACCCAGTTGCTGGGCGCTTTCAACGACAACATCTTCAAGCAATCGCTGATCCTGGCGATTCTCTACAAGCTCACCATCGACGGTGACCGCAGCATTTGGGTCAACCTGTGCGCCTTGCTGTTTATCCTGCCGTTCTTCCTGTTTTCGGCGCTGGCCGGGCAGTTTGGCGAAAAATTCAACAAGGATGCGTTGATCCGTGCGATCAAGATCGGCGAGATCGTGATCATGGCCGTCGGTGCCACAGGCTTCCTGTTCAACCATTTGGAATTGATGCTGCTGGCGTTGTTTGCCATGGGTACCCATTCGGCGCTGTTCGGTCCGGTGAAGTACTCGATCATGCCCCAGGCCCTGCACGAAGATGAGCTGGTAGGTGGCAACGGCCTGGTGGAGATGGGTACGTTCCTGGCCATCCTGGCCGGCACCATTGGCGCCGGTATCATGATGTCGTCCACCCATTACGCGCCGATCGTGGCGGTGGCGATTGTCGGCGTGGCGGTGCTGGGTTACCTGGCCAGCCGCAGCATTCCACGGGCGGCCGCATCCACGCCGCAACTGCGCCTGGATTGGAATATCTTCACCCAGTCCTGGGCCACGCTGCGCATGGGCCTGGGGCAGACGCCCGCGGTGTCGCGCTCGATTGTCGGTAACTCGTGGTTCTGGTTTGTCGGCGCGATCTACCTGACGCAGATCCCGGCCTACGCCAAGGAGTGGTTGTACGGCGATGAAACCGTGGTCACCCTGATCCTCACGGTGTTCTCGGTGGGCATCGCCCTGGGCTCGATGCTCTGCGAAAAACTCTCCGGGCGTAAGGTGGAAATCGGCCTGGTACCGTTTGGCTCGTTCGGCCTGACGGTGTTCGGCCTGCTGCTGTGGTGGCATTCCGGCGGTTTCCCGCAGAACGTCCAGGCCAACGATTGGCTCGCGGTGCTCAGCTACGGCCAAGCCTGGTGGGTGTTGTTCGATATCCTTGGCCTGGGTGTGTTCGGCGGCTTCTATATCGTGCCGCTGTACGCGCTGATCCAGTCGCGTACCGCCGAGAACGAGCGGGCGCGGGTGATCGCCGCCAACAACATTCTCAATGCGCTGTTCATGGTGGTATCGGCGATCGTGTCGATCCTGCTGCTGAGCGTGGCCAAGCTGTCGATCCCGGAGTTGTTCTTGGTGGTGTCGCTGCTCAACATCGCGGTCAACGCCTACATCTTCAAGATCGTCCCCGAGTTCACCATGCGCTTCATGATCTGGCTGCTCAGCCATTCCATGTACCGCGTGGAGCATCGCAACCTCGACCTGATCCCGGACGAAGGCGCAGCGTTGCTGGTGTGCAATCACGTGTCGTTTGTCGATGCGTTGTTGATCGGTGGCGCGGTGCGTCGGCCGATTCGCTTTGTCATGTACTACAAGATCTACCGTTTGCCGGTGCTGAACTTTATCTTCCGCACCGCCGGGGCGATTCCGATTGCCGGGCGCAATGAAGATATCCAGATCTACGAAAAGGCCTTCACGCGCATTGCCCAGTACCTGAAGGACGGGGAGTTGGTGTGTATCTTCCCGGAAGGCAAATTGACGGCGGATGGCGAGATGAATGAGTTCCGTGGTGGGGTGACGCGCATCCTGGAAGAGACACCGGTGCCGGTGATTCCGATGGCGTTGCAGGGGCTGTGGGGGAGTTTCTTCAGCCGCGATCCGCACAAGGGCTTCTTTCATCGGATCTGGTCGCGGGTGGTATTGGTGGCGGGTGAGCCTGTTGCCGTGGGGGCGGCTACGCCTGCGCAGTTGCAGGCGGTGGTGGGTGTTTTGCGGGGGAGTGTCAGGTAGTTCTGTGCTGGATGTTCCGGACTCATCGGGGGCTTGCCCCCGATGGCGGTAGCGGCCTAAGCGCTGATCTTAAGCCCAACAAGCCCGCAAATGATCAACGCCACACTGGCCAATCGAAACAACGCCATGGACTCCCCGAACAGGACAATCCCGGCAATCACGGTGCCCACCGCACCCACGCCGGTCCAGATGGCATAGGCGGTGCCCAGGGGCAGTTCTTTCATGGCCAGCCCCAGCAGGCCGAGGCTGATGGCCATGGCTGCAATCGTCAGGGCCGTGGGCAGTGGCTTGCTGAAACCGTCGGTGTACTTCAGGCCGACGGCCCAGCCGACTTCGAACAAGCCGGCAAAAAACAGAATGATCCAGGACATGATGACCTCGCTTCCATAGGCGGGGTCGTCCCCGGATTGTGCGCCTCGACAGCGTCGCGAGGTCGTCCCCGCGAAGCTCGGTAGAGTGCCGAAAATTGATCATGCGATCAAGTTTGCGGCGTGTTCTCCATTACGCGGCGGTCTTCCTTCTCGCTCATGCGGCGGAAATACGTCGACAGCAATGCCCCGGAAATATTGTGCCAGACACTGAACAACGCACTGGGCACTGCCGCCAACGGCGAAAAGTGCGCACTGGCCAAGGCGGCGCCCAGCCCTGAGTTCTGCATGCCCACTTCCAGCGCCAACGACTTGCGTTGGGCCAATGGCAACTTGAACACGCGGCCGGTGAAGTAGCCCAGCAGGTAGCCGAAGCTGTTGTGCAGCATCACCACAGCCATGATCAGCAGGCCCGATTCGGCAATTTTCGCCTGGCTGGCAGCCACTACCGCGGCAACGATGATCACAATGCTGACCACCGACACCAGGGGCAGCACGTCCACCGCATGGCGGACCCGCTCGCCGAGCACGCGTTGCGCGACCACGCCGAGCACGATCGGCAGCAGCACCACTTGCAGGATCGACCAGAACAACTCCATGAACGACACCGGCAACCAGGCCGAGGCCAACAGCCAGATCAGCGCCGGGGTGAGCAGCGGGGCGAGGAGGGTGGTGACGGCAGCGATGGCCACCGACAGCGCCAGGTCGCCACGGGCCAGCCAGGTCATCACGTTGGAGGAGGTGCCGCTTGGGCAGCAACCGACCAGGATCACGCCGACGGCAATTTCCGGCGGCAGGTGAAAGGCCTGGCACAGCAGCCAGGCCACCCCCGGCATGATCACGAAATGCGCGACCACGCCCAGAGCCACGCGCCACGGGTGGCGAGCGACTTCGGCGAAGTCTTCAAGTTTGAGGGTCAGCCCCATGCCGAACATCACCAGGCCCAGCAGCGGGACGATGGCGCTTTTCAGGCCGATGAACCAGCTGGGCTCGAGGAACGCGACAACGGCGAAGATCAACACCCAGTAGGCGAAGGTATTGCCGACGAAGCGGCTCAAGGCGGCGAGTGCGCGCATGGGGGTGTCCTTGTTATTAGATTCTTGAAGTGCAAATGCGATCAAATGTGTGAGGGGTAATTCCCCTCCCACAATTTGATCTTCAAACGGCTTAGATACCTTGCGGGGTTTCTTCGCCGCCAAGGGCTTCGATCAGCGCCGGCAGGAAGTCACCGAAGGTCAGCATCATCAGCGTGAAGCTGGCGTCCAGTTGACCCAGGGCCTCTTCACCACCGTCCTGTTCCGCCTGGTCTTGCAGCAGGTCTTCGAACTTCAGGCGCTTGACGGTCATCTTGTCGTCGAGCATGAAGGACAGCTTGTCCTGCCAGGCCAGGGACAATTGGGTCACGACTTTGCCGGTGGTCAGGTGCAACTGGATTTCTTCGCCGGTCAGGTCCTGGCGCTTGCAACGCACAATGCCGCCGTCTTCGTGGGTGTCGCGCAGTTCGCATTCGTCGAGGACGAAGAAGTCAGCGGCCGGTTTCTGGGTGGTGACCCAGTCGGTCATGATGGCCGTGGGCGCGGTCTTCACGGTGAGTGGGCGAACCGGCAGGGTGCCGATCACTTCCCGCAGGGTGGAGAGCAGGTCTTCGGCGCGTTTCGGGCTGGCGGAGTTCACCAGGATCAGGCCCTGTTTCGGCGCGATGGCGGCAAAGGTCGACGAACGACGAATAAAGGCGCGGGGCAGGAAGGCCTGGATGATTTCATCCTTGATCTGGTCGCGTTCCTTTTTATAGACCTTGCGCATTTGCTCGGCTTCGATCTCTTCGACTTTCTCTTTCAGTGCGTCACGCACCACGCTACCCGGCAGGATGCGTTCTTCCTTGCGGGCGGCGATCAGCAGGAAGTCACCGCTGACGTGAACCAGGGGAGCGTCCTCGCCTTTACCGAAAGGCGCGACGAAACCGTAGGTGGTCAACTCCTGGCTTGCACAAGGGCGCGCCAGTTTGGTGGCCATGGCCGCTTCCAACGCCTCGGCATCAACAGGCAGATCTTGGGTCAGGCGATAGATAAGCAGGTTCTTGAACCACATGGGGTGAGTCTCTCCTTTATACAAAGGGGGGCATTATTCTCTTGATAGCGCCCCAGGCCAACCCTGCCTAAGCCATTGGAAGGCCTCAAAAAAAAGATTTAAGAAAGTGCTTGCCAGACCCAAGGTCGCTCCGTAGAATGCGCGCCACACCGAGACGAAGGGTGATTAGCTCAGCTGGGAGAGCATCTGCCTTACAAGCAGAGGGTCGGCGGTTCGATCCCGTCATCACCCACCATTCGCTTCATGTGTTACGCGCAGCGGTAGTTCAGTCGGTTAGAATACCGGCCTGTCACGCCGGGGGTCGCGGGTTCGAGTCCCGTCCGCTGCGCCATATTCGGTAGCCTGGAACGCTGAACGCCAGGTCACCACAGAAAGCCCGCCTGATCGCGGGCTTTTTGCTGTCCGGAATATGGCAAAAAATCGTACGATGAACTTTTTTTGAATAAATTGCATTTAAATCAAGACATTACGATTTTTTGGTGTATGATGCGCCCACACCGAAACGAAGGGTGATTAGCTCAGCTGGGAGAGCATCTGCCTTACAAGCAGAGGGTCGGCGGTTCGATCCCGTCATCACCCACCATTCGCTTCACGTGTTACGCGCAGCGGTAGTTCAGTCGGTTAGAATACCGGCCTGTCACGCCGGGGGTCGCGGGTTCGAGTCCCGTCCGCTGCGCCATATTCGGTCACATGGCCCACTGAACGCCAGGTCACCACAGAAATCCCGCTCATTGAGCGGGTTTTTTTTGCCTGCGATTTGACCTTTCTGCGCCTTGCCTTTGCGCTGACGCTACCTGACCTTTTTCTTGCGTGGCTGGCGCGTGGCCAAGTGCTCGAAGCAAAAAGACGCAGTGCCGAACACGGCGATTATGCTCAGGACGATCATGCCTAGGGTTGAGCTTTCCACGATGGGCTTCCTACGTGATGGAGTAGGCGTCCACGGTAGAGTTACGGCGAAAGCGCCTCAATAGACCCGACGCAATCCTTACGACGCCGGGCCCATTGTTACGCAGTCTTTACGGGGCGTTGCGGCTGTGGCGGTAATCGCTGACCGCTTCATACACCGCCTTGCGCAAGCGATTGATGCCACCGATGGGCCGATGCTCGGCTACGCCAAACCATGGGTTGAACGACTGGTTGTCGCACGCCAGGTTCTGCTCGGGCGTATCGAAATCCTGGGCCGGGATCCGCACCTTGGCTACGCTCTCGTAGGGCGCATCGCTCTCCTTCCACTCGATGCTGGTGTCTTCGATCGGCATGAATTTCTGCGGGTTCTGCCGCTGGATCTGCAACACGAAACATGCCGGCACGCGGTCGGTGGACAGCTGCTGGCTCAAGGCACTGCGCAGGAAGTTCGGCAGGTCCTGGTTCTGCTTGGGCAGGGCGTATTCCGGGCAGCTCTGTGGGTCGGGCGCCACACGGAACTTGGCATTGGCCGCGCCGAACTTGTAGGGCGATACCGAAAAATAGGTGGTCTGTGTCGGGCTGGCCGGTGCGGGTGCCAGGGTTGCCAGGGCGATAAACAGGTGACGCACCTGCCAACTGCGCGGGTCGGCCTTGGGGAAGAACGCCAGGACTTTCTTGCCATCCGCCTGGGCGCCGATGTTCTGCGCGTACTCCGCCACATCGCTGACAAAGAAATTCGGGTGGCTGAACATCACGAAGTCCTGTTCCGTGCGGGCCTGCTGGTCGGCGAGCAATTGTTTGCCCGGCACATCCAACAGCTTGAGCGCCATGCCCCGGGCATCGCGGATGCTGTCGAACTGCGGGTAGGCGTTGCCGTTGGACAAGCGCATCATGGCCTGCCAGGTCTTGCCTGGTTCGGCAAATACGCCCTGGCGCAACGCCGGGTCGAGATCGGCCAGCACACTGACTTCGGCTTTCACGCAACCATGGGCCTTGGCGTGGGCATCGCGCAGGTAGCGCGTGCCTTCGCGATGCTGGTCAACGATGCGCACGGCGGTCTGGATAATGCCCTGGGTCATTGCCGCTTCACCCGCAGGGATCTGCTCGTCCGGCGACACCGGTCCGCTGTGCTGCCAGGCAAACCAGGCCGTGCTCGCCAGCCAGCCGAGCAGGCCGAGGCCCACCAGCCACAACAGGGTCTTGCCGAGAAACCGGCCAAGGCCCAGCCACAGGCGGGCGAGCAGGGAAGGTTGGTCGTATCGAGATCGGATCATCATGGCAGTTGTTGCTCCAGCGGGCCGCCCAGCACTTTGAGGTATTCCAGCAGTGCCCAGCGTTCCTGCGGCAGCAAGCTGCGGCCGATAACGCCATTGCCACGCTTGCCGGCACGGAATTCGTGGCCGCTGTTGTGGTTGCCGGTGAGTTTGGTATCGAACAGGAAGGCATTCTTGAACGCTGCGGTCTCAAAGCCCAGGTGACGCGGGTCGTAGTTGAAGGTGCCTTTATAGAAGGTGGTGCTGCGTTCATCCTGAGGCGAGAGCAACTGGTAGATCGTCGGCACCGAGCCGTTGTGCAGGAACGGCGGGGTCGCCCACACACCGGCCAGCGGGCGGGCCTTGTAGGCACGCAACTCGCGCACGCCAATGGGCAGGCCGTAGCCATCCAGGCGCGGGCGCTCGGCCGCGGTGACGCCGGCGGCGCGGTAGGCGTGATCTTCGACGAAGGCGGTGACGTAGGCCAGGCCCTTGGCCACGGACATTTTCTTCAGGTCCAGCGGCTCGGTGGGGGTGGGGTGCAGTTCGACATTGAGCTTGGCCAGTTCCGCCGGGTCCCACTGCAGGGCACTGAGGTCATAGCGCTGGTCGGCAATGTTGCTGGCGGTGCCGGGGTCGGTGCCGATGTACTCCACCGGCAGCATTTTCAGCTGCTGCACCGGGCGGCCATTTTCCTCGGTGACGGCCGGTACATGGCAGCCGGCGCAGTTCTCGGCGAACAGCGCGCGGCCCTGGGCGGCGAGGGGCTTGTCGACGGGGCCGAACAAGTCCTCGGGCCAGGTCGGTGGTTTGAGGCGTTGCAGGGTTTCTTCGATCCGGTTGAGGTCACGCACCCTGACGCTCGACGGGTAGCGCGCATCGCCCTGAAGCGGTTGGCCGGCGGCGTCGAAAAAGCTCAATGTCGCGCCTACACCGAGGGCTTCACCGATATTGCGCGCCATGGGTTGCTGGGCCGAGCCGTTCCATTGCACCCAGTCGAAGGTCCAGATGTCCCACAGCTGCGGGTAGTCCACCGGCGCATTGGCGACGCGGTAGTTGTCTGGCGAAATGGCATCGCCAAAGCTGGCATTGGCGATTCGGCCAAAGGCGTCGGTGCGGCCTGGTCCCTCTTCGGTGGGGTAGAGGCCGCGGTGGGTGTCGTTCCAGGCGACCTTGAGGAACTGGTTCAGCGACTGTTTGAAGTCCTCGCGCAACTGGCTGTGCTCGGCGTCGTAGCGATCCCCCAGCACCTGGCGGGCAAACCGCTCGAATTTCCAGGGGTTGTAGTAGGTGGCGGCGAGGCTGGCGACCAGGGCCTGGCCGAAACTGCCACCGCGCAAGGTGGGTACGCTGGAAGGCAGTACGTGTTGGGCCGAGCCGCCGTCGATACGCAGGGCCTGGCCCTTGAAGTGTAATTCGCCGGTATGGCAGGCGGCGCAGGTAATATCCAGGTACTCGACGTTGCTGTCGGCGTTTTTGTGCCGGGCGAAGCCCACGGGCAGGTTGCCGGGGTTTTGCGTGGTGGGTACCTGCTTGGGGTCCACCAGGAAACCGAAGCGCGCCAGGTACTCCGGCGTGGCAAAACGCCGCTCGGAGAACGGCAGTTCCAGGGCGGTGAACCAGTTGTAGTGCAGGCCTTTTACTTGGGTGCCCTGGGGCGTGAAGTAATAGGTCTGGCGGTCGGCGGCACTCCATTGGTCCTGGTAGCGCACCTGTTCCACCGGCACGTAGTCGGGCAGCCTGGGGTTGACGGTGTAGTAAAGCACCACGGCCAGGATCAGGCCCAGCGCGATGAGTATCAGCAGTAAAACACGGGAAAAAATGCGCAAGATGGCTATCCTTGTCTCGGCCTTGTCGAGTGGTCGCGTTGTTATGCCACTACGCCACGGGTGCGGCAAGTGGCCATGAGTCAGATGAGAGGCGGTCCCGCGATCCGTCGCGGGCTCCCATAATGAATGAAAATGCTTTTAAACACGTGAACTTATCGGAAGTTTCCTGCTCACATGCCGGTAGCCATTGGTCGTGGCCGCCTGATAAGCTCGCGACTTTATTCGAATGCCCTTTTGGCGCATGAACAAGGAAATAGCATGAAACAGCATCGGTTGGCGGCGGCGGTGGCCCTGGTTAGCCTGGTACTTGCGGGTTGTGATTCGCAGACCAGCGTAGAGCTGAAAACCCCGGCGCAGAAAGCTTCCTACGGCATCGGCCTGAACATGGGCAAAAGCCTTGCCCAGGAAGGCATGGATGACCTGGATTCCAAAGCGGTAGCCCAAGGCATCGAAGATGCCGTCGGCAAGAAAGAGCAGAAGCTCAAAGACGACGAACTGGTTGAAGCGTTTGCCGCACTGCAGAAGCGTGCTGAAGAACGCATGACCAAAATGAGCGAAGAGTCGGCAGCCGCCGGCAAGAAATTCCTCGAAGACAACGCCAAGAAAGACGGCGTAGTCACCACCGCTTCCGGCCTGCAGTACAAGATCACCAAGAAAGCCGACGGCCCACAGCCTAAGCCAACTGACGTGGTGACTGTTCACTACACCGGCAAGCTCACCAACGGCACCACCTTTGACAGCTCCGTGGATCGCGGCAGCCCGATTGACCTGCCGGTCAGCGGTGTGATTCCTGGCTGGGTCGAAGGCCTGCAACTGATGCACGTAGGCGAGAAGGTCGAGTTGTACATCCCGTCCGACCTGGCCTACGGCGCCCAGAGCCCGAGCCCGGCAATCCCGGCAAACTCGGTGCTGGTATTCGACCTGGAACTGCTGGCCATCAAGGACCCAGCCAAGGCTGAAGCCCCTGCTGCACCTGCCGCCAAGAAGTAATCGGCGCTTGAACACGCAACGCCCCGTCTTGACGGGGCGTTGTTGTTTTCGGGGTTTTCAAAATCAGTCCCTGTAGACATCCGATCGAACGCCCGTACGCTGTAACAGTCTGATGTAAGACTCGAGTACGGGTATCGGCAGATCTGCGCCAAGTCAATGAATTCTTGGGTTTTTTTGATGTGCGCAAAAAACGCCCGATCTGACTGGAAGCCTTGTAGACCGTGGCTTTCAGCCGGTAAAACAGGCTCTGTTCACAAGGTTATCCACAATTTGTGTGGATAACCTTTCTGTTTGATGGAACTGGAGTGACAGATGAAACCACCCTTCAATTTCACCCGTTTCCTGCCCATGGCGGCACGCTTGCTGGGCCGTGGACGTTTGCCGACCCTGCTGTTCGCTGTCGCCGCCAAAGGCTCCAGCCAGGGCAACCGCCTGGGTAAGCTCAAGGATGATCTCAAGCTGCTTCAATCCCTGTGCCTGGCCTACTGGCGTGGCGAGTACCGAGCCATCAGCCCCAAGGCGCTGATCTCTGTGGTGGCGGGGTTGATGTATTTCCTCAGCCCGATTGATGCGATCCCGGACTTTATCCCCATGTTCGGCATGCTCGACGACATCGCCGTACTGGCGTGGGTCATGAAGACCCTGGAAGGTGAACTGAGCGCGTTTCGCGCCTGGCGTGACGCACAGCGCCCGGAAAAACTCGCGGTGGTTGAGCGTTTGCCTGCCACCCCGGCCTTGCTGGCCAAGGAAAACCCGCAAAAAAACGGATGACGTGGCTATCCCCCTGCGACCTTTGTGGCTGTTAGGATTACACTCCTAAGGAAAGAGCTTACTCAGTAAGTGCAGTTATCCTACGGGGCGGTCATGGATATTCAGATAATTTCACGCAATGGCGAACCCGAGTACGCGGTGTTGCCATGGGATCAGTACCAGGCGCTGCTAAAAGCCGCCGGTCAGCAACAGCCTTCACCGACGCCTTCTCCTACTGCACACGCCGCACCTGACCAGGATTTGCGCCCGCTCGCAGACCTGCGCGGCTTGCGTGAAGCCAAGGGCCTGGCGATTGAAGCGTTGGCCCGCACCGTGGGCATCAGCCCCTCGTATCTAGGATTGATCGAAAGTGGTGAACGTCAGCCGGATGCCGCAATCCGCCGCAGCCTGGCCTGGGAATTAGGCGTTGCAGGTTGGAGGGATGAATCTTGAGCCTACGTATCAGTCGTCAACATTGGGATGGGTTACTTAACGAACTGGACCAGGCGCGCCGCCAGCGCCATCTGCTGACCTACCGAGCACTGTTGGAGCGCCTGCAATTTCCGACGCCGGCGATGCAAACCCTGGCCGCTGCCCTGGAGCACCTGGCGGCGCTGGACGCCAAGGCCGAGCAACCGTTGCGCAGCTCCCTGGTGATCAGCCAGGGCGCCAGCCGCCTGCCGCGTACCGGGTTCTTTGAGTGTGTGGAGCGCCTGGGGCGTTTCAGCGGGCCGTCCGATGGTGTGGCCGCCGCCTCCTGGCATGCCTCGGAAGTGGTGCGGGTGTTCGAATACGAGTATCCGGAGTCTGCCGAGGCTTAAAGTGCCTGGGGCAACATGTCCATGCTGTCGATCACATGGATGCTGTAGCCGGTCATATCCTTGGCATGGTGCTTGGCCTGCGAGGCCAGTTCCGCCAACTGGCTGGCATCGAGTTGTCCACAGGCCTGTGGATACAAATGCACCACCCCGATCGACAGTGACAGCAACGCAAACTCCTGGCGTACGCCCTGGCGGTTCAGCGCCACGAAGCAGCCGGCGTCGAGGTGCTCGGCGCGGTAGAAGCGCCTGCACTGGGTATGGAAATCGTCCAGTAGCTGGTTGAGCCGCTTGCGCCAATCCTGTGGCCCCAATACCAGCAGAAAGTCATCGCCACCGATGTGCCCGACAAAGTCGCGGCTGGGGTCGACCCGGTCGTTCAGGCACTGCGCCAGGCACAGCAACACCTCATCCCCACGTCCGTAGCCGTAGATGTCGTTGAACGGCTTGAAGCTGTCGATATCCACGTAGCAGATCACCGATTCTCGCTGTTGCTGCAACAGTCGCGTCAGGCACTGCTGGATCGGCACGTTGCCGGGCAGCAGGGTCAGCGGGTTGGCATAGCGCGCCTGCTGGATTTTCAGTTCGGTGATCAGCTTGAGTACATCGATTACCCGGCCCAGGCCGAGGTAATCGCCATTGAGGGTGATGATGAAATCTTCTTCGATACGTTGCCGTGCGCGGCTGGTCAGCAGGCGGCTGACCTGTTGCAGCGACTGGCTCAACTCTACCGCCAGAAAATCCGTACTCATCAGCCGGCTGATGGGCTTGCGCGCAAACAGGTCGGTGGCAAACGGCTTGAGCAGCGCATCGGAGAGTGAATGCCGGTGCACGATCCCCACCGGGTGGCCGCGTCCATCCAGAACCGCCAGGGAGTTAAGGTTTGCCTGGCGGCGGAACGCCTCCAACACCTGGGCGGTGGCGGTGTCCTGATCGACCGCCGGTTGTTCGCTGAGCAGGGCGCTGAGGTCGCCGGCTTCTTCGCTGAGGGCCACATTGGCCTGGTCGGGCTTGGGCAGCATCTGGCGCGCTTCCTGTGGCGGCTGCTCCTGTGGACGGCAGAGCAGGTAACCCTGGACCAGGTCGACGCCCATCTCGGTCAATACCGCCAGCTCTTCCGGCAATTCGATGCCCTCGGCGATCACCTGGGCCCGTGAGGCCCTGGCGATCTGCAGGATAGAGCCGACAAACTCACGCTTGAGCGCATCCTGATGGATACCGTCGATAAAGTGGCGGTCGATCTTCACGTAATCCGGGCGCAGCTCCGACCACAAGCGCAGGCTGGAATAGCCGGCACCCAAGTCATCCAAGGCAATCGAAAAGCCCATGTTGCGGTAATGGTGCAGGGCGGTTTGCAGCAGGTCGAAATCGTCGGTGGGGGTCTGCTCGGTGAGTTCGATCACCACCTGGCTCGGCGGAATGCCGAAGTCGCGCAGCAATTGCAGGGTGCGGCCCGGTTGATGAGCGGTCTCCATCAAGGATTCGGGCGAGACATTCAGGAACAGCTTGCCCGGCAGCTTTTGCTCGCTGAAGCGGCGGCATGCGCTTTCGCGGCAGGCCATTTCCAGTTCGCTGAGGCGACCGGCATGGCGCGCCACCGAGAACAGCGCGATGGGGGAGTGCAGCGGGCTGTTCGACGGGCCGCGGCTGAGGGCTTCGTAGCCAAGGATGCGCCGTTCTGACAGGCAGATGATCGGTTGGAACAGGCTGTGCAAACTGCCTTGAGCCAGGATAGAGCCCAATGCACTCAGCTGTTCGGTCATAGTCATGGCGATCTCGATCGAAAAAAAAGGACCGTGGGCGTTACGCCGACGGTCCTTCATTTCACGACAGAATGATGTCTATATGATGACACTCCAGGGAGCGATCACATTAAATCGCCATCATTTACTGCTTGGCCACCTGTTTGGTGATTTTCAGGTAGTCCAGCAGGATCCGGCCGCTCTCGGCCAGGTAAGCGTCGTCTTCCGGCTTGGTTTTATCCGCTTCGGTCGGCAGCGCATCCTCGTCTTCTTTCTTCAGCTCCTTGAGGGGTTCTTCGCCCTTGGCCTTGCGGCGGATGTTTTCCAAGGCGAGTTGCTTGTTTTCGATGTCGGAGTGCTGTGCACGACGGTCCACTTCATTGAGGCTGACGGTTTTTTCTTCCATCAACTTCTTGGCCAGGGCCAGCTTGTCGCGGATGAACACAAACTCGGCATCCTTGGCGGAGCGGGTATCGTGGTCAGCCTTCAACTGCGCGAGGAACGGCTTGAACGGGTCCGAGGCCGGCTTGATCGCAGGACGGATGGTGTCCCACGGCATGGCTTCCGGCAGGGCGCTTTCGCCGATTTCCTTGGTGTCGATGATCGACGGGAAATCGATGTCCGGCAGTACGCCCTGATGCTGGGTGCTCTGCCCGGAAACCCGGTAGAACTTGGCCAGCGTCAGCTTGAGCTCGCCATGGTTCAGCGGCTGGATGGTCTGCACGGTGCCTTTGCCGAAGGTCTGGCCGCCGATGATCAACGCGCGGTGGTAGTCCTGCATGGCACCGGCGAAAATCTCCGAAGCCGAAGCCGACAGACGGTTGACCAGCAACGCCATCGGGCCTTTGTAGAAGGCACCCGGGTTCTCGTCTTCGAGCACGTCGACACGGCCATCAGCGTTGCGTACCAACACGGTCGGGCCCTTGTCGATAAACAGGCTGGTCAGCTCGGTGGCTTCCTGCAGGGAACCGCCGCCGTTGTTGCGCAGGTCGATGACCACGCCGTCGACTTTTTCCTTCTGCAGCTCGGTAAGGATTTTCTTCACGTCGCGGGTGGTGGACTTGTAGTCCGGGTCACCGGCACGGAAGGCCTTGAAGTCCAGGTAGAAGGCCGGGATTTCAATCACCCCCAGCTTGTAGTCCTTGCCATCCTGCTTGAGGTTGAGGACTTTCTTCTGCACGGCCTGGTCTTCGAGCTTCACCGCCTCACGGGTGATGGACACGATCTTGCTGGTCTGGTCGTTCGGTGCATTGGTGTGCGGAATCACTTCCAGGCGCACCACGCTGCCTTTCGGCCCACGGATCAGCTTGACCACTTCGTCCAGGCGCCAACCGACCACATCGACCATCTCTTTGTCGGCCTGGGCCACACCGATGATCTTGTCGGCAGGCGCAACCTGCTTGGTCTTGTCTGCCGGACCGGCCGGCACCAGGCGCACGATCTTCACCTGGTCATTGTCGCTTTGCAGGACGGCACCGATGCCTTCCAGGGACAGACTCATGTTGATATCGAAGTTTTCCGCGTTATCTGGCGACAGATAATTGGTGTGCGGATCGTAGGACATCGCGAAGGTGTTGATGTAGGCCTGGAAGATATCTTCGGCACGGGTCTGGTCCAGGCGTGCCAGTTGATTCTTGTAGCGCTTGGTCAACAGTTCCTGGATGGCCTTGGGCTCTTTGCCGGCGATCTTCAGGCGCAGCACTTCGTCCTTGACGCGTTTGCGCCAGAGGTCGTCGAGGGCGGCGGTGCTGGTCAGCCAAGGCGCGTCCTTGCGGTCCACCAGAAGGGTTTCCTTCTGGGTGAAGTCGAGCTTGTCGACACCCTTGTCCAACTCACCCAGGGCGAAGTCCAGACGCGCTTTCACGCGATCCAGGTAGCGCTTGTAGATGGTGAAGCCGGGCTGCAGGTCGCCGCTCTTGAGGAAGTCGTCGAACTGCGTCTTCCACTTGTCGAACTCAGCGATATCGCTGGCCAGGAAGTAGCTGCGCGACGGGTCCAGCAGCTTGAGGTAGCTGTCATAGATGATCACCGAGCGCGCGTCGTCCAGCGGCGGCTTGCTGTAGTGATGACGCTTGAGCAACTCGACGACGTTAAGGCTGGCAATCACCTCATCGCGGTCCGGCTGAAGGTTGTCCCAGCTGTTGGCTGCGAACGTATTGGTCGACATCGACGCGAAGCCGATACCAATGAAAAGAGCGAGGGCGGTGCTGGGGAACAGATGCTTCATGCTGATTCGACGCGGGGGCAATTGATAACGCATATTAGGCCGTCTTTGAAGTTGCCGGTTCCATAGGGGCCGGTCGCATAATGCAAAAAGCCCGGCGCTACTGCTACGGGCTCAGTCCAGACTCACTATGGAGGCACTGTGAAAGCATTGCAAGGCGTTGAAGGTCATGTGGAGTGGTTGGACGAACCAAGTCCTACATGTGATGTAGGCCAAGTTCGCATTCGTGTGGCGGCTGCGGGCCTTAATCGCGCCGATTTATTGCAGCGTGCAGGGCTCTATCCGCCACCGCCTGGCGCCAGTGCCGTACTGGGACTTGAGTGTTCCGGGGTGATCAGTGAAGTGGGCCCGGGTTCGTCCTGGCAGGTGGGCGATCGCGTCTGTGCGTTGCTGGCCGGTGGCGGCATGGCCGAAGAAGTGGTGGTGGATGCACGTCATGTGCTGCCGGTGCCAGAAGGTTTGTCGCTGATTGAAGCGGCGGCGCTGCCGGAGGTGTACAGCACTGCGTGGCTGAATCTGTTCCAACTGGCGGGCCTCAAGCCCGGTGAGAAAGTGTTGCTGCACGCCGGCGCCAGTGGCGTGGGCTCGGCGGCCATCCAGCTGTGCAAGGCATTTGGCAGCCCGTGCTGGGTCAGCGTCGGCTCGGCGCAGCGCCTGGCCTACTGTGAAGACCTGGGCGCCCAGGGCGGCGTAGTACGCACTGACGGTATCGAAGGGCTGCGGGATTTCGGGCCATTCGATGTGATCCTCGATCCGGTCGGCGGCAACTACGCCGCGCTGGACCTCAAGCTGCTGGCGCTGGACGGTCGCTGGGTGTTGATCGGCTTGATGGGCGGCCGCGAGGCGCAACTGGACCTGGCCCAGGTGCTGGCCAAGCGTGTGCAACTGCTGGGTTCGACCCTGCGCAGCCGTGACGATCAGTTCAAGGCCGACCTGTTCAGCGACCTGAGCCAGCATGTATGGCCGTTGTTTGCCGAAGGTCGCCTGAGCCCGCAATTGGCCAGGACGTTCCCGATCAAGGATGCCGAGGCGGCGTTTGCGGAGCTGGCGACTAACCAGATCGCCGGGAAGCTGGTGTTGGTAATTGACGAGAGCCTGACCTGATCCCGGATTGGAATAGGGTCGATGTGGGAGGGGCGGTGCGACGCTTCGACTTGCCCCTCCCACATTTGATTGGATTTCAAGTCGGGATAGGCGGTGTCAGACCCAGTGGTGGATTGGCCAGCCGGATTTTTCGGCGTGGGTGCGTAATACCGGGTCCGGGTTCACCACCTGCGGGTGATCCACCTTCAGCAACAGCGGCAAATCATTGCGTGAATCCGAATAGAAGTACGCGCCAGCCAATGTCTCACCTTCCTGCTCCAGCCATTCCAGCAAGCGCGTGATCTTGCCTTCGCGGTAGGTCAGTACCCCCACGGTACGGCCGCTGTACACGCCATGACTCACTTCCAGCTCAATCCCCAGCACCTCATCAATGCCGATACGCGCCGCAATCGGTTTCACCAGGTGAGTCCCCGAGGCGGAGATCACCAGGATCCGGTCGCCGTTGGCGCGGTGGCGGGCGATGGTCCTGGTGGCGTCGCTGTAGATCAGCGGCTCAATCACATCCTCGACCCATGGCTCCACCAAATGCTCGATTTCCTCCGGGGTGCGGCCGATCATCGGCTCCAGGCTGAAGTCCATGAAGTCTTCCATGGCCAGCTCGCCGCGGCTGTAGGCGTCCATCAGCTCGTTGTTCCTGCCCATGAACGACGCCGGGTCGACCCAGCCCAGGCGCCCCATCTGTTCGCTCCAGAGGGTGGCGCAGTCGCCATGGATCAGGGTGTCGTCCAAATCAAAAATTACCAATGCCATCCGTTACGCTCTCTCAAGATTCACTGCTGCTCAGGCTACTTCACACAGCGCACTGGGGTCGATGGAAAGTGCCAGGCGCTGGCCGTCCGGGTGCAGATCGTCCGCCGAGCGGTTGAGCACGTCCACCACCAATTCCACGCCACGGGCTTCGATGCGGTAGCGAATCACGTTGCCCAGCAGGCTGTGGCTGCGCACCAGCGCGTCGAGTTCGCCGCTGCGGCTCAGTTCGATGGCCTCCGGGCGAATCGCGATGCGCCCGCTGATCGGGCGTTGCAGCAGTTGGCTGGCCTTGTCGGCGTCCAGCAGGTTGTAGTTGCCGATGAAACCGGCGGCGAATACATCCACCGGTGCGGTGTAGAGGGTCTCGGCATCGCCGCTTTGCACGATCTTGCCCTGGTTCATCAGGAAGATCCGGTCCGACATGGTCAGGGCTTCTTCCTGGTCATGGGTCACGAAGATCGTGGTCAACCCCAGTTCGCGCTGGATCTGGCGGATCTGTTCGCGCAGGTGCTTGCGAATCCGTGCATCCAGCGCCGACAGCGGCTCATCCAGCAGCAACAGGCGCGGGCGGGTGACCAGGGAGCGGGCCAGGGCCACCCGCTGGCACTGGCCGCCGGACATCTGGTGCGGGTAGCGGCCGGCCAGGTCCTTGAGTTCCACCAGTTGCAGCACTTCCTGCACGCGCTTGTGGCTGTCATCGGCGTTGACCTTTTGCATGCGCAGGCCGAAGGCGACGTTCTGTTCCACGGTCATGTTGGGGAACAGCGCATAGCTCTGGAACACCATGCCGATGTTGCGTTTCTGTGGGCTCAGCGGAACGATGTCCTGGCCGTCCAGCAGGATTTTCCCACTGTCCACTGCGGTCAGGCCGGCGATGCAGCGCAGCAGGGTGGACTTGCCGCAACCGGATGGGCCGAGCAGGGTGACGAACTCACCCTTGGCGATTTCGCAGTTGATGTCACTGAACACCGGGGTGCCGGCGTAGCCTTTTTGCAGATGTTGGACGCTGACGAAGCTCATTGGCTTTTGTCCTTGTTCAAGGTATTGGCGGCCCAGGTCAGCACCAGCACAAAGAAGAAATAGGAAATCACGACGGCGCTGGTGAAGTGGCCGCTGCTGTTGCGCATGTTGTTCAGGTACACCTGCAGGGTTTCGTAGCGAGTGCCCACGAGGATATTGGCGAACACGAACTCACCGAACAGGAACGAGAACGACAGCAGCAGCGCCACCATCAGGCCTTTGCGCAGGTTGGGCAGCACCACGAAGAGCGCGGCCTGCCAGGTGCTGGCGCCGAGCAGTTGCGAGGCGTCCATCAGGTCGCGCAGGTTGATGGCTTGCAGGTTGTTGGTGATCGCCCGGTACATGAATGGCAGCGCCACGGTGAAGTAGCAGCCGATCAGGATCCACGGCGTGCCCACCATCGCCAACGGCCCGGAACCGTACAGTTGCAGAAGGCCCACCGACGACACCACCGGCGGTACCGCGAAGGGCAGCAGGATCAGGATGTTCATCAAGGCGTCGAGCCTGGGAAAGTGGTAATGCACCACGAACAACAGCGGCAGAATCAACACCACCGACAGGATCAACGCACCCACGCACACCAGCAACGATTGCCCGAAGGCCATCAGGAAGCGTGGGTCGCTCCACAGCTGCACATACCACTTCACCGTGAAGCCCGCCGGCAGAATGGTTGCCGACCAACTGCTCGCAATGGAGTAGACGAACGTGCCGATCAGCGGCAGCACCAGGATCGCGAACAACAGGTACACCACCACGCGGTGGTAGAGGGAGGCCGGGCCGGCTTCAGCGCGAGACATGGTAGCTCCTCTTGAGCAGCAGTTGATGGACCACGGTGACCAGGGTCATCAGCGCCACCAGCACCACGGCCAGTGCGCTGGCCATGTTTGGATCGAGGGATACATCCCCCGACACGAGGCCGGCGATACGAATCGGCAGCACGTTGAAGTTACCGGTGGTCAAGGCGTAGACCGTCGCGTAGGCACCCAGGGCATTGGCCAGCAGGATCACGAACGTGCCCAGTAGCGCCGGGGTGAGCACCGGCAAGCCGATATGTCGCCAGAACTGCCAGCCATTGGCGCCGAGCAGGGCCGCCGACTCACGCCAGTCTTCACGCAGTGCGTCGAAGGCTGGGTAGAGCAGCAACACGCCGAGGGGGATCTGGAAGTAGGTATAGAGGATGATCAGGCCGGTCTTGGAGTACAGGTTGAAGTCCTGAATGATCCCGGCCTGCTTAAGCATGATGGTGATGCTGCCGTTGAACCCCAGCAGGATGATGAACGCGAAGGCCAGGGGCACGCCGGCAAAGTTGCTGGTCATGTTGGCGAAGGCGGTGACGAAGTTGCGCAGCGGCGAATCCACCCGGCGCAGGGAATAACTGCCCAGCGTGGCGATGATGATGCCGAAGATGCTCGAGTAGAAGCTGATCTCCAGGCTGAACTGGATGGCTTGCAGGTAGAACTTCGAACTGAAGATGCGCGTGAAGTTGTCCAGGCCCCAGCCAGTGTCTTCGGTCTGCAGGCTATTGATCAGCACCCATACCAGCGGGGCGATTTCGAACACGATAAAGAACAGCGCGAAAGGCACCAGGCACAGGAGTGCCAGCCATTTGCCACGGGATATTGAACTCACTTCAGTAACTCCCGGCACACAGGTTTGTCGTGGGGTACGCCCAGCAGTTCGCAGACGGTGCCGCACAGCTCGGTTTGTTTCGGTGCGGCTTGGGTGTCCAGGCTGAAGGCATCGCCGAGGACGAACAGCGGCACTTCCCGTTCTTCCGGCAGCAGGCCGTTGTGGGAGCGGTCGTTGTTCATGCCGTGGTCGGCGGTCACCAGCACCTGGTAACCGGCATCGAGCCAAGCTTGCAGGTAGTCGGCCAGGATGATGTCGGCCGAGCGTGCACTGTTGCGGTACTGCGGTGTGTCGAGGCCGTGCTTGTGGCCGGCGTCGTCGATATTCATCGGGTGCACCACCATGAAGTCCGGCGCGTGCTTGAGCCGCAGGCTGTCGGCGTCGGCGAACAGGTGGGAATCGGGGTAGTGGTCATTCCAGTAGAAATGCCCGTGCTGGATCGCCAGCGTCTTGTCGTCGGTATGACGATCCCGTGCGGCGAGAAAGGGCGTGCGGTTATACAACTCGCTGACCCAATGGTAAGCCGCCGCAGCCGTGGTGAGGCCGGCGTCGGTGGCGTAATGGAAAATGCTGCGCTGGTTGGACAGGCGCGAGACTTGGTTGTGCACGATACCGCTGTGGATCGGTGGCACGCCGGTGAGGATGCATTCGTACAGCGGGCGGGACAGGGCGGGCAGTTCACATTCCAGCTTGTAGAGGGCCGCGCGTCCTGCGCCGACATAGGCCTGCAAGTGTCCCATGGCGTGCCGGGCAACCTCGAAGTTCAGGCCGTCGAGCACGACAAGGATGACAGTGTGCTTCATGGGGGAGAGCGCTCCGCAGCAATAGACTTGACTCACTTCCCCTGGAGGAGCGAGGTCAAAAGTGTGGGAGGGGGCTTGCCCTAATGCCAGTCAGTTAAGCGTACATCGCCTCCTGTAGGAGCGAGCTTGCTCGCGAAAAACGTCAACGATAACGCGTGCTTCCTGAATGAACGCGGCGCCTGTGAGTTTTTCGCGAGCAAGCTCGCTCCTACAAAAAGCCTTAACTGACTGGCATTAGGGCAAGCCCCCTCCCACATTGGATCTCCAGTGGATTTCCAATGTGGGCGACAGGCTTACTTCATTTCTACGATGACCTGCTCGTTCCACAACTGTGGCAGCTTCTTGGAAGTCGCTTCCCACGCATCGGCATCCTTGATCGGCTGCGGGTTGGCCTTGGTGTACTGCTCGCCCGGGATCAGGTTCTTGGCGATGTCGGCCGGCAGCTTCAGGTCGGTTTCAGCACGGATCGGACGTGCGTTGCCACGGGCCAGGTTGAGTTGGCCGGCGTCGCTGAAGATGTATTCGCGGGTCAGCTTGGCGGCGTTCGGGTGCTTGGCGTATTTGTTGATGATGGTGGTATAGCCGGATTTCACCGAGCCGTCCGATGGGATCAGCACCACGTAGTCATCCGGGTTGGCCATCTTGGCTTTGTAGCTCAGGCCGTTGAAGTCCCAGACGATACCCACTTCGACTTCGCCTTTTTCCATGGTGGCGATGGTCGGGTTGGACAGGCCGAGGCGACCTTGCTGGGCGATCTTGGTGAAGAATTGCAGGCCGGGGGCGATGTTCTTTTCATCGCCTTTATTGGCGATGGCGGCGGCGAGTACGGCGTTGGAGGCCTGGGCCGCAGTGCTCACGTCACCCACCGAGACTTTGTATTTGCCGGTTTGCAGGTCAGCCCAACTGGTAGGGACTTCGGAACCGTGCAGCAGCTTCTTGTTGACGATGAACGCGATGGTGCCGGTGTAGGCCAGGGCCCAATGACCGTCCTTGTCTTTCGCCCAATCCGGCACCGAAGCCCAGTTGGACGGCTTGTACGGCTGGGTGACTTCCTGCTTCACCGCGATCGGGCCGAAGGCGGCGCCTACGTCGCCGATGTCGGCGCTGGCGTTGTCTTTTTCGGCCTTGAACTTGGCGATTTCCTGGGCCGAACTCATGTCGGTGTCGATGTGCTTGAGGCCGTAGGTCTTGGCCAGGTCTTCCCAGGTGCCTTTCCAGTTGGCCCAGTCATCGGGCATGCCGACGCTGTTGACGGCACCTTCCGCCTTCGCGGCGGCTTCCAAGGTTTTTAGATCGGTATCAGCGGCCATGGCGGCGGTGCACATGGCAATGGTCGAGCCTAACAGTGATGCCAGGAAAAGCTGTTTCATCCGAAGCTCCTTTGGGCGTTTTCAACGCGGCGGTGTTTTCTACGGTGTTGTTGGTCTAGGTCAGAGCAATACCTGAGCCAATCTAGACGCGATGGATGACAGTTTCATGTCGATGTCGTTTTCATAGCCTTGATGTCGCTCGGCGCAGACTTAGCGTAGACCATGCTCAAATGCCCGCAGCGACTGGACTTGGCCGATGTATTGCAGGGTGTGGTGCAGGGACGGGGCAGGGACTGTCATCTGTCGGTCATCAGGAGTGCCTAGGCTGGCAAGCAGTCATGCAAGCCCACTTATGCAGCGGTTTGTGCACCTGAACAGTGCTGGTCTAGTCCAGATAGGTAACATTGATGCGTGATGAGGCAATCAAGGCGGTGACATCCATCGGGCTGGCGCTGCAAGAGCAGATCGACCACGGCCTGTTGCCGCCTGCAAGCAAGCTGCCCGCCGAGCGCAAGCTCAGCGAGTTGTTTGGTACCACTCGAATTACCGTGCGGGAAGCCTTGTTACAACTGGAGGCTCAAGGGCAGATTTATCGCGAGGAGCGTCGTGGCTGGTTTGTCTCGCCGCCTCGGCTGGCCTACAACCTGATGCAGCGCAGCCACTTTCACGCCATGGTCAACGACCAGGGGCGGGTGGCATCCACCGAAGTGATCAGTGCGCGGCTGCAGCCGGCCTCGGCCGCGGTGTGTGCGTGGTTGCAGCTGCCGGCGTTGTCCAGGGTGATCCAGATTTGCCGGGGACGGCGGATTGACGGGCGGCTGGTGTTGTATGTGGAGCACTACCTGAACCCGCAGTATTTCCCGGGGATTCTTGAGTGCGACCTGAATCAGTCGATGACCGAGTTGTATGCGCGCAAGTACGACTTGCATTACGGGCGGGTGCGCTTCGAGATCGTGCCGACCTCATTGCCTGTGGAAGCGGCGGCGGCATTGCGCGTGTCGGTGGGCAGCCCGGGCTTGCGGATCGCCCGGGTCAATTATGACCAGCACCAGCGCTTGATCGACTGCGACCTGGAATTCTGGCGGCATGATGCGATTCATGTCGGCGTCGATGTGGTGTGATCGGGGGGCTTCCTGTAGGAGCGAGCTTGCTCGCGAAAGATGTCAACGATGACGCGGGAGACCTGGCTCCCCGCAACGCCCTCAAGTTTTTCGCGAGCAAGCTCGCTCCTACAGTGAGTGCACCGTGAGTGCCTTGATCACCTGGTCCACATTGATCTCCAGCTCCGATACCGGGTCCGCGCCGTCGACGTTCAACACCAGCAGCGTTGAACCGCCTGCCGTGATGGCGGCTTTCACTGCATCACTCGGCTGGCGATGATGCAGCACCACGGCCACGTCGTTGTCCTTCAGCTCGGCACTGAGCTTCTGTAACGCCTCAGGCGTCCAATCGGCGTCGGGCCGGGCATCGGTGCTGAGCAGTTCCAGATTCAAACTGCTGATCAGATAGGCAAAGTGATCGCTCAAACTGACCACGCTCAGGTTGTCCGCCTTGGCCAGTCGCGCCTCGCTGTCGGCGCTGAGCTTGAGCAGGCGTTGCTTGAGGGCGGCCAGGTTGGCGTCGATCTTCGCCTTGGCGCCCGGTGCCAGGCGGCTCAGGTCGGTGGCCAGGACATCGGCCATGCGCCCCAGGTTGTTGCTCGATTGCCACGGCTGGCTGTTCAAGCCATCGGCGACGCCAGGTTGCACGGCGATGCCCGGCAGGCCGCCATCCACCGGGCGTGCCGCATCGATTTCGACGATGCGGATATTGCTGCGCCGTGCCACGGGGTAGAGCGGGTCATCGGCCCACAGCGAGCGCACGCCGATGGCGGCGTCGGCGTCCTGGGCCAGGCTGTTCAGTGCCGGCGCGCCACGGCCGGTGAAGTACGACACCTGCCGCGAGCCCGGCAGGTTGGCCGGCGCGGCGCGCTCGAGCTGCACGTCGGTGCCCTTGAGCAGCACCTGCGCCAGGCCATAGGTGATCGGCAGCGAGGCCAGGACTTTGACCGGTTTGGCCGCGTGAGCAGCAGGTTTGCCCACGTCGGCCGCCATCAGCGGCGTGGTGATCAGGCAAGCGATGGCCAGGGCCAGAGGTTGAAGAACGGAGCGCATTATCCAAGGTTCCCTTTAAGGCTGGGCACGGTGCCCCGCGCGACGGCGGCAAGGGCGAAAGCGATACCGGCCATCAGGATGATCGCGGCACCGGAGGGGATGGGCAGGTCGAAGATGATCGGCAACAGGATCCCGCACAGGGTGCTGACGGTGGCGATCACCACCGAGATCCAGAAGAAGCCTTTGAGCGACTGGCTCAGCAGGCGTGCCGCTGCAGCCGGGATCACCAGCAGCGCGCCCACCAGGATGGCGCCGATGACCTTGACTGCCGCCACGGTGATCAGCGTCACCAGGATCACGAACAGGTAGTCCAGGGTCTTCACCGCCACACCACGCACCGCCGCCAATTGCGGGTTGAAGCTGGCGAGCATGATGCGGTTGTACAGCGGCAGCGCGAGGGCCATCACCAGGGCGCCGACAATCGCCAGTACCAGCAAATCGTTGCCGTTGACCGTCAGCACCGAGCCGAACAGCACGTTTTCGAGGATATGCACGTTGATCTTGCCCGCCAGGATCAGCAGCAGGCTGGCGCCCAATGCCAAGGACACCGACAGGAACACGCCGATCAAGGTATCCGGCGCCAGGCCGGTGCGGTTGCGCAAGTAGTTGAGCAGGATGCCGAACAACAGGCAGTAACCGAACAGGCTGCCATAGGGCCCGGTGTAGGGCTCACCCAGCAGGATGCCCACGGCCACGCCGGTCAGTGCGGCATGGCCGACCGCTTCGGAGAAAAACGCAAAGCGCTTGACCACCACCAGTGTGCCCAGGCCGCCCAGCACCGGGCCGATCAGCAGGCCGGCGAGCAGGGCGTTGACCACAAAACCATAGGCCAGTGCCTCCGGCAGGTAACCGGACGAGGCCCAGCCCTGGACTATCAGGCGAAACGCTTCATAACTCATGGCGCCGGGCTCCGAGGATGGGTAGAGAACAGGGTCAGCAGGCGCTCCGGGGTCAGCGCCTCTTTCGGCGTGGCGTCGAACAGCAGGCGGCGGTTCAGGCCGGTGACGCGGTCGGCCAGGCGGCCCACGGCTTCCAGGTCGTGCTCGATCCACAGCACGGTGATCCCGGCCAGGCGCCAGTCATTGAGCAGGCGTTCGAACACCTGGATACCGGCCTCATCGAGGGCCGACATCGGTTCATCCAGTACCAGCAGTTGCGGCGCCGGAATCAACCCTTGGGCCAACAACACACGCTGGCGCTCACCGCCGGACAGCGCGCCCATGCGCCGCTTGCGCTTGTCCTGCATGCCGACCCGTTCCAGCGCCTCGCCAATCGCGGCGGCGTAATGTTTGGACAAACCCAGGAACGCCGGGCGCCGCTGGCACATGGCGGCCATGAAATCGTCGACCGTCATCGGCAGGCCCCGGTCGAACTCCAGCGCCTGGGGCACATAGCCGATGGTGCCGGGCGTGCCCGGCCACTGCAGGCTCAGTTGCCCCTGATGCGGTGTTTGCCCCAGCAGGGTCTTGATCAGCGAGCTTTTGCCGCCGCCATTCGGCCCCACCAGCGCATGGATGCTGCCCGGCTGCACCTGGAAGCTCACGCCGTCGAGGATCACGGTGCGGCCCAGGGTCAGGGACACCTGGTCGAAGTCGAGGGTCGGGCCGACGCTGGCGACCTTAAGTTGCTGCGCTGCGGTCATGCCCCCGACTCCTGAATCGCCCGCACCACGGTGTTGAGGTTGCCGGTCATTTCCACTTCGTATTTTTCAGCGCTGTATTCGCCGTAGGAAATATGCGACAGCGGGTACAGCTTGACCCCGGATTCACGCTGGATGGTGTCGACGTAAGTGGACGGGAAATCCATCTCCGAGAAGATCACCTTCACGTCCAGGGCGCGCAGTTCGTCGATGGTCTTCTTCAACTGGCTGGGGCTCGGCTCGATCCCGTGGGCCGGCTCGACCACGGCCGTGACTTCCAGGCCGAACTCGCGCAGCAGGTAATCGTAGGCCGCGTGCACGGTGGCGACGCGCAGGTCCGGGTTGGGTGCGCCGGTCAACTTGGCCAGGGCATCGGCACGCATCTGCCGCAGGCGTTTGCCGTAGGCGCGGGCGTTCTGGGTGTAGGTCTTGGCGTTGTCCGGGTCGAGCTTGCCCAGCTCGCGGGCGATGTTGTTGACCTGGGCAATCGACGCACTGATCGACAGGAAGGTGTGCGGGTTGACCACCTTGCCGGCACCGCGCGCGGCGTTGCCGGTGGCCGCCAGCAGCGGCACGTTGGCGTTGGCTTCGATCACCGGAATGTCCGGGCGCTCGCTGGTGGCGATCATGCGGTCGGCGAAATCGTCATGGCCGACGCCGTTGAGCACGATCACATCCAGGGTGCCGATGCGCTTGATGTCTTCGGCACGTGGCTCGTAGGCGTGGGGGTTGAAGCCGGCCGGGATCAGTGGCACCACTTCGGCCTTGTCGCCGACGATATTGGCCACGTAGCTGTAATAAGGGTGCAGGGTGATGCCGATACGCAGGCGTTTGGCCGCCTCGGCATTCGCGAGGGGAGCGAGTATCAGGCTGAACAGGCCAACCAGAAACACGCGCAACAGGGGCGATGAAATAGACATGGGCAATCGGTCTTCTCGTTCAGTGACGGTGCTGGCGGGTGACGCCGGCGTCGAATTGCGCGACCACCTGCTGCCAGCCGGCTGCGATCAGCGCCTGGTCAGTGAGGTCGGAGGGGGCGGCCAGGTGTGTGCTGCGGTTGAGCCAGATATCCGGCTCGCTGCCCTGTACGCGCATCAGCAGTGAACCGCTGGTGGTCGGCGTCTGGCTCAGTCCCAAGTAGGCCGAGTTCCCCAACAACTGCCAGCGATGGTCGCCGCGGCTGACCGAACTGGCGTCCTGGGCAAAGGGCGCGAAGCCTTCTTCGGCCAGTTGCTCGGGGGTGGGCAGGGCGCTTTGCTCCTGCTGCAGCAAGTGGATTTCATCCAGCGTGACCCGCAGGTCGGCGTAGATGCCTTGTTCGGCGGCGCTCAGGTCGCGGCGGGCATCCAGTTGATGGCGGGGCAGCGCCGCGACTGCCTGGGTTTCACCATGCAGCGCCACCACCGTACCGGCCACCGCGAGGATGATCAGGCACAGCAGCAGCACGTAGAGGGTTTCGTGGCCGGCACCGGCGGGGCGAACAACCTGTGTCGTACTCATTGAGGCTGGATATCCGCTTGGTCGATTTCCACTACGTGACCGGGGCCTGCATCAAACAGCACGTAGAACTCGGCGGACGGCTTCTTGAAGGTCAGGGTGGAGTCCTGGCCGAGCTTGCCGGGCACCAGGATGGTTTCGTCATAGCCGATCACATCCAGGGTCACGCCGGGGGCACCGCTGCCGTCGGAGAAACCGCCTTTGCACTGGATCTGCTCGCCGGGGATTTCCTTGCATTCGCACATTGGGTTGTGGGCAAGGACGGTGGTACTGAAACCGGCGCACAGCAACAGCGCGGCGCGGGACAGGCGCTTGAACGTCATGGTTTGACTCCTTGCTTGTTCAGCCAGGCAATGGTGGCAGGCGAGGCCTGGCTCAGCGGGATGGAACCCTGGTGCATGGTGCCGTCCCAGCCTTCCATGGTGACCCACAGTTCGGCATCGACGGGGGTACGTTCCGGCACGGGCAGGCCCGCACCCATGCGGTACGGGGTGCCGAAGAAGATCACCCCGGCGGCACGCAGGCTGCGCGGCTTGCCGATGCGCAGGTAGGTGGCCTTGACCTGGTCGGCGCAGGTGGCGCAGAGGGCGGCGTTGAAGAACTTCATCGGGCCGGCCGGGTCGGGGCGCGGGCCTTCATTGCGGAATTCGGCCAGCGTGAGGCTCCAGGGTCCGACCTGTACGTCCCCGGCCACCCGCTCGCCGATGCCGGTGTCGCCGCGAAACAGCGCGGCATCGGCGAAGTACTTGGGCATGAAGCCCAGCGGTACCAGCAACAGCAGGACGTTGATGTGGAAACGCCATTTCAGCCAGAAGGCCCGCAACGGCGAAGGCGGGGTAGCGTTGGCGGACTTGCTCATGGCTTGGCCTCCGAGGTTTCAGCCTGCATGGCCGGAATGGGTGCCGGCGCACGTTGTGTCTTGGCTTCGCGCTTGAGAGCGTTGAGGGTGGCCAGGGCCGTGCGCTTGGTCCAGATCAACAGGCCGCTCAAGACCATCATGCTCAGCACCAGGCCGAAGAACGCCCAGATCAGCTTGATCCAGATGCCACCGAAGTCGCCGGTGTGCAGGGGGCGCATGGATTCGGTGACGAACTCCAGCTTGGTGCGGTCGGACAGCAGGTGCGACGAGGCGATTTCACCGTCATATGGGTTGATCTGAGCGGTCTGGAACATCAGCGGGTACCAGCCCCGCCCGCCGATTTGCAGGTGGCTGTAGGCATTGAGCGGCAGGCTCACGAAGCTCGCCTCCAGCCCCGGGATACGTTGGGTGGCGATCGCGATCGCCTCATCCACGGGAATCATCGGCGCAGGCACGCCGGGGGCTGAGGTTGGGACTTTTTCGCGGGCGATCACCGGGACGATGGGCTCGCTGGAGATGGAGATCTGGTTGTCACCCAGGATTGCCTGGATCAGGAACCAAGTGCCAGTGATGGAAATCACCGCAATAAACCAGATCGACCAGATACCGCTCAGGCGGTGGAAGTCGCCCCAGAAAATCCGCGCGCCGTGGCGGATACGCAGGGTCGGCTTGAAAAAACCTTTCCAGAAGCGCTTGTACACCACCAGGCCGGTGACCAGTGAGGCCAGCAACGGCAAGCCGAGCAGCGACACCAGGTACCAGCCCCAGCTGAAGCCATTGGTAAACGGCACCAGCCACCAGCCGTGCAGGGCGCGGGTGAACTGACGGAAGTTGAACGACGGGCTGATGCCTTGGATCGCCCCGGTGTACGGATTGACGTAGACCTCTACCGAGCGCCCGTCCGGGTAGCTGAGGTCGACACTCAGCGCAAAGTGCGATTCATCCGGACGACTGAGAGACTGCACGATGACCTGGGGTTCGGCCCGCTTGATGGCGCTGATCACCTGGTCGTAGCTCAGCGGCTCGGCATCATCCGACGGCTTGCTCGCACGGATGTCCGGATTGGCCAGCCACACGATTTCCTGGCTGACCACCGCCAGGGTGCCGGTGACGCAGACAATCAGTACAAAGAACCAGATGGGCAAGGCCAGCCAGCTATGGACGAGAAACCAGAGTTTTGAGCGTGACTTCTTCGACATGTGAAAGAGGGTCTTGATCAGGGGAGGGCGAGGGAGGCCCGGAAAAGGCCAGTCGTAGCTTTTGCTGACGCGACAGGCTGTATCTAAGTTAAGACGGATGAGAATGAGAAATCCCCAAGGTGGATATGAAAGAAAATGTTTCAGGTTCACATCCAGCGGGTTTTTACGGCGTGGGGGTATTCATGAAGTGGGGTAGGAGCCGGCGAACCGGCCCCGATGCTCAGCCTTGCTTGAACATTTCCATGGCGCGCTGACGGATCTGTTCTTCGCTGAGGTCTTCCTTGCGGGTGGCGAGGTACCAAAGGTGACCGTATGGATCCTTCACGCTGCCCGAACGGTCGCCATAGAACCGGTCCTCTGGTTCGGACACCACGCTGGCGCCCGCTGCGATGGCTTGTTTGAACTGTGCGTCTACGTCGTTCACGTACAGATGCAAGGCGACACTGGTGCTTTCAGTCGGATTGCTCAGGGACATCTGATCGCAGGGCGTGCCCAGCATGATCGCCGAATCACCAATGCGCAGCTCGGCATGGCCGACCCTGCCATCGGGCATGTCCAGGCGCATGATCTGGGTGGCGCCGAAGGCTTTTTTGTAAAACTCGATAGCCTCTGAGGCTTTGTCGATGCCCATATAGGGCGTGACACTGTGATAACCCTCGGGAATGGGTTTAACGCTCATTTCGTTCTCCTTGATTGTGGTTGTGGAGGCACGGCCTCTTCACTATAGGCCACGCCCATCAAGGGCTCCGAGGGCCCCGACGAGGGGGGGCAGCCGGGCTCCAGCAATTGCGCCCCCGGCCCGCGCCCACCGAGCTGGTCATCCGGGTTGCGCAACGGGCACGCGTCCAGCGACAAGCATCCACACCCAATACAACCGGTGAGTTTGTCCCGCAGCAGCATCAGCTTATGGATGCGCTCATCGAGGTCTTCCCGCCACAGCGCGGACAACCGCTCCCAATCCTGAGCGTTGGGCGTGCGTCCTTCCGGCAACGTCTGCAACGCCTCGCCAATCGTTGCCAGTGGAATTCCCAGGCGTTGGGCGATCTTGATCACCACCACCCGGCGCAGTACATCCCGTGGATAGCGTCGTTGATTGCCGGCATTGCGATGACTCTTGATCAGCCCCTTGGTTTCGTAGAAGTGCAGGGCCGTAACAGCTACACCGCTACGGGCTGCCAGTTGGCCGACGGTGAGCTCTTTGGTAACCATAAACACTCCAATTAAGCGCTTGACCTTGACTTAACTAGAGGTTTTACCCTGCGTGGTATCGAATCACAAGATTCTGCCTACAGAGAAAGGGGAGTGTTCATGCAGGTATCAGAGAAAAATCGCAGTTTCACTCAACTGATCGAGTTTCATATCGAACCCCAGCAACAAGTGGCGCTGGTGGCGGCCTTGTCCACCCAAAGTGAACGCCTGGCCCAGGGCCATGGCGGCTTTATCAACGCGAGTGTGCAGGTCAGCGAAGACGGGCGGCGGGTGCTCAATTACCTGCAATGGCGCTCCCGCGAGGACGGCGAAGCGGCGTTCCAATGCTTTGAGCACGGCGAGGAAGATTTCTGGACGCTGATTCGCGCCCACCAGGCCACGGCCGTGACCTTCGGTTCGTTCCAGGTACTGCGCAGTTTCGAGCGCAGCCATGACAACGCGTTGCACTGTCGCCTAAATGGATAGGTGCAGCATGCGCTCGCCCTGCATGTTTTCCCCCGGCCGGCGCTTGTTCACCGCCAACTCGCCGATCTTGATCAGGCGCGTGCGCGTGACGTTGCGGCTCAGGCCCAGCAAGTTGGCGGTGTGCACCTGGTTGTAATGGCTGAAGCGGTAGGCGGCGCGCAATAGCGCGTCTTCGACCTTTTCGTGCAGGGCGCCGGCCTGTTCTTCGAAGAGCTTTTGAAACGCGCGCTCCAGCAAGGCCTCGGCGCTGTTGTCGGTGCCGTGCTGACTGTCGTCCTGGCGCTCGATGCGCATGTTCGACAGGCGCAGGTCGTCGCGTTCGATCACGCCGTTACGGCAGATCAGCAGGGTGTGGTGAATCACGTTTTCCAGCTCGCGGATGTTGCCCGGCCAGCTGTAGCTCTTTAGCTTGTGTTCGGCCTCGCGGCTGATGGTGATCGGGCCGTAGCCCAGGCGTTGGCTGTAGGCTTCGATAAAATGCCGGGTCAGCGGCAGGATATCGCCGGGGCGCTCGCGCAGGGGGCTGAGCTCGAGGCTGACAACGTCGAGGCGATAGTAGAGGTCTTCGCGGAAATGCCCGGCGTTGATGGCCTTTTCCAGTTGCACGTTGGTGGCGGCCAGTACGCGCACATCGATCGGAATGCTCTTACGCGACCCCAGGCGCACCACTTCGCGTTCCTGTAGGACGCGCAGCAGCTTGACCTGGATGGGCATCGGCAAATCGCCGATTTCATCGAGGAACAAGGTGCCACCATCTGCCTCTTCGAACCAGCCGGCCTTGGCGCTGAGGGCGCCGGTAAACGCGCCTTTTTCATGGCCGAACAGCTCGGCTTCCACCAGGGACTCGGAGAACGCGCCGCAGTTAACCGCCACGAACGGCCGGTTGCGCCGCGCGCTGAGGTTGTGGATGTGGCGCGCCACCAGCTCTTTACCGGTACCGGTCTCGCCGATGATCAGCACGCTGGCTTCGCTGGGCGCCACTTGCTGGATATGGTCGAGCAGCGCCCTGGATTTCGGGTCTTCGAAGACCTGGGCCGTGGCGCGGATCGACGTCGCAAGGGCGGGCGAGGGCGGTAAGGTTAGAAGCTGCATGGGCACCTCTTTTTATGAGTAAAACGTCGGAATCGGCAGGGATTGGTTCAACGCCCAGTCCCCCAGTTCGTGGAGCTTGTAATCCACCGGGTCGTGCAGGGTTTGTGTGCGCAGGTTGCGCCAATGACGATCCAGGCGCAGGGATGCGTGGGTGGAGCGCGCGCCGGTGACTTCAAACAGGCGGCTGCACAGGTCCAGGCCTTGGCGGGTGGCGGCGACCTTGGCGGTCGCAATGGCAATCGCCAGTTGACCGCGTTCGTTTTCGCTGAGGTTGGGGCCTTTTGCCCATGCCTGGTCGAGCAGCTCGGCAGCGCGTTCCACCAACAGGCGCACACCCTCCAGGGCCACCCAGAATTCGCCGTAGTGATGCAGTACGTAAGGGTCCTGGCGCACGTCTTCGGTTGAGGACTTGTGCCAGGAACGGGTCTCGGTGAGCGTGTAGTTGCGCGCTTCTTCGAAGGCACCTTCGGCGATGCCGAGGAACATATGGGTGAAGGTCAACTGGGCGATCAGCGGGCGCAGGCAGGCAAAAGGCGTGCTCAGCGGGCCCGGGTCGAGCAGCAATTCCGACTCCTCGACGCGCACCCGTTCGAAGCTGGCGCTGCCGCTGTCGGTCTGGCGCTGGCCGATATTGTTCCAGTCGTTGTGCAGGGTGATGCCGCTGCGCCCGCTGGGGATGGCGGCGATCAGCAGCTTGCCGCCGGCGCTTTCATCCACCGCCGAGGCAATCAGCATTTCCGAGTCGCTGGCGCCGGAGCAGAAGCTCTTTTTGCCGGAGAACTCGCGCCAGCCGCCGAAGTCCTTGACCACGGTGCGTGTGTCCAATGGGTTGAGGGCATTGCCCCAGAACCAGTTTTTGCGCGCGGTCTGTTCGAACCAGGGTTGCCATTGGTCCGGCCGCGAGAACAGGCGCACGGTGGCGAGCATCAGGTGGTGGAAGCCGAAGACGTGGGCAATGGAGCTGTCGACCTTGGCGAACTCGCGCACGATGGCCAGGGTGTCACTCCAGCGGGCGCCGAGGCCGCCGTATTGGGTGGGAATGCTCAGGGCCAGCAGGCCGCTTTGGCGCAGGGCGTCACGTTCGGTCTTGGGGGTGCCACCGCGCTCGTCGCGTTCGACGGCGGTGAGGGCGAATTCGGCGGCCAGCAGTCTGGCGGTCTGCAACGGTGATGGCAGGACGCTGTGGGGTTTGGCTGTCACGGGGTTTCCTCTTTATAAGCGGGAACGACCAATGCCGCTCCCGCCGCTGCGCCGATCAGGCCTTGGCTGGCAGAACATCGTTGGCAATCATTTCGCCGAACGGGCCAGTGAGGTTGGTGATGCCGCGTCCGGCCAGGCTGGCATAGGGTTCCGGCAGCAGCGGGAACACCAGCTCGGCAAAGCGATAGGCTTCTTCCAGGTGCGGGTAGCCGGAGAAGATGAAGCTTTCGATGCCCAGGTCGCCGTATTCCTTGATGCGCTCGGCTACTTGCCGGGGGTTGCCCACCAGCGCGGTACCGGCACCGCCGCGTACCAGGCCGACACCGGCCCACAGGTTGGGGGCGATTTCCAGGTTGTCGCGGCGCCCGTCATGCAAGGCCGCCATGCGGCGCTGGCCTTCGGAATCAAAGCGCGAGAAGGATTTTTGTGCGGCGGCGATAGTTTCGTCGCTGATGTGCTCGATCAGCTTGTCGGCGGCTTTCCACGCGTCCTCTTCGGTCTCGCGCACGATCACGTGCAGACGAATGCCGAACTTCACCGTACGCCCGTGGCGGGCTGCGCGCTCACGTACATCTGCGAGTTTTTCGGCGACGGCGGCGGGCGGTTCGCCCCAGGTCAGGTACACATCCACCTGTTCGGCGGCGAGGTCGTGGGCGGCATCCGAGGAACCGCCGAAATATAACGGTGGATAAGGCTTTTGCACCGGTGGGTAAAGCGCCTTGGCGTTCTGCACTCGCAGGTGTTTGCCTTCGAAGTCCACTGATTCGCCCTGCAATACGCGGCGCCAAATTTGCAGGAATTCGTCGGAGACTTCGTAGCGTTCGCTGTGGTCGAGGAAGCTGCCGTCGCCGCGGTTCTCGTCGGGATCACCGCCGGTGACCACATTGATCAGCAGGCGACCGTTGGACAGGCGATCCAGGGTCGCCGCCATACGCGCAGAAACGGTCGGCGAGATGATACCCGGGCGAATCGCCACCAGATAACGCAGGCGCTCGGTCAGCGGCACCAGTGCCGAGGCGATGACCCAGGAGTCTTCGCACGAGCGGCCGGTAGGAATTAACACGCCGTGGTAACCCAGGCTGTCAGCCGCCTGCGCGACTTGCTTCAGATAATTGAGGGTGACCGGCCGTGCACCTTGGGTGGTGCCCAGGTAATGACCGTCGCCATGTGTTGGCAGAAACCAGAAAACATCCATGACCAATCCTTAAGCGATTTTCAGCAGAGAGGGGGAGTGCGCTGCAAACAACGGCGCTGCGCGTTCTGCCGCAAGGCGTATACGGCCCTTCAAGGGCTCACTGGTTATTTGGTAATCGGTGAAGTCGGCCTCGGTGGCGTACACCCCGATCGGCAGGGTCAGGGCCTGGAAGAAGCTGAACAGCGGACGCAGTTGGTGATCGAGAACCAGCGCGTGGCGCTCGCTGCCGCCGGTGGCTGCGAGTAATACCGGTGTGTCGATCAGGGCGTTGAGGCCAACCAGGTCAAACAGATGCTTGAGCAGGCCAGGGTAGGAACCGCGATAGACCGGTGCGGCGACGATCAGCAGGTCGGCCTGTTCGATGGCCACCAGTTGGGCTTCGACCTCGGCGGGCAACTCATCCCGTGACAGCGCACCACCGAGTGGCCGGGCAATGTCGCCCAGCTCGATCAGGGTGGTCTGGATCGGCAGCAAGGTCGCCAATTCAGCCAGTACGGCTTGGGTCAGCACGAGGGTGCGGGACGGGCGCCAGGTTCCGCCGGAGAGGGCAACGACATTCAGGGGACGGGTCATGAACAGTTCCTTTATCAACAGTGGTTCATAGCAGGTGGAGTGCAACCTGTTGAGCAAGAGCTGTACCAACGGGTGCAGGCCTTGATTGGCGTGGGTTGCAGGTTCACTGCTGAAAAATGCTGCTGTTGTCTGACTGGTGATTTGTTGAATGGCTGTTGCCTGGCAAACAGTTGCGTGGCGAACAGCGCAGGTTCTATGCAAGTCATTTATAGAGGGATACAGTTATTCCGTAAATGAACGTATTTCCATATTTATAGACCATAAAGAAATATAACGTTTCCTATCGAGGGTGCCTTGGTGGTCGATAGCGACTATCACGGACGGTGATTTTTCACTGCGCAACGGCGGGAGTAGCCTGTGTTCATTGACTTGAAACCTTCTTTGCAGGGCTACCCCATGAACCGATTTCTCGCTGTTTGCTTAGTGATTGTCAGCGCCGTACTCGCCGGCTGTGCGAGCCATCCATCGCCAGAATTGCGTCCCTACACGGCCGAAGAGAGCAAGCAACTGGCCCTGGAAGCGCTGAGCCGTCGTGGCTTGTCGTTTGATGAATATCAACAGCAGCGCGCCGCACTGACCGGCCAGCCACAGAAGCCCTTCGGATTTGATCGCCAGGGCGAAATGAACGCCGAGCGCAACGTGGTTTTGCATGGTCGTCCCAGTTGAGTCGGCACTGCACAGCAAAAAGCCCGAGGCTTCCCTTGAAGGAACCTCGGGCTTTTTGTTTGCCATGGCACGACTTCAGCCTGTTAAGCTGAATTTCAGGAGCGTTCCTACGCACATTTACTTAAAGTTGTCCTTCTTTAATGGCATTCGATCCGGTAAACCTGACGACCTCTGTTCCGGCCGATGCCCCTGAGACGCTGCTCTCGGGAACCTGCTCTGCGAGTCTTGACTGTCATGAATAAACGTCCGCTGTATTTCGACTACGCCGCTACCACCCCGGTGGACGAACGCGTCATCCAGGTGATGGTCGAATGTCTTGGCTTCAATGCCAATTTCGGTAACCCCGCGTCCAGTTCCCATGCGTTCGGCCAAGCGGCCCGGCAAACGGTTGAACAGGCGCGTCGCCAGGTGGCCGAGCTGGTCGGCGCACAACCTGAGCAGATCGTCTGGACCTCCGGTGCTACTGAGTCCAACAACCTCGCGATCAAGGGCGTTGCCCAGGCGCGTGGCGTGGCGGGCGGGCATATCATCACCAGCCAGATTGAACACAAGGCCACGCTGGACACCGCGCGGCAGCTTCAGGAAGCCGGTGTGGCCGTGACTTACCTGGTGCCGGACGCCGACGGATTGATCCGCGCCGAGGCCGTCAGCGAAGCATTGCGTGAGGACACCTTTCTGGTATCGCTGATGCTGGTGAATAACGAACTGGGCACCCTCAATGACATCCCCGCCATCGGCGCACGTGTGCGTGAGCATGGCGCGTTGTTGCATGTCGACGCGGCGCAGGGCGCGGGCAAGGTGGCGATCGACCTGGCGCAGTGGCCGGTGGATTTGATGTCGTTTTCCGCGCACAAGCTGTATGGCCCCAAGGGTATTGGCGCGCTGTATGTCGGACCCCAGGCGCAACAGAAAGTGTCGGCACAGATTCACGGCGGCGGTCACGAGGGTGGCTTGCGCTCCGGTACCCTGGCCACCCATCAGATTGCAGGCATGGGCGCGGCGTTCGCCCTGGCGGCGGCGTCTTTTGCGCAGGAGAAGGCTGTCATTATGACCTTGCGTCAGCGCCTGCTGGAGCAGTTGGATACGCTCGGTGGCGTGCGCCTCAATGGCAGCCCTGCGCAGCGCATTCCTCACACCCTCAGCCTTACGTTCAGCGAAGGTGAATTCGACGCTGTTGCGTTGAGCGCGGGCATCGCCTTTTCGGCGACCTCGGCGTGCAACTCCGCCAGCAATGCGCCTTCCCACGTGCTGCTTGCGTTGGGCCTTGACGCACGTTCTGCCGGCCGCACCATACGTTTGAGCCTGGGCCGGTTTACCACCGAGCAGGACATCGACCAGGCCGTGCAATTGATCAAGGCCGCACTGGCCAGCGCACCGGCGTTCTGGGCCGTCTGATTTTCACATAACAATTATTAGTGGTTAGCAGGAGACACAATGAGTACGCAGCCCTTGACCCATGGAACGGTTCCCCAGCGCCTGGCGCATACCCGCGAACTGATGCGCCGCGAGGGCATTCACGCCCTGCTGGTGCCGTCGGCTGATCCGCATTTGTCCGAATACCTGCCGGGTTACTGGCAGGGGCGCCAATGGTTGTCGGGGTTCCATGGTTCGGTAGGCACGCTGATTGTCACTGCGGATTTCGCCGGTGTCTGGGCCGATAGCCGTTACTGGGAACAGGCGACCAAGGAGCTCAAGGGCAGTGGCATTGAGTTGGTCAAGCTGCAACCGGGTCAGCCCGGGCCGCTGGAGTGGCTGGCCGAGCAGACGCCGGAAGGCGGTGTGGTGGCGGTGGACGGTGCGGTGATGGCTGTCGCGTCGGCGCGCACCTTGGGCGCCAGGCTGGCAGAGCGCGGCGCGCGCCTGCGGACCGATATCGACGTACTCGATGCAGTTTGGAAAGACCGTCCGAGCCTGCCGAGCCAGCCGATCTATCCGCATCTGCCACCGCAAGCGACCGTGAGCCGTGGCGATAAACTTGCCGCACTGCGCGCGAGTTTGAAAGAGAAGGGCGCCGACTGGCACTTCATCGCCACCCTGGATGACATCGCCTGGCTGTTCAACCTGCGCGGTGGCGATGTTTCGTTTAATCCGGTGTTTGTTTCGTTTGCGTTGATCAATCAACAACAGGCCACGTTGTTTGTGGCGCTGAGTAAAGTCGACGCTGACCTGCGTGCGGTGCTTGCGCAGGATGGTGTGACGTTGCGCGACTACAGCGACGTGGCGGATGCACTGCGTGCGGTGCCATCGGGCGCCAGCATGCAGGTTGACCCGGCCCGCGTTACTGCCGGTCTGCTGGAAAACCTGGATGCCGGCGTCAAGCTGATCGAAGGGCTGAACCCGACCACGCTGGCCAAATCCCGCAAGAGTCTGGCGGACGCGGAGCACATCCGCCGCGCCATGGAACAGGACGGCGCGGCGCTGTGTGAATTCTTCGCCTGGCTGGACAGTGCGCTCGGTCGTGAACGCATCACTGAATTGACCATCGATGAACACCTGACGGCTGCGCGCACCCGTCGCCCCGATTATGTGTCGCTGAGTTTCAATACCATCGCGGCATTCAATGCCAACGGGGCCATGCCGCATTACCACGCTACCGAAGAAGAACATGCGGTGATCGAAGGCGATGGCTTGCTGCTGATCGATTCGGGTGGCCAGTATTTGGGCGGCACTACGGATATCACGCGGATGGTGCCTATCGGTACGCCGAGTGACGAACAGAAACGTGACTGCACCCGTGTGCTGAAGGGCGTGATTGCCCTGTCCCGTGCGCATTTCCCCAAGGGGATTTTGTCGCCGCTGCTGGATTCCATTGCCCGCGCGCCGATCTGGGCTGAAGGCGTGGACTACGGCCACGGTACCGGGCACGGCGTAGGTTATTTCCTCAATGTGCATGAGGGCCCACAAGTGATTGCCTACCAGGCCGCCACTGCGCCGCAAACCGCGATGCAGCCAGGGATGATCACCTCCATCGAGCCGGGCACCTACCGCCCTGGCCGCTGGGGTGTGCGTATCGAGAACCTGGTATTGAACCGCGAGGCAGGCAAGACCGAGTTTGGTGAGTTCCTCTCGTTTGAAACCCTGACCTTGTGCCCGATCGACACCCGTTGCCTGGAGCCGTCGCTGCTCACCGCGGATGAGCGCGAGTGGTTCAATGCGTACCACGCCGAGGTGCGTGAACGCCTGAGCCCGCTGCTCAGCGGTGCTGCGTTGGCGTGGTTGCATGTGCGCACGACGGCTATTTGACCTGGTGCAAAATCAGGAGCTGCAATAATTCAGTTGCAGCGCCGCGAAGGGGCGGCGTTGTATCAGGCATGTGTATGAGCAGTCGCTGGTGACTGCTCGGAGCAGATCACTTGCAGATGACGATCATGCTGCGGCTGGTATAGCCGGCAGGGTTTAGGCCGAAGGGGTAATCCCCTGGCTCCTCGGAATTGTCACCGGACTTGGCGATAACCCGGTAGCCCTTGGCGCCACAAGAGTTGGTTGCACTGGTGTAGCACTGGTCCCAGGAAGAAGACAGGCCGGAACAGTTGATATGCAGCCCTTTTTTGCCGCGTTTTACTTCTGTCTTGGTAGTCGCGGCACAGCCAGCAATAGCCACGACCATTAACAGTATCAAAATTCGCTTCATTCCTATCCTTAATAGCCACTTCATAATGCTTGAAGCCGGCTCTACTCGCTCTCGAGTGTAGCGTTCGTGCTGTCCTTGTCGAAAAACTCCATGAATGACATTCGTTTGCAGTTTAAACATGGCCTAAATACGCAGCAAATACCAGAGCAACTTTCACTGATGATTCAATCCGCCGGAACCAGCGGCTTGGAGTCATTGCGCATCGTCAGTGTCGCGCCTACCGAGGCCATGATAATGCAACTTATGGCCAGCCATTGCGGTAGGGATAGGTGCTCCTGCAGGAAGAAAAGTCCTGAGAGTGCGCCGAAAGCAGGCTCAATGCTCATCAGTGTTCCGAAGGTGCGGGCGGGGAGGCGCGTCAGCGCTACCATCTCCAGGGTGTAGGGAAGTGCCGTTGACAGGATCGCGACACCGATGGCGACCGGAATCAATGCCGGGGTCAGTAAGGCGGTGCCGGCATGGACGATACCGATGGGCGCCACAAACAGGGCAGCGATCATTACGCCGAGGGCGGCGGTCTGGACGCCGTTGTCGTTGCCTGCTTTCTGTCCGAACAGAATGTAGAGTGCCCAGCAAGCCCCCGCCCCCAAAGCATAGGTCGCGCCGACCAGGTCGATTCCGCTGCTGGCTTCCCCCATGGGAATCAACAGGAGCAGGCCGATGATCGCCAGTGCTATCCACAGGAAGTCTACCGCTCGGCGCGACGCGTAGATCGCGACGGCGAGCGGTCCGGTGAATTCCAGGGCTACGGCAATGCCCAAGGGAACGCTGCGCAAGGACATATAGAAGAGGAAATTCATGCCGCCCAAGGCCATGCCGTAAACGACCACGGTGCGCAGGGATTTTGCGGTCAGCTTGGCGCGCCATGGTCGGAGGATGAGCAACATGATTACGCTGGCGAAGATCAGGCGCAGGGTTGTGGTGCCCTGGGCGCCGACAATCGGGAACATGCTCTTGGCCAGTGAGGCTCCGGACTGGATGGAGGCCATGGCGATCAACAGCAGGCCGACAGGAAACAATGCCGAGGCCAAGCTGCGGGGGGAGGTGGTCATTGGGGCGTTCGTCCGAGGTCATAGTCGAGAATCAGGGGCCGCTATGATGCTTAATCGTTCGGCTTTGAGCAATATATTGCTCAATTCGACAGCGAGACCTTCTCTATATAGAGGGATTTGAAGGTTGGCAGGCACTTTGATAGAAAAACCAAATTAAGTGTTGACGGCAGATCCTGGAAGTCTATAATTCGCCCCACTTCCGGCGCAGTCGAAACGCAAAACTCCTTGGTAAACAAAGAGTTATGCAGAATAAGGCAGCGGATTGCTTCAGT